>NZ_CP060039.1:956610-1275481 GCF_014211915.1 Burkholderia cenocepacia | reverse complement strand
AGGTCGGTAAAATGCGATTTTACCCGAAGCCGGCCCGTTGGCCGGAATTCCCAGCACCGAATCGTCAGGGATTGCATCTTGGTCAACACGTCCCCGTTTTCATCGCCGGGCGAAGCGCGCCGAAACCCGCGCCGCGCCGCCGTGCGTACGGTCGCGCGTGAAGCCAGCCGAGGCGCCTTCCCCCGCGCGTGCCCGGCGTACGGCGCGCGTTTTTTCAACCGATCCGCATTGTGACTGCTGTGTCCCGTCAACTGACGCTCGATCTCGGCACGCCGCCGCCCGCCACGTTCGACAACTTCATCATGAGCGACGAGAACGACGAGCTCGTCACGCGCCTGCAGAAGCTCGATCTCGCGCTCGCGGCCGGCCCCGTGCCGGACCGGTCGTTCTACATCTGGGGCGAGCCGGGCAGCGGCCGCACCCACCTGCTGCAGGCGCTCGTGAGCGACGCGTCGTACGGCTATGCGCGCTACCTGACGCCGCAGAGCCCGCTCGGCGCGTTCACGTTCGACCCGCGCATCGGCATCTACGCGATCGACGACTGCGACCGGATGAGCGACACGCAGCAGGTCGCGCTGTTCAACCTGTTCAACGAAGTGCGCGCGCACCCGTCGAGCGCGTTCGTCGCGGCGGGCCCGGCGGCGCCGCTCGCGCTCGACGTGCGCGAGGATCTGCGCACGCGCCTCGGCTGGGGGCTCGTGTTCCACCTGTCGCCGCCGTCCGACGCCGGCAAGATCGCCGTGCTCAAGCTCGCGGCGAAGGAGCGCGGGATCGCGCTCACCGACGACATCGCCGCGTACCTGCTGACCCATTTCCGCCGCGACATGCCGAGCCTGATGGCCCTGCTCGACGCGCTCGACCGCTTCTCGCTCGAGCAAAAGCGAGCGGTCACGCTGCCGCTGCTGCGCCGGATGCTCGCGCGTCCCGGCGACGACATCACACCACCGGGCACGGGCCCGAACCGCTTCGAGTAAAATGCGCTTCCATGACTAATCTGGCACTCTTTGACCTCGATCACACGCTGATCCCGACCGATAGCGACCACGAATGGGGTCGCTTCATGGTGAAGCTCGGCATCGTCGACGCGGAAAGCTTCTCGCGTCAGAACGACCAGTTCTTCGCCGACTACAAGGCCGGCCGGCTCGACATCCACGCGTACCTCACGGCGATGCTCACGCCGCTCGCGAAGTATTCGCGCGCGCAGCTGGCCGAATGGCACGAGCAGTACATGCACGAGGTGATCCGGCCGGCGATGACGCCCGCCGCGCTCGAACTGGTACGCAAGCACCTCGATGCGGGCGACCTGTGCTGCGTCGTGACGGCGACCAACGAATTCATCACGCGCCCGATCGCGACCGCGTTCGGCGTCGACACGCTGATCGCGTGCGAGGTCGAAACGACCGACGGGCATCCCGATTCGCCGTACACGGGCCGGCCGACCGGCACGCCGAGCTATCGCGAAGGCAAGATCGTGCGCACCGAAGCGTGGCTCGCATCGCTCGGCAAGCATTGGGACGACTTCGAACACAGCTATTTCTACAGCGACTCGCACAACGACATCCCGCTGCTCGAGAAAGTCACCGACCCGATCGCGACCAACCCTGACGACACGCTGCGCGCGCATGCAAGCAACCGCGGCTGGCGTATCCTCGATCTCTTCTGAACGTCGTGATCAAAAAATTCATTCGCAAGCTCCTCGGCCAGGACGAAACCGAGCAAACGCATCCCGCAGCGGCCCCGGCCGACAAAGCGGCCCCTGCTGCCCCGCGCACCCCGAAGGGCGCCCGCGGCGGCGGCGCGAAGAAACCGCGCAGCAACCATGAGCCAACCGTCGTGCCGGCCAGCGTGCACGGCATCAACCCGGCGCTGATCTCGAAGAACGCGGTGCGCGTGACCGACACGCTGCAGCAGGCGGGTTTCCGCGCGTTCATCGTCGGCGGCGCCGTGCGCGACCTGCTGCTCGGCATCGCGCCGAAGGATTTCGACGTCGCGACCGACGCGACGCCGACCGAGGTGCAGCGCCTGTTCCGCCGCGCGCGCCTGATCGGCCGCCGCTTCCAGATCGTCCACGTGCAGTTCGGACAGGACCTGATCGAAGTGTCGACGTTCCGCGCGCTGGTCGACGCGCCGCCCGAGGCGGCCACAGCCGAGCCGCCGCGGCGCCTGAAGCGCGACGAACTCGATCGCCGCACGCATGCGGTCGACGCGAGCGGCCGCGTGCTGCGCGACAACGTGTGGGGCGAGCAGCACGAGGACGCCGCACGCCGCGACTTCACGATCAACGCGATGTACTACGACCCGTCGACGCAGACGGTGCTCGACTACCACGACGGGATGGCCGACGTCCGCGCCCGCCTGTTGCGGATGATCGGCGATCCGGCCACGCGCTTTCGCGAGGATCCGGTGCGGATGCTGCGCGTTGTGCGCTTCGCGGCGAAGCTCGGCTTCGAGATCGAACCGCATACGCGCGAGCCGATCCACGCGCTCGCCGACCTGATCAACAACGTGCCCGCCGCACGCCTGTTCGACGAAATGCTGAAGCTGCTGCTGTCGGGCCACGCGCTCGCCTGCCTGCAGCGGCTGCGCAAGGAAGGCCTGCATCACGGGCTGCTGCCGCTCCTCGACGTCGTGCTCGAACAGCCGCAGGGCGAGAAATTCATCACGCTTGCGCTGAACAACACCGACGCGCGCGTGCGCGCCGGCAAGCCGGTGTCGCCGGGCTTCCTGTTCGCGACGCTGCTGTGGCACGACATGCGCCAGCGCTTCGAGCAATACACGGCCGCGGGCGAAATCCCGGTGCCGGCGCTCCATCGCGCGATGGACGACGTGCTCGACATGCAGACCGAGAAACTCGCGATCCACAAGCGTTATTCGGCCGACATGCGCGAGATCTGGGGCCTGCAGCTGCGCCTCGAGAAGCGCTCGGGCCGCAGCGCGATGCGGCTGCTGGAACACCAAAGGTTTAGAGCGGGGTATGATTTCCTCCTGTTACGCTGCGAATCCGGCGAGCTCGATGCGGAAGTCGGACAGTGGTGGACGGATTTCATCGAAGGCGACGCGGCCGCTCGCGAGGCATTGCTCACGCAGGGCGGCTCGAAGGAAAAATCGCCCCGCAAGCGGCGCCGCCGCGGCGGTGCACGAAACCGCAAGCCGGGTGAAGGTGCCGCCGAGCAGGCACCGGATGCCGCGGGCGATACCGCGAGCGGTTCCGACGACTGACGCGCGCGCCGGCGAACGACGTAGGAAGTGATGCCATGACGGTTGCATATATCGGACTGGGGGCGAATCTCGGCGATGCGCGCCAGACCCTGAAGGACGCGGTGGTGTGCCTCGCGCAGCAGCGCACCATCTCGATCCTCGGCAAGTCGAGCCTGTATCGCACGGCGCCTTTCGAAGCGGGCGGCGACGACTACTACAACTGCGTCGTCAAGCTCGACACGACGCTGTCGGCCCGCGAGCTGCTCGCGCTCTGCCAGAAGATCGAACATCACTTCGGCCGCGAGCGCCCGTATCGCAATGCGCCGCGCACGCTCGACCTCGACATCCTGCTGTACGGCGCCGATTCGATCGACGAACCCGACCTGATCGTCCCGCACCCGCGCCTCACCGACCGCGCATTCGCGCTCGTGCCGCTCGTCGAGATCGAGCCGGCGCTCGACATCCCGCGCGCGGCCGTGCCGACGCCTTTCTCGCCGCCGTCGCGGATCAGCGCGTCGAAAAGGTGCAAACCTGCCAGTGCCTGATGCAGAAGGCGCTCGCTGCCGGCGAAGACGCCGACAAGACCCGCTGCCGATGAACTCGACTCCGCTGACCGTCACCGCGCCCGACCTTCGCGCCCCGCACCGCTATCTCGTGATCGAAGGGCCGATCGGCGTCGGCAAGACGTCGCTCGCGCGCCTGCTCGGCGAGCGCTGGTCGATGCAGACGCTGCTCGAGCGCCCGCAGGACAATCCGTTCCTCGAACGCTTCTACCGCGACACCGCGCGCTACGCGCTGCCGGTCCAGCTGTCGTTCGCGCTGCAGCGGGCGCAGCAGGCGCGCGAGCTGATCGGCGCGCTCGAAACCGGCCGCCCCGTCATCGCCGATTTCATGCCGCAGAAGAACGACATCTTCGCGCGGCTGAACCTGCCGGAAGACGAGTGGCAGCTGTATCGCTCGATCGCCACGCACGTCGACGTGCCGCAGGCGCCGTCGCCCGATCTCGTCGTCTATCTGCAGGCCAGCCCCGAAGTGCTGTTCTCGCGCATCCAGAAGCGCGGGCTGCCGATGGAACTGCAGATCAGCGACGCGTACCTGCGCTCGCTGGTCGACGCGTACAACGAATTCTTCTACCACTACGACCGCACGCCGGTGCTGACGGTCGCAGCCGAACACCTGAACCCGCTGGATTCCCCGAAGATCTCGCCCTGCTGGTCGAGCGCATCGAGACGATGCGCGGCCGCAAGGAATTCTTCGTCAAGGGCGAGACGACGCGCTGACGCGTCCCGCCTGTCGTTCTACCCCCATCGACCCGGATTTCCCATGACCTATCTCCAGGAATCGAGCCGGCCTGCCGTGACGGTACCCAAGCTGCAGGCAATGCGCGACGCCGGCGAGAAGATCGCGATGCTCACGTGCTACGACGCGAGCTTTTCCGCGCTGCTCGATCGCGCCGGCACCGACGTGCTGCTGATCGGCGATTCGCTCGGCAACGTGCTGCAGGGCCACACGACCACGCTGCCCGTGTCGATCGACGACATCGCGTACCACACCGCCTGTGTCGCACGGGCGCAGCCGCGCGCGCTCGTCGTCGCCGATCTGCCGTTCGGCACGTACGGCACGCCGGTCGACGCGTTCGCGAACGCGGTCAAGCTGATGCGCGCGGGCGCGCAGATGGTCAAGCTCGAAGGCGGCGAATGGCTCGCCGACACGATCCGCTTCCTCGTCGAACGCTCGGTGCCCGTCTGTGCGCACCTCGGCCTCACGCCGCAGTCGGTGCATGCGTTCGGCGGCTTCAAGGTTCAGGGCAAGACCGAAGCCGGCGCCGCGCAACTGCTGCGCGATGCGCGCGCGATCGAGGATGCCGGCGCGCAGCTCGTCGTGCTCGAAGCCGTGCCGACGCTCGTCGCGGCCGAAGTCACGCACATGCTGAAGATCCCGACGATCGGCATCGGCGCCGGCGTCGACTGCTCGGGGCAGGTACTCGTGCTGCACGACATGCTCGGCGTATTCCCCGGCAAGCGGCCGCGTTTCGTGAAGGATTTCATGCAGGGGCAGCCGAACATTCAGGCGGCCGTCGAAGCCTACGTGAGCGCGGTGAAGGATCGGTCGTTCCCCGGCCCCGAACACTCGTTCTGACGTGGAAGACCGGATGTAAAAAAGCGCGGCGCCCTTTGCGGGGCGCCGCGCTTTTTCGTTTGTGCGCCGCGTGGATGAACGGGTTCGTCGCGCCGGAGCAAGCATACGGTGCCCCGCTCCGTCACCTCGTCACTTCAGCACCGCGTCGAGCGCACCGCGCAGCGCATTGGTCAGCAGCAGCCCTTGCGCGCGTGCGAGATCGTCGCGCGTCACCACGCGCTCCGCCGCTCCGAATGCGCGATCGTCGAGCAGCACCCCGCGCATCACGCCCGGCAGCACGCCGGACACCAGCGGCGGCGTCACCCACTGGCCGTCGAGCTTCACGAACAGGTTCGAGCGCCCACCTTCCGTCACCTCGCCGCGCTCGTTGACGAACAGCATGTCGAACCCGCCGAGCGCCTCCGCCACCTGCCACGCGCGGTCGTATTCGGCCCGGCGCGTGGTCTTGTGCAGCAGCAGTGCATCGCTCGCGCGGGTCGGCGCGAAGCCGTGCGCGGCTGCCAGCAGCACGCCGACCGGCCCTGCCGGCAGCGGTTTGAGCGGCGCCGCAACGATCTCGATCGTGCCGTCCTTCGCCAGCGTGAGCTTCATCCGGTACGCGCCGTCGCCGCCGAGCGCCGCGCAGCGTGCATCGATCTCGCGACGCAGCGCGTCGGCGTCGAAGCGGAAGCCGAATGCATCGGCGCTGCGCTGCAGCCGCGCGAGATGGCGATCGAGATGGCGGATGCCGTCCGCCCGCGTGGCGGCCGTCGTTTCGAACAACTGGAAGCCGGGGTCGGCGTCCGTCAGGAATCGCGCTTTCAATTCGCACTCCGCATATTCGTCGGCCGCGACGCTGTCGAGCACGATGCCCGCGCCAACGCCCATCGTGCCGCGCCGCCGGCCGACGGTGGCGGTGCCCGTGCCGTCCGCGCCGTCCGCGCCGTCCGCGCCGTCCGTGTCGTTGTTGTCGACGTCGACCGCATCGAGCGTCAGCGTCCGGATCGCCACCGACAGGCAGAAATCGCCGCAACCGGCCACGCCGCCGGACGCTGCAGCGCCTGCCTGCCCTGCCTCGTCCTTCGGCGCATCGAGCCAGCCGATTGCACCCGTATAGAGTCCGCGCGGCGTCGACTCGATCGCGTCGATCAGTTCCATCGTCTTGTACTTCGGCGCACCGGTGATCGATCCGCACGGAAACAGCGCGCGCAACATCTGCGCGAACGTCGTGCCGTCGCGCCAGCCGGCTTCGACCGTCGACGTCATCTGCCACACCGACGCATACGGCTCGACGGAGAAGAGCGCCGGCACCTTGACGGTGCCCGTGCGCGCGATCCGCGACACGTCGTTGCGCAGCAGATCGACGATCATCACGTTCTCCGCGCGATTCTTCGGATCGCTCGCGAGGAACGCGGCGGCCGCCGCGTCTTCGCGCGGATCGGCCGAACGCGACGCGGTGCCCTTCATCGGCCGCGCGCGCAGCACGTCGCCCTGCTTCTCGACGAACAGCTCGGGCGAGCACGATACGACCCACGCGCCGCCGGGCAGCGCGATCAGCGCGCCGTACCGGACGGGCTGGCGCGCGCGCAGCCGCCGGTACAGCGCGAGCGGCGTGCCGAACACGTCGAAATTCAGCCGGTACGTGTAGTTGACCTGATACGAATCGCCCGCGCGCAGCGCGTCGTGCACCGCGCCGATCGCCGCATCGAACGCATCGCGCGACACGCTCTTCGCGACATGCGCGACACCCGCGATCGACGGCGTGCCGCCGCCGTCCTGCTGCGCGAGCCACGCGTCGACTTCGTCGCGCGACAGCCGCTCGCAGCACGCATACAGCAAAAAGCGCAGCGGGGCATGGCCCGGCTGCGCCCGTTGCAGGTTGCGTCCGAATGCGTAATCGCCGACGACGACCGCATGCAGCCCGTCGCGCAAATCCTGCGCGAGCGCCGCATCGATGGCGTCGAGCTGCGCCGGGTCCGTGCACACGCGTTCGCGCACGAAGCCCGAATACAAACGACTCGACCGCGCGGACGCGGTCGAGTCGCAATCGTCCAAGAGCGCGAACGACGCGCTCTCGTTGCCTTCAGTCATGCCGTTACTCGAAGAAGCTCTTCACACGGTCGAACCAGCTCTTGCTCTGCGGGCTGTGACGCGCACCGCCTTCGGCCAGCGACTTCTCGAACTGCTTGAGCAGGTCGCGCTGCTGGTCGGTCAGCTTCACGGGCGTCTCGACCTGCACGTGCACGTACAGATCGCCCGCGATGCTCGAGCGCAACCCCTTGATGCCCTTGCCGCGCAGGCGGAACGTCTTGCCCGACTGCGTGCCTTCCGGCACCGGGAACGACGCACGGCCGGCCAGCGTCGGCACCTCGATCTCGCCGCCGAGTGCGGCGGTCGTGAACGGGATCGGCATCTGGCAGTGGAGATCGTCGCCGTCGCGCTCGAACACCGAGTGCGGCTTGATGTGGATCTCGACGTACAGGTCGCCCGGCGGCCCGCCGTTGATGCCAGGCTCGCCGTTGCCGGCCGAGCGGATCCGCATCCCGTCGTCGATCCCGGCCGGGATCTTCACTTCGAGCGTCTTGGTTTCCTTCACCTTGCCCGACCCGTGGCAATGCGCGCACGGCTCGGGGATATAGGTGCCCGTGCCGTGACACTTCGGGCAGGTCTGCTGGATGCTGAAGAAGCCCTGCGACATGCGCACCGTGCCCTGGCCATGACAGGTCGGGCAGGTTTCCGGCTTCGTGCCGGGCTTCGCGCCCGACCCGTGGCAAACCTCGCACGACACCCAGCTCGGCACGCGGATCTGCGTGTCGTAGCCATGCGCGGCCTGCTCGAGCGTGATTTCCATGCTGTAGCGCAGGTCGGCGCCGCGGTACACCTGCGGGCCACCGCGGCCGCCGCGCGCGGCGCCGCCCGCAGCCTGGCCGAAGATGTCGCCGAAGATGTCGCCGAATGCATCCGCGAAGCCGCCGAAACCCTGTGCGCCCGCACCACCCATGTTCGGATCGACGCCCGCGTGGCCGTACTGGTCGTACGCGGCCCGCTTCTGACCATCCGAGAGCATTTCATAGGCTTCCTTCGCCTCCTTGAAATGCTCTTCCGCATCCTTGCTGTCCGGATTGCGGTCAGGGTGATACTTCATCGCAAGCTTGCGATATGCCTTCTTGATTTCGTCGTCGCTCGCATTCTTCGCGACGCCCAGAACCTCGTAGTAATCCCGTTTCGCCATATCGATTCACTGTGCCGCCACGCATCGCGCACGCGGCGGCTCCTTTCGCCCGCAGTAAAGTCTCTCGACTCGTCTGGCGCTGCACCGTCCGCGAACGGCTCGCGCAGCACCCGCCAAAAAACAAATGTGCCCGGAGGGCCGCAAGGCCCGCCAGGCGTGGAGTCGATCCGGCCATCCGGAAGGAAAGACAGACCGCTTGTCAGCCGCGCCGCGCGCGTTTTCGCGCGCGCGGCGTACGGTGTCATTGCAACCCGGCTTAGTCCTTCTTCACTTCCTTGAACTCGGCGTCGACGACGTCGTCGGCAGCCTGTTGCGCACCGCCCGCGTGGGCCGCACCTTCCGCCGCACCGGCCGCGCCGGCCGCACCCGCCTGCTGGGCCTGCATGTCGGCGTACATCTTCTCGCCGAGCTTCTGCGAAACCTTGCCGAGTTCCTCGACCTTCGCGTCGATCGCCGCCTTGTCGGCCGACGTGTCCTTCAGCACTTCTTCAAGCGACTTCAGCGACGCTTCGATGGCTTCCTTCTCGCCCGCATCCAGCTTGTCGCCGTACTCGGTCAGCGCCTTCTTCGTGCTGTGCACCAGCGCGTCGCCCTGGTTGCGGGAATCGGCCAGCTCGCGCAGCTTGTGGTCTTCCGCTGCGTTCGCTTCCGCGTCCTTGATCATCTGGTCGATTTCTGCCTCGGACAGCCCCGAGTTCGCCTTGATCGTGATCTTGTTTTCCTTGCCGGTCGCCTTGTCCTTCGCGCCGACGTGCAGGATGCCGTTCGCGTCGATATCGAAGGTCACTTCGATCTGCGGCACGCCGCGCGGTGCCGGCGGGATGCCTTCGAGGTTGAACTCGCCGAGCAGCTTGTTGCCCGCTGCCATTTCGCGTTCGCCCTGGAACACCTTGATCGTCACGGCGCTCTGGTTGTCGTCGGCCGTCGAGTACACCTGGGCGTGCTTCGTCGGGATCGTCGTGTTCTTGTTGATCATCTTCGTCATCACGCCGCCGAGCGTCTCGATACCGAGCGACAGCGGGGTCACGTCGAGCAGCAGCACGTCCTTGCGGTCGCCCGACAGCACCTGGCCCTGGATCGCCGCGCCGACCGCGACGGCTTCGTCCGGGTTCACGTCACGGCGCGGATCCTTGCCGAAGAACTCCTTCACCTTCTCCATGACCTTCGGCATGCGGGTCTGGCCGCCGACCAGGATCACGTCGTCGATGTCCGACACCTTGACGCCTGCGTCCTTGATCGCGATGCGGCACGGTTCGATCGTGCGCTCGACGAGGTCTTCCACCAGCGCTTCCAGCTTCGCGCGGGTGATCTTCAGGTTCAAGTGCTTCGGGCCCGACGCGTCCGCCGTGATGTACGGCAGGTTGATTTCGGTCTGCTGGCCCGACGACAGCTCGATCTTCGCCTTTTCAGCGGCTTCCTTCAGGCGCTGCAGCGCGAGCACGTCCTTCGACAGGTCGACGCCCTGCTCCTTCTTGAACTCGCCGATGATGTAATCGATGATGCGCTGGTCGAAGTCTTCGCCGCCGAGGAACGTGTCGCCGTTGGTCGACAGCACTTCGAACTGCATTTCGCCGTCGACGTCCGCGATCTCGATGATCGACACGTCGAACGTACCGCCGCCGAGGTCATACACGGCGATCTTGCGGTCGCCCTTCTCGGCCTTGTCGAGGCCGAACGCGAGCGCGGCCGCGGTCGGCTCGTTGATGATCCGCTTGACTTCGAGGCCCGCGATGCGGCCGGCGTCCTTGGTCGCCTGGCGCTGACTGTCGTTGAAGTACGCCGGCACCGTGATCACAGCTTCCGTGACCGGCTCGCCGAGGTAGTCTTCGGCCGTCTTCTTCATCTTGCGCAGCACTTCAGCCGAGACCTGCGGCGGCGCGAGCTTTTCGCCGTGCGCTTCGACCCATGCGTCGCCGTTGTCGGCCTTGATGATCGAGTACGGCATCAGGCCGATGTCCTTCTGGACTTCCTTCTCTTCGAAGCGGCGGCCGATCAGGCGCTTCACCGCGAACAGCGTGTTCTTCGGGTTGGTCACCGACTGGCGCTTGGCCGGCGCGCCGACGAGCACTTCGTTGTCGTCCATGTACGCGATGATCGACGGCGTGGTGCGCGCACCTTCCGAGTTCTCGATGACCTTGACCTGGTTGCCTTCCATGATGGCGACGCACGAGTTCGTGGTGCCGAGGTCAATACCGATGATCTTTCCCATTTTTTCCTAATCTCCAGAAATGCTTGTTTGCTGCACGAAACGCCGCGTTTTTGGGCGGTTTCGCACGCCAGAATTCAACTCTGTTCCCGAAATGCGTCCGTCCGATCCGTTTTCAAGACCGGACGAGCGATGCGGATATTAAATTTTTTCAATCGCCGCCGGCTAGCGGATCGTGCGGGCCGGCGGCGCGCTCGCCGGCCGGTGCAGCGGCCGCCGCGGCATCGGCCGCCGTGGCGATCTTCCCCGTGCCGCCGCGACGGCTGCCTGGAACTGCGCGAGGCCATGCCAGCCCGTCGCGCGGCCGAGCCGCTTGCCGCGGTGGAAGAAGAACCACGTCGGCACGCCGTGCAGCCCGAAGCGGCGCCCCAGTTCATGGTGTTCGTACACGTTGCAATGGAACCACTTCAGGCCGAGCGCACGGATCGCGTCGGGCTGGGCGAGCATCGCCTTCTTCGCGATCTCGCAGTTGAAGCAGTCGACGCCCCAGAAGAACACCACGGCCAGCGCATCGCCCGCGCCGCCGACGGCCGCGTCGAAGGTGCCGGCGTCGAGCGCCTGCATGTCGAACGCGTCGAACGCGGCCGGATCGATGCCGGCGGGCACCATTTCCGCTGCCTTACTTCGACTGCGCGACGGTGACGAGCGCCGGGCGCAGCACGCGGTCGGCAATCATGTAACCCTTTTGCAGCACGGTGACGACGGTGTTCGGCTCCTGCTCGGCCGGCACCATCGAAATGGCCTGGTGCTGGTGCGGATCGAACTTCTCGCCGACCGGGTTGATCGCGACGACGCGGCCCTTCTCGAGCGCGCTCGTCAACTGGCGCAGCGTCAGCTCGACGCCTTCGCGCACCTTCGCGATGTCGCCGGAGGTATCGTTGACGGCCGCTTCCAGGCTGTCCAGCACGGGCAGCAGGTGCTCCGCGAAGCTCTCGATCGCGAACTTGTGCGCCTTCGACACGTCGTCCTGCGCGCGGCGGCGCACGTTCTCGGTCTCGGCCTTCGCCCGCAGGAAGCTTTCCTGGAGCTCGGCGACCTTGGCTTGAGCCTCCGCGAGCGCCGCGTCGGCAGCTTCGGCAGCGGGTGCGGCGCCTTGCGCCGCCTGCTTCTCGCTGCCGATGTCTTCGGCCGATGGGGTAGTCGGGTTCTCTTGCGTGTTTTCCATGTCGCTGAAAGTCGATTAGAGGTTGAAGCCAAATCGGCAACCGTCGGACGTATACCCGGCGGCACCGCACATTACTGGTGCAAATAAGGGCGAAAACTGCGATTTCAAGAGGGTCTTTCGCCGGCATTCGCCAATGCCGCGAAACAACCGCGCACTTTCCGGTGCAGGCGTCGCATAGTCCGCCGGATCGGGCGAAACGGCCTGTAACAACGCTTACCGGGCAAGGACTAGCTCCGCACAGGCCCGCTGCACTACACTCCATTCAAGCGTCGGAAAGCGTGTTTACCCTGAGCTGACCGTCGCCTGACATCCACCTGGCGCCGTTTTCACCCTTGTTGTC
The DNA here is from genome assembly GCF_014211915.1 of Burkholderia cenocepacia. Lineage (NCBI taxonomy): Bacteria > Pseudomonadati > Pseudomonadota > Betaproteobacteria > Burkholderiales > Burkholderiaceae > Burkholderia > Burkholderia cenocepacia. Next base: position 1,263,222 of record NZ_CP060039.1, on the reverse strand, counting down.
GAGGGGAGTACCGTGAAACTGACCTTTGCGATATCGGTGGTCGCGCTGGTACTCATTGCCGGCACCACCACCATCTGCCTGTCGGGAGCCGTCACCGACCGCACGACCGAATACGGAAGCGCGCGGGCGACGTTCGACCAGATGTTCAGCTCCCACCAGAAAATCTGTCGATGATGCGCCGGTCGCGCTTCGTCGGCCGGCCGTGCAGTTCGGCCGCCGGCTCGCGATACGTGCGGCGCCGCTCCAGTTCGGCGAGCCGCGCGGCCCGCCCCGCTTCCGTTTCCTCGTAAAGCGTCTGCGCGACGCTCGCGGGCCCGCGCACGTCGCACACGCCCAGCACGGCAATGTGCCAGACGATGCCGTCGATCGCAATCTCCACGTCGTCGCCGACCCGCACGTCCTTCGACGGCTTGACCGCCGCGCCGCCGATCTTCACGTGCCCCTTGTCGACCGCATCGGTCGCGAGCGAGCGCGTCTTGAAGAACCGGGCCGCCCACAGCCATTTGTCGATCCGCAGCTTCGCGCCCGGCTCCGTGGAAATCTTGTAGTTCATGTCAGTCTCCGCCGGGCCGCCCTGCAAAGGCCGGCCGCGCCTTCGGGCGGCAGCGGGTGCAGTGGACGCGGCAGTCGTTTCATCTCAGTTAACCGGTTCGGGCTGCGCAGCCTTGACGGGCCAGCCCTGCAGATTCTCCGCGACGATCTCGCCGAGCGCGCCGATCCACGCGGACGCGCCGTTCAGGCACGGAATCCGGTGGAAAGTCTTGCCGCCGCCGGCGAGGAACTCGTCGCGCACCTCCATGCCGATTTCCTCGATCGTCTCCAGGCAATCGGCCGTGAAGCCGGGACAGAACACGTCGGCGCGCCGCACGCCGGCCTCGCCGAATTCGCGCAGCGTCGGCGCGGTGTACGGCTGCAGCCATTCGGCCTTGCCGAAGCGCGACTGGAACGTGACGCGGCATTCGGTGGTCGACAACCCCAGCGCGGCCATCAGCAAGGCGCCCGTCTGCTGACACTGGTCGTGATACGGGTCGCCGAGATCGAGCGTGCGCTTGGGCACGCCATGGAAACTCAGCACCAGCTTGTCGCCGCCCGCGAAATCGGGCCGGCCGTGCTGCAACCAGTACTGGCGCACCTGCTCGGCCAGCGCATGGATATAGGCCGGATGGTCGGCGTAGTGCCGCACCGAGCGCACTTCCGGCTGATTGCGCATGCGCGCCAGCGCGTCGAACGCGGCATCGAAGGCGGTGGCCGTGGTCGACGCCGAGTATTGCGGATACATCGGCATCAGCAGCACGCGCTCGACGCCGGCGCGCTTGAACTGCGTGAGCGCATGCGAAATGCTCGGGCTGCCGTAGCGCATCGCGTAGTCCACCATCACGTGATAGCCGTTCGACGTGAGCAGATGCCGCACGCTGTCGGTCTGGCGCTCGGTGTATACGCGCAGCGGCGAACCCTCGGGCATCCAGACGGCCGCGTATTTCTTCGCGGACGAGCGGCCGCGCAGCGGCAGGATCAGCGTGCGCAGCAGCACCTGCCAGACGGCCTGCGGGATTTCGACGACCCGCGGGTCCGACAGGAATTCGGCCAGGTAGCGCCGTACGGCGCGCGGCGTGGGCGCGTCGGGTGTGCCGAGATTGATCAGCAGCACACCGATGCGATGGGCGGCCGCGACGCTCGAAGGCGGCTCAAGATCGAAACGCATGGGCAAGAACGTGCTCGAGGCACGGGACCGGACGGTCCTCGATTATAGCGGGCCGCCCCGTGCCGTTCGGCCGACTGTCGCCGCGAGCGACGGCGCGGCACGATAGCGGGGCGGGATCTGGCCGGCGATTGCCCGCCACCGCCGGCGGGTCACCGGTTATTGCTGGCTCAGCGTGAGCGACAGCAGGCGCGCGGTGATGTCGACGATCGGGATCACGCGGTTGTACGCCATGCGGGTCGGGCCGATCACGCCGAGCGTGCCGACGATCTGCCCGTTCACCTCGTACGGCGCGGTGACGACGCTCATTTCCTCGATCGGCACGAGCGTCGATTCGCCGCCGATGAAGATCTGCACGCCCTGGGCGTGGCTCGACACGTCGAGCAGTTGCAGGAGGCCCGTCTTTTGGTCGAATACGTCGAACAGCTTGCGCAGCCGCGCCATGTCGGAAGAAAGATCCGCCACCTCGAGCAGGTTGCGCTCGCCGGAAATCAGCACGGTGTCCTCGGTGTCGGGCACCTCGGTGCTGGCCGTCACGGCCGCGTGCATCAGCGTCGTCATGTCGCCGCGCAACTGGTCGATCTCGTCGCGCAGGCGGCGGCGCACCTCGTCGAACGACAGGCCGGCGAAATGCGCATTGATGTAGTTGGACGCCTCGGTCAGCTGCGACGGCGAATAGTCGCGCGGCGTCGCGAGCATGCGGTTCTGCACGTCGCCCTCGGGCGTGACGATGATCAGCAGGATGCGCTTGTCGGACAGGCGCATGAACTCGATCTGCTTGAACACGTGGCTGCGGCGCGGCGTCAGCACGACGCCCGCGAACTGCGACAGGTTCGACAGCACGCTCGCGGCAGCCGCGACCACCCGCTGCTGCGGCTCGCCGGCCTGCAGCGTGTTCTGCACCTGGCGCGCGACGGCCTCGGCGTCGATCGGCGCCTCGACCGTCAGCATCGTATCGACGAACAGCCGGTACCCGCGCGGCGTCGGAATGCGGCCGGCCGACGTGTGCGGGCTCGACACGAGGCCGAGTTCCTCCAGGTCGGACATCACGTTGCGGATCGTCGCCGGGCTCAGCTCGAGCCCGGAGTAACGGGACAACGTGCGCGAGCCGACCGGCTGACCGTCGGCGATATACCGTTCGATCAGGGTTTTCAGGAGGGTTCGTGCGCGAGGATCTAGCATGGTGGAAAATTTTAGCGCAACCGCGCGACTGCGGCGAGTACCGTCGGCCACCGTTGCGCGGGGCGGCCCGATCCGGCCCCGTCGGCGCACAGCCGGTTCTTTTCGTCAACGAGCTATGGTGTAATGCCGGCATGAAAACCGGTAATCAGTTCAAGACTGTCGCGCTCGTCGGCCGGAGCAACACGCCCGGCATCGCCGAACCGCTCGCCACGCTGGCGGACAGCATCGCCACGCTCGGCTTCGAGGTCGTCTTCGAAGGCGATACCGCGCGGGAAATCGGCATCGCCGGCTATCCGGCGCTCACCCCGGCCGAAATCGGGGCACGAGCGGACGTGGCGATCGTGCTCGGCGGCGACGGTACGATGCTCGGCATCGGCCGCCAGCTCGCGCCGTACCGGACCCCGCTGATCGGCATCAACCACGGGCGGCTCGGCTTCATCACCGACATCGCGGCATCCGACATGCAGGCGCTCGTGCCCGTGATGCTGGCCGGCAAGTTCGAGCGCGAGGAGCGTTCGCTGCTCGAGGCGCGGATCGTGCGCGACGGCGAACCGATCTACCACGCGCTCGCGTTCAACGACGTCGTCGTGAACCGCAGCGGCTTCTCCGGGATGGTCGAGCTGCGCGCGTCGGTCGACGGCCGCTACATGTACAACCAGCGCTCGGACGGCCTGATCGTCGCGACGCCCACCGGCTCGACCGCGTACGCGCTGTCGTCGGCCGGCCCGATCCTCCATCCGCAGCTGGCGGGCGTCGTGCTCGTGCCGATCGCGCCGCACGCGCTGTCGAACCGGCCGATCGTGCTGCCCGACGATTCGAAGATCGCGATCCAGATCGTCGGCGGCCGCGACGTCAACGTGAACTTCGACATGCAGTCGTTCACGTCGCTCGAACTGAACGATACGATCGAGGTGCGCCGCTCGAAGCACACGGTGCCGTTCCTGCACCCGATCGGTTACAGCTACTACACGACGCTGCGCAAGAAGCTGCACTGGAACGAACACGCATCGAACGAAGACGACAAGGCGTCCTGACGCCGCTGCTCCCGACACCATGCTCCGCCACCTCTCGATCCGCGACTTCGTCATCGTCGCCGCGCTCGATCTCGAATTCGACAGCGGCTTTTCCGTCTTTTCCGGCGAAACCGGCGCCGGTAAATCGATCCTGATCGACGCCCTGGCCCTCGCGCTCGGCGAACGCGCCGACGCGAGCGTCGTGCGCACCGGCTGCGGTCGCGCCGACATCACGGCCGAATTCACGCCGCACGACCGCGTCGCGCGCTGGCTCGACGAACACGCGTTCGACGCCGAGGACAGCGTGATGCTGCGCCGCGTGATCGACGCGAACGGCCGTTCGCGCGCATTCATCAACGGCACCAGCGCGACGCTCGCGCAACTGCGCGAACTCGGCGAGATGCTCGTCGACATCCACGGCCAGCACGCGCACCAGCTGCTGATGCGGCCCGACGCGCAGCGCGAGCTGTTCGACACGCATGCGGGGCTCGTCGCCGATGCCGCGAACGTCGCGCGCGCGTGGCGCGTATGGCGCGACGCGACGCAGGCGATCGACGCCGCGAAGGCGCACGAGCGCGAACTGCAGCTCGAGCGCGAAAAGCTCGCGTGGCAGCTCGCCGAACTCGACAAGCTCGCGCCGCAAGCCGGCGAATGGGACGAAGTCAGCAACGAACACAAGCGCCTGTCGCATTCGGCGAACCTGATCGAAGGCGTGCGCGGCGCGCTCAACGCGCTGTCCGAGTCCGACGACGCGATGCTCGCGCAGCTCGGCGCGATCGTGTCGAAGCTGCGCAGCCTGGCCGACTACGACACCGCGCTCGGCGATGCGCTCGCGTCGCTGGAGCCGGCCGAGATCCAGTTGCAGGAAGCCGTCTATTCGCTGTCGCATTACGCGCAGCGCGTCGATCTCGACCCGGAGCGGCTCGCGCAGGTCGAAACGCGTCTCGACGCGCTGCACTCGACCGCCCGCAAGTTCCGGCTGCCGCCCGACACGCTGCACGAAGAGCATGCGGCGCGCCGCGCGCAACTCGCCGCGCTCGACGCGGCCGCCGATCTCGGCGCGCTCGAGGCGGCGCAGGCCAAGGCGCGGGAAGCCTATCTCGCCGACGCCAAACGCCTGTCGAAGGCGCGCGCGCAGGCGGCCAAGGCGCTCGGCACGGCCGTCACGGCCGGCATGCAGGAATTGTCGATGGCGGGCGGGAGCTTCGAAGTCGCGCTCGTGCCGCTCGTCGACGGCGGCCCGCACGGGCTCGAACAGGTGGAGTTCCGCGTGGCCGGGCACCCGGGCGTGCCGCTGCGGCCGCTCGCGAAGGTCGCGTCGGGCGGCGAGCTCGCACGGATCAGCCTCGCGCTCGCGGTGATCGCCAGCGCGGCGAGCCCGACGCCGACGCTGATCTTCGACGAAGTCGACACGGGGATCGGCGGCGGCGTCGCCGAAGTGGTCGGCCGCCTGCTGCACCAGCTCGGCCGCGACCGCCAGGTGCTGTGCGTGACGCACCTGCCGCAGGTCGCCGCGCGCGGCGACCATCATTTCCAGGTCGCGAAAGGCGCCGACGAGCGCGGCGGCACGGTGTCGTCGGTCGTCGCGCTCGACAAGGCGAGCCGCGTCGAGGAAGTCGCGCGGATGCTCGGCGGGCTCGAAATCACGGCCACCACACGCAAGCACGCGAAGGAAATGCTGGCGGCCTGACGCTGGCACCGCGTTGGCCGAATGCAGGAAGACCGGCGTGTGCGCCGGTCTTTTTTCACGGACGGACGATCGGCCGCTCGATCGCATCCGCCTTGCGCCGCGGAATCGTCCGTGGAATTCGAACGCGCGCCTCAAACGCCCGTTTCAGCCGCCCTGAACATCAACGGCCCCGAACACGCGCTCCCACAGCGCCGTCACGGCCGCCCGCTCGTCGGCCACCACTGCCGGATCGACGCGTGCCTTCTCCATCCCGTCGAGCCGCAGCTTGTGCTGGAGCTTCCGGTACTTGCGGTACGCCGCGCCGACACGCTCGGCCTCGTCCTCGCCCATCAGCCCGAAACGCGCGACCTCGCGCAGCAGCGCGATGTTGCCGGTATTGCGGATCAGCTCCGCGTCGCTCGACGCATGCAGCAGCACCCAGTACTGGACGATGAACTCGATGTCGACCATCCCGCCGCGATCGTGCTTCAGGTCGAACAGCTCGGTGTGGTTCGGATGGCCGGCGAACACCTTGCCGCGCATATCGACGATCTCCTTCGCGAGCACGCCGCCGTCGCGCGGCGTCGTCAGCACCTGCTGGCGGATCGCCTCGAAAGCCGCGCCGATCTGCGCGTCGCCCGCGCTGTAGCGGGCGCGCGTCAGCGCCTGGTGCTCCCACACCCACGCGGTGTTCGCCGCATCGCCCTCGCGCAACTGGTAGCGGCGGAACGCGTCGAGATCGGTGACGAGCAGCCCGGCCTCGCCGTTCGGCCGCAGCCGCAGGTCGATGTCGAACAGCGCGCCCGCGCCGGTCGCGGTCGTGAGCCACGTGATCAGGCGCCGCGTGAAGGTCGTGTAGACGTCCGCCGAGCGCTCGTCCGGGTCGTCGTACAGGAAGATCAGGTCGAGATCCGACGCGTAGCCGAGCTCCTTGCCGCCCAGCTTGCCGTACGCGATCACCGCGAACTTCGGCACGTCGCGGTGGCGCTTCGCGAGCTGCGACCAGACGACTTCGATCGTCACGTCGAGCACCGCGTCGGCCAGCTCGGACAGCCGGTCGCTCACATGCTCGACCGACAGTTGCCCGGCCAGGTCGATCAGCAGGATCCGGAACACCTCCGCGTGCTGCGCGTGGCGCAGCAGGTCCATCTGCTGCTCGGGGCCGTCGGCCGCCGCGAGCCGCGCGCGCAGCGCATCCTTGAACGCGGGCCAGTCGAACGGGCTCGCGATCGCCTCGTCATCGAGCAATTCGTCGAGCAGCTGCGGGTGGCGGATCAGGTAGCCGCCGCCCCAGCGCGTCGCGCCGAGCACCGACAGCACACGGTCGAGCGCCGCCGGATATTCGGTCAGCAGCGCGAGATAGACGCCGCGCCGGCTCACCGTCTCGAGCAGATCGAACAGGCGCACGATCGTGTCGTCGCGGCGCGCGGCGTCGATCGTCGGCGCGGCGTCGAGCGCGCGCTGCGCGACGCTGTCGAAGCGCTGCCGGCTCTTTTCCGGCAGCCCGGTATAGCGCGACGACTGCCAGATCGCGCGCAGCCGCGCGAGCACGGCGGCCGGATCGGCGAACCCGAGGCCGTCGAGGCGCGCGACCAGCGCGTCGTCCTCGCCGTCGTCGGCCAGCGCGCCGCTCCAGATCCACGCGGCTGCCGTGTCGTCACCCGCCGTGCAAGGGCCGCCGCCCTTCACCTTGTCCGCGAAGATCTGGTCGAACTGCGCCTCGACGAAGTTCCGGTGTTCGTCCAGCACCGTCATCAGCGCCGCATAGTCGGCAAAACCGAGCGACGCGGCCAGCGCCGCGCGCTCGTCGGGCTCGACCGGCATCGCGTGCGTCTGCGCATCGTTGCGGTACTGCAGCCGGTGCTCGAGCGTACGCAGGAAATTGTAGGCATCGGTCAGGCGCGCGCACACGTCGTCGCCGATCAGCCCGCGCGCCTGCGCATGCCGCAGCACCGCGAGCGTCGGCCGCACGCGGAATTCCGCATCCTGGCCGCCGCGGATCAGCTGGAATACCTGCGCGCTGAACTCGATCTCGCGGATCCCGCCGCGCCCGAGCTTGATGTCGTCGGCCTTGTCGGGCCGCATCGACGCGCGCCGCGCGGCTTCGTGCCGGATCTGCTGGTGCAGCGAACGGATCGCACCGATCACGCCGAAATCGAGATAGCGACGGTAGACGAACGGCTTGACGATCGATTCCAGCTGCGCCGCCAGCCGCTGCGCGGCGTCGCTGTCGCCTTCCGACACGAGCCGCCCCTTGATCCACGCATAGCGCTCCCACTCGCGCCCCTGCACGTAGAAATATTCCTCGAGCATGCCGATGCTGCAGACGAGCGGCCCCGAATCGCCGTTCGGGCGCAGCCGCATGTCGACGCGAAACACGTAGCCGTCGGCCGTGACCTCGGACAGCACGCCGATCAGGCGCCGGCCGAGCCGCGTGAAGTATTCCTGCGTGGACAGCGGCGACCGCGTGCCGCCGGTGGTTTCGCCGTCGTCCTCGTAGACGAAGATCAGGTCGATGTCCGACGACACGTTCAACTCGCGGCCGCCGAGCTTGCCCATCCCGACCACGCCGAGCACGACGCGCTGGCCGTCGGCGCCGCGCGGCTCGCCGTACAGCGCCTCGAGTTCGGCCGACAGCAGCGCGAGCGAGCGCTGCACGGCCACTTCGGCGAGATCGGTCATCGCGCCGGTGACCTCGGCGACGTCCGCCAGCCCGCGCAGGTCGCGTTCCGCGACCGCGCCGAACGCCTCGGCGCGCAACTGCCGCAGCGCGCGCTTCAGTTGCTCCTCGCCCGGCGCGGCCGTGCCGGCGGGCGTCGCGAGCAGTTCGGTCAGGCGCGCGTCGAGCTGCGCGCGGCCGAGCGGCGCGGCCGCCCACGCGGCAATCTGTTCGGCCAGCGCGGGCCGCGCGGCAGCCGCGCGGGCAAGGTATCGGGAATAGGACGTGCTGATCAGGGCGGATGCGTCGGTCATCGAGAAGCGGGCCTGGCGGAAAAGGCCGGCCGGCAGCGAACCGGCGTGTGCGCGCCCCGCTGCCGGCCAGCCTCATGGACTCGGCGCGGCCCCGCCGGACGCGCACGCGCCCGTCGCGACACCGCGCGCCGGAAAGCCCGTGCCGTGCTGCCCCCAACGGCCGCCGGCACGAACCCCTGTGATACATTTCAACGTCAATCTGCAAAACTACCATATCGCCGCCCGTCCGCCGCATGTCCGACCGTCAGGAATCCGCCGTAGCTGCGCCCGAAGCGGGACCTCCGAAGCACGATCATCCGGTCCTGCGTCGCGTGTTCAGGGTGACGCTGGCAGTCGGGATCGGCACCTACTTCATCGCGTCCGGCGCCTTCCTCGGGCTGCGCTACGTGGTGCTGCCCCGCATCGACGAATTCCGCCCGCGCATCGAGCGCGCCGTGTCCGACAAGCTCCACGCCCAACTTTCGATCGGCAAGCTTTCCCCGAACTGGTCCGGCATGCAGCCGGGCGTCGAACTCACGAACCTGACGATTCGCGGCCGTGACGGCAAGGTCGCGCTGTCGGTGCCGCACGCGACGGCCGCGCTGTCGTGGATGTCGCTGCTGCGGCTGTCGCCCGCGCTGTCGAGCCTGATCGTCGACCAGCCCGATCTCGTGGTCGCGCGGGCGGCCGACGGCTCGCTGAGCGTCGCGGGCGTCGGCGTCGCCACCACCCACGGCGGCAACGACACGTTCGGCACCTGGCTGCTGAAACAGGAGGCGATCGTGCTGCGCGGCGGCACGCTGCGCTGGCGCGATGCGCAGCACGCCGCGCCGGAGCTCGTGCTGTCCGGCATCCGGATCGCGGTGCTCAACGACGGCCGCGTGCACAAGGCCGCGCTGCAGGCGCCCGCGAACGGCACGCTGCTGCTCGGCCCGCTCGATTTCCGCGCGCGCTTCAAGCACAAACCGCTCGCGCCGATCGGCAAGCCGGCGAACTGGACCGGCGACGCCTACCTGTCGACCGGCCCCGTCGACCTGCAGACGCTCACGCGCTATCTCGACGTGCCGCTCACGATCCATGCGGGCCGGATCGACAACGCGATCTGGGCGACCTTCGGCGACGGCCACCTGCGCTCGGCGGGCGGCGACCTGCAAGGCGCCGACGTCGCGCTGCGCGTGCGCCCGACGCAGCCGCGGCTCGACGTGCCGACGGTCGGCTTCGGCTGGGACATGGTGCTCGATGCGGGGCACGACTACACGCTGCACCTGACCCGCTTCAATGCGGAGCTCGGCCAGCCGCCGCTGCCGGACGGCACGCCGCTCGCTCGCTCGCTCGCGCTGTCGACGCTGACGGCACGCTACCGCGTGCCGACCGCGAACCAGGGGCAACTGCTCAGCGTGGTCGGCGACCGCGTCGATCTCGGCATCCTCAGCGAATTCATCCGCGGGCTGCCGCTGCCGGCGCGCCTGCGCAACGAGCTGATCAAGATCGACCCGCGCGGGATGGTGTCGAACTATCACATCGAGGTCGAGCGCGCGAAACCCGCGCATGCCGATCTCGCCGACGAGGAGCGGCGCATGGGCGCCGCGCCGATCGTCCGCTACCGCTTCCTCGGCGATCTGCAAGGCATCAGCTTCGCCGCGCAGGAGCCGCCGCCCGGGCTCTCGCCGCGCGGTCACCCGCGCGCCGGCTGGCCGGGCGTCGAGAACCTGTGGGGCCGCGTCGATGCAAACGAGACGGGCGGCTCCGCGCATATCGACACCGTCAAAGCGGCGGTCACCGTGCCCGGCGAATTCGACGAGCCGCGCCTGACGTTCGACCGGTTGCGCGGCAATGCCAAATGGACGATCACGCCCGCGCCCGGCGACAAGCATGCGCGCGTCGACGTGTCGCTGCCCGACCTGCTCGTGTCGAATCCCGATGCCGAAATCGCGGTGTCGGGCTCGTACACGAACCCCGGCCACGGCCGCGGCACGCTCGACCTGCGCGCCGATTTCGCCCGCGCGTCGGTCGCGCGCATTCCGCGCTACCTGCCGACCGGGATGTCCGAGCACCTGCGCGACTATCTCGGCCACGCATTGCAAGACGGCACCGTGAGCAAGGGCGCGTCGATCGTCGCGCGCGGCCCGCTCGAGAAATTCCCGTTCGAACACGAGCCGGACGCCGGCGTGTTCCATATCGTCGCGCCGTTCACCGGCGGCCGCTTCGAGCCGACGCCGTACCCGCCGCGCAAGCTCGCGAACGGCACGCCGAGCGTCTGGCCGGCGCTCGACGGGATCGACGGCGTGTTCGAACTCGCGCAGAACAAGCTGCGTTTCGACATCGAGCGCGCGCACTACAAGCGCGTCGCGCTGACGAAGGTCGCGGGCCGCATCGACGACCTCGGCAATCCGTCGCACTCGCCGCTGATCATCGACGGCCATGCGCAGGGCCCGCTCACCGACCTGATCGACTACGCGGACAACAGCTCGCTCGGCACGATGAGCAACCATATCGGCCAGCGGATCGACGCGCAGGGCCCCGCGTCGCTCGCGCTGAAGATCACGATTCCGCAACACGTCCCTCATCCGCACACGCACGTCGAAGGCGCGCTCGCGTTCGGCGGCAACACGCTGTCGACGAGCGGCGTGCCGCCGCTGTCGGCCCTGCGCGGCAGCGTGCGCTTCACCGAGGCCGGCGCGTCGCTGCACGCGCTGTCGGGGCGCTTCCTCGGCGGCCCGGTGCGCGCGAACGGCACCTTCCGGTCGCACGGCCCGTACGCGGTGGACGTCGACGGCCGGCTCGCGCTCGACGCCGCGCGCGGCCTGAACCTGCACGGCGCGGCCGCCGCGCTGCTCGAGCACGTGGTCGGCGACGCACCGTACAAGGTCGCGGTGCGCGGCGCGCCGGGCCGCCTGCCCGACGTCAGCGCGCAATCCGACCTGACGGGCGTCGCGCTGAACTTCCCGGCGCCGTTCGCGAAACCGGCCGGCACGCCGATGCCGTTCCGCTTCACGCTGCAGCCGGCGCCGCAGGTGGACGGCAAACGCCTCGAACATGCCGACCTGACGCTCGGCCCGGTGACCGCGACCTACCTGCTCGACGCGACGCGCGGCCAGCCGCTGCGCGCGGTGCGCGGCGCGATGGGCATCCACCGGATGCCCGACATGCCGCAGGACGGCGTGAGCGCGGCCGTCGACGTCGCCGAACTGGACGCCGACGCGTGGCTCGCCCTCGCCCACACGCTGCAGCCCGACACGCCGCGCGCACCGGAACCGCAGGCCGCGCCGCGCGTCGATTTCGCGAGCTTCGCGCCGAAGCGCTTCGCGTTCCATTTCGGCACGCTGAAGCTGCTCAAGCGCAACTGGGAGAACGTGATCGTCGGCGCGTCGCACGTCGACGACCTCTGGCAGGCGAACATCGCGTCGAACCAGGTCTCGGGCTACCTGTCGTGGGCGCCGGGCGGCGGTCACAACGGCGCGGGCGTGCTGAACGCGCGGCTCGCGAAGCTGGTCGTGCCGCAGAGTTCGCAGCACGACCTCGTCGGCCGCGCGATGAACCTGCCGACGCCGACCGACCGCCCGATGCCGTCGATCGACCTGATCGTCGACCAGGTCGTCGCGCGCGATCACGACATCGGCCGGCTCGTCGTCAACGCGCGCAACATCGACGAAGACGGCACGCCCGTTTGGCAACTCGACAAGCTGGAACTGGCGAACCCGGCCGCAAAACTCACGGCGACCGGCAACTGGCGCACCTCGCGCCGCGCGCTGGCCCGCGGCGCCGACGAAAACGACGCGCCGCGCCGCACCGTGTTCGACTTCAAGCTCGACATCGACAACGCGGGCGCGCTGCTCGACCGGGTCGGCCTGCCGCGCACGCTCGCGGACGGTCACGGCTCGGTCACGGGCAAGGTCGGCTGGCGCGGCGGCCCGACCGCGGTCGACTTCCCGTCGCTCGGCGGCCAGGTCGCGCTCGACCTCGAACACGGGAAGATCCTGAAGGTCGACCCCGGCGCGGCGAAACTGCTCGGCGTGCTGAGCCTGCAGAGCCTCGCGCGCTTCCTGACGCTGAATTTCCGCGACGTGGTCGGCAAGGGGCTGCCGTTCGACAAGATCACCGGTACCGGCCGGATTTCGAACGGGATCGCGCGCACCGACGACTTCTCGATGATGACGGGCCCCGCGAACGTCACCGTGCGCGGCGCGGTCGATCTCGGCACCGAAACGCAGGACCTGCATGCGCACGTCGCGCCGAAGATCAGCGCGGGCGCCGCCGCGATCGGGGCGGCCATCATCAACCCGCTGCTCGGCGTCGGCGTGCTGGCCGCGAACTACGCGCTGTCCCAGACGCTGTCGCGCGCGTTCGCGCTCGACTACGCGATCACCGGCTCGTGGGCGCACCCGCACATCGAGCGGGTGGGAAGCGATCAGGGTAAGATGAATCACGGTCCGGCCGATGCCTCGAGCCATTGAGCGCGCATCGACCCGCGCAGCGCGCCGGGCCGCACCCCATTTATGACGCAACCGATTCCGCGATGACCGACCCCGCCCGTTCCGCCACGCCCTTCCAGGTCGCCGCGCTGCAGATGGTGAGCACGCCGGACGTCACCCGCAATCTCGCCGAAGCGCGCCGCCTGATCGCGGAAGCCGCCGGTGAAGGCGCGCAACTCGTGCTGCTGCCCGAGTACTTCTGCTTCATGGGCCACCGCGACACCGACAAGCTCGCGCTCGCCGAACCGTACCGGGATGGCCCGATCCAGCAGTTCCTCGCCGACGCCGCGCGCCGCCACGGCATCTGGGTGATCGGCGGCACGCTGCCGCTGAAGGCGCCGGAACCCGATCGCGTGCTGAACACGACGCTCGTGTTCGATCCGTCCGGCACCGAGGCCGCACGCTACGACAAGATTCACCTGTTCAACTTCGAGAAAGGCGACGAATCGTTCGACGAGGCGCGCACGATCCGCGCGGGCGACACGGTCGTCGCGTTCGATGCGCCGTTCGGGCAGGTCGGCCTGTCGGTCTGTTACGATCTCCGCTTTCCGGAGCTGTATCGCCGCATGGGCGACTGCGCGCTGATGGTCGTGCCGTCGGCGTTTACGTATACGACGGGCCGCGCGCACTGGGAAATGCTGCTGCGCGCGCGGGCCGTCGAGAACCAGTGCTACGTGCTCGCGGCCGCGCAGGGCGGCAAGCACGAGAACGGCCGGCGCACGTGGGGCCACAGCATGCTGATCGACCCGTGGGGCGAGATCGTCGCGGTGCGCGACGAGGGCGCCAGCGTCGTGCTCGGCACGCTCGATCCGCAACGCATCGCCGACGTACGCCAGAGCCTGCCCGCGTGGCGGCACCGCGTGCTGACCTGAATCCGCCGCACCGTTTGAAACGCCGCGCGGCCCACCCATCTGCCCGGCAGCACCCGACAACTTTTTGAGAATCCCGATATCCGCATGAACATCATCGAACCCGGCATCCGCAACCTCGCGCTGGCGAAGGACATCCTGCTCACGCCGTACGGCCTCGACGAAAGCCTGCTCACGCGCACGATCGCCGACATCTTCACGCATCGCGTCGACTACGCGGACCTGTATTTCCAGGCGACCCGCAGCGAAGCGTGGAGCCTCGAGGAAGGCATCGTCAAATCGGGCAGCTTCAGCATCGACCAGGGCGTCGGCGTGCGCGCGGTCGCGGGCGACCGCACCGCGTTCGCGTACTCGGACGACCTGTCGCCCGAGGCCATCGCGCAAGCCGCCGCCGCCACCAAGGCGATCGCGGCGGCCGGCGGCGGCCGCCAGAAGATCAAGGCCGCCACGTCGCTGACGGGCATCTCGGGCCGCGACCTGTACCTGCCGTCCGACCCGCTCGCGTCGCTCGACGCGACGGCCAAGGTCAAGCTGCTCGAACGCATCGAGCAGATGGCGCGCGGGCGCGACCCGCGCATCACGCAGGTGATGGCCGGCCTCGCCGGCGAATACGACGTCGTGCTGGTCGCGCGCAGCGACGGCGCGCTCGCGGCCGACATCCGGCCGCTGGTGCGCGTGTCGGTGACGGTGATCGCCGAACAGAACGGCCGTCGCGAGATCGGCTCGGGCGGCGGCGGCGGCCGCTTCGACTACGGCTACTTCACCGACGAAGTCCTGTCGCGCTACGTCGACGACGCCGTGCACGCGGCGCTCGTCAACCTCGACGCCCGCCCCGCGCCGGCCGGCGCGATGACGGTCGTGCTCGGACCGGGCTGGCCGGGCGTGCTGCTGCACGAGGCGATCGGCCACGGCCTCGAAGGCGACTTCAACCGCAAGGGCTCGTCCGCGTTCGCCGGCCGGATTGGCGAGCAGGTCGCCGCGAAGGGCGTGACGGTGGTCGACGACGGTACGCTGCCGAACCGCCGCGGCTCGCTGAACATCGACGACGAGGGCAACCCGACGCAGTGCACGACGCTGATCGAGGACGGCATCCTGAAGGGCTACATCCAGGACACGCTGAACGCGCGCCTGATGAAGATGCCGGTCACCGGCAACGCGCGGCGCGAGTCGTACGCGGCGCTGCCGATGCCGCGCATGACGAACACGTACATGCTGAACGGCGACAAGGACCCGCAGGAAATCATCGCGTCGGTGAAGAACGGCCTGTACGCGGTGAACTTCGGCGGCGGCCAGGTCGACATCACGAACGGCAAGTTCGTGTTCTCGGCGTCCGAGGCGTACATGATCGAGAACGGCAAGATCACCTACCCGGTGAAGGGCGCGACGCTGATCGGCAGCGGCCCGGAATCGCTGAAGTACGTGAGCATGATCGGCAACGACATGTCGCTCGACACGGGCGTCGGCGTATGCGGCAAGGAAGGCCAGAGCGTGCCGGTCGGCGTCGGCCAGCCGACCCTGCGGATCGACAAGATGACGGTCGGCGGTACGGCATAACCGCATCGCGGCGCAGACAATCCGCGCATTTTGACGAAAACGCGCGGATTGTCCGCATTTTTGAACGTCCCCGGTTGCCAGCCGCGCGGGGACCGGGTATAAATTCCGAATCAACTTTTTTGACGAGCCGAATTTCCGTCATGTCCGCCAAGTTTTACTTTTACTTTTTTTGGTATCTCAGACCGCTGGCGGATCGAGAGGGTTGATGGCGCGTAAAGCGCAACCGAAATTCCCGAAAAAACCGCCGGCGAACCCGGCGGTTTTTTTTCGCCCTTCGCCAGTCGGTCGCCGCCGCAGCCGTTCAGCAGCCCCGACCGACACCACTGAATCGCCCGAATTGATGAATCTGCCGCACGCGCACTGACCGAACGGCGCCCCGGAAAATTAGGAGAAACAGCATGCCCCCGCACAACACCGACGACGTCCGCATCCGCGAACTCAAGGAACTGACGCCGCCCGCCCACCTGATCCGCGAATTCGCGTGCTCCGAAGCCGCGTCCGAGCTGATCTACCACTCGCGCCAGTCGATGCACCGCATCCTGCACGGGATGGACGACCGGCTGATCGTGGTGATCGGGCCGTGCTCGATCCACGATACGAAGGCCGCGATCGAATACGCGGGCCGGCTCGTGAAGGAACGCGAGCGCTTCAAGGGCGAACTGGAAATCGTGATGCGCGTCTATTTCGAGAAGCCGCGCACGACGGTCGGCTGGAAGGGACTCATCAACGATCCGCACCTCGACAACAGCTTCAAGATCAACGAAGGGCTGCGCACCGCGCGCGAGCTGCTGCTGCAGATCAACGAAATGGGGCTGCCGGCCGCGACCGAATACCTCGACATGATCAGCCCGCAGTACATCGCCGACCTGATCTCGTGGGGCGCGATCGGCGCGCGCACGACCGAGTCGCAGGTGCACCGCGAGCTCGCGTCGGGGCTGTCGTGCCCGGTCGGCTTCAAGAACGGCACCGACGGCAACGTGAAGATCGCGGTCGACGCGATCAAGGCCGCGTCGCAGCCGCACCATTTCCTGTCGGTGACGAAGGGCGGCCATTCGGCGATCGTGTCGACGGCCGGCAACGAGGACTGCCACGTGATCCTGCGCGGCGGCAAGGCGCCGAACTACGACGCGGACAGCGTGAACGCCGCGTGCGCGGACATCGGCAAGGCCGGCCTCGCCGCACGCCTGATGATCGACGCGAGCCACGCGAACAGCTCGAAGAAGCACGAGAACCAGATCCCCGTGTGCGCCGACATCGGCCGCCAGATCGCGGCCGGCGACGAACGCATCGTCGGCGTGATGATCGAGTCGCACCTCGTCGAGGGCCGCCAGGACCTGAAGGAAGGCTGCGCGCTGACCTACGGCCAGAGCATCACCGACGCGTGCATCGCGTGGGACGACAGCGTGAAGGTGCTCGAAGGCCTCGCGGAATCGGTGAAGGCACGGCGCGTCGCGCGCGGCAGCGGGAACTGAAGAAAGCCGACAGGCTGATCGCATGGCCTCGCCTGGCGGCGAATTGGCCACGCGGCCAGCCTGCGCCCGGCGTGTCGCTCTGCTAGACTAGCTAACATCACCTAGCTAACTAGAGGATCGACCATGCCGACCGTCAACATGCACGATGCCAAGTCGCGGCTTTCCAGCCTCGTCGAAGCGCTTGAATCGGGGCGCGAAGCCGAAGTCGTGATCGCCCGCAATGGTCATCCGGTCGCGCGGATCGTTCCTTACGCCGCGCCAAAGCGGATCGGCGCGGCCCGTCAGTTGCTTGCCGGATTGAACATCCCGGCAAGCGTCGAGGCATTCAATGCCGGCGATGAATCGATCGCCGCGGACTTCGATGCCAGCTCGGACCAAGGGCTCACGCCGTGAAGCTGCTGCTTGATACGCACATCGCGCTCTGGGCGGCTGAAGGCGCGCCGCAACTTTCGCCGACTGCCGTCGCGTTGATCGAGGATCCCCAGAACACGCTGTACGTCAGTGCCGCATCCATCTGGGAAATCGCAATCAAGTATCGCAAGGGCAACCTCCCCGTTCATCCGCGGGATGCCCGCTCAGCGTTCCGGCTCGCCGGTTTCGCGGAGTTGCCGATCAGCAGCGATCACGTCGAAGGCGTCGCCGCACTGCCCGATTTCCCCGATCATGCCGATCCATTCGACCGCATGATGGTCGCGCAGGCACTGCATGAAGGCATGCCGCTCGTCAGTGCCGATCCGAAGGTGTGGCGCTACCACGCAACGCTGATGTTGCGCGCCTGAAGTCGCCCGCACGGTGCCACATGTAAAAAGCCCGGCTCGCGCCGGGCTTTTTCATTGCATTGTTGCGTTGGCCGAGACCGGCCGCCGGTACCTCACTCGAGCGCACCCGACCCGAAGATTTCGGTGTTCACGCGTTCCGGCGCGACGCCGAGCGCGACGAGCGCGTCGCGCTGCGCCTTCATGAACGCGACCGGCCCGCAGATGTAGTAATCGGCATCCGGTACCAGCGCGTAGTGCTTCACGCGCTCCGGCGTGAGGCGCCCTTCGAGGTCATGGTCGATGCCGACGCGATCGTTCGGGCCCACCAGCTCGTACAGCACCGTGCGCTTGACGTTCGCGTGCTCGCCGACGGTGTCGTTCAGCCAGTCGCGGAATGCGTGCACGGCACCCGAACGGCAGGCGTGAATGAACCGCACGTCGCGCTGGCTGCCTTCGGCGATCAGCGTCGACGCCATCGACATCATCGGCGTGATGCCGACGCCGCCCGAGATCAGCACGACCGGCGTATCCACGTCGCGCTTCAGCGAGAAGTCGCCCATCGGCGCGGTCACTTCGACGATCGCGCCCGCTTCGACGCCGTCATGCATCAGCGTCGACACCTTGCCGGCCGGAATCGCTTCCGGCTTGCCGGCCTCACGCTTCACCGAGATGCGCAGCCACTTGCCGTGCGGCGCATCCGAGAGACTGTACTGGCGCGGCTGGTCGACGCCGAGATCGCCGACGAAACGCTTCACCGTGATGTACTGGCCCGGCTCGAACGTCGGCGCCGCGCCGCCGTCGGCCGGCGTCAGGTAGAACGACGTGATCTCGTCGCTTTCACGCACCTTGCGCGCGACCCTGAACGGGCGGAAGCCGCTCCACGCGGCGTTCGCGTACAGATCGGCCTCGGCGCCGATCAGGATCTGCGCGAGCTGGCCGTACGCGACGCGCCATGCCTCGAGCGTGTCGGCATCGACCGCGTCGCCGAGCACTTCGACGATCGATGCGAGCAGGTTCTCGCCGACGATCGGGTAATGCTCGGGCGGATGTTCAGGCTGGCGTGCTTGTGCGAGATGCGCGACACCGCGCCGCCCAGCGCACCGAGGTTGTCGATGTTCGCCGCATACGCATAAACGGCCTTCGCGAGCGTCTCGGGCTGGCTGCCGGTCTTCTGGTGCGTCTGGTTGAACAGGTTTTTCAGTTCCGGATGACGCGCGAACATGCGCTGATAGAAATGCTTCGTGATCGTCGCGCCGTGCTCGGCGAGGACGGGGGCGGTGGCCTTCACACGGGCCATCTGGTCAGCGGTGATGCGGGTCATGTTCGTTCTCCTTTAAACATGCACAAAGAATACATGTTTAAAGGAGAGCGCTCGCCGGGCAAATTGTCGCAGTGCGCAAAAATGTGACGGCAGGCTAACGGACGCGCCCGCGCTCCCATAACACGTCGGTTCCGCCGTCGGCGCGGTTCAGCACGCGCGCCAGCACGAACAGCAGGTCGGACAGCCGGTTCACGTACCGCCGCGGTGCATCATTGAGCGTATCGCCGCGCCCGAGCGCGACGATCGAGCGCTCCGCGCGGCGGCACACGGTTCGGCAGACGTGCGCGAGCGACGCCGCGCGCGAGCCGGCCGGCAGGATGAACTCCTTCAGCGGCGGCAGCGTCGCGTTGTAGTCGGCAAGCCACCGGTCGAGGCGGGCGAGATGCGTGTCGTCGAGCACTGCGTGGCCAGGAATGCACAGCTCGCCGCCGAGATCGAACAGGTCGTGCTGAATCGTGACGAGCGCCGTGCGCACGTCGTCCGGCAAGGTCTCGGCCAGCAGCACGCCGAGATTCGAGTTCAGTTCGTCGACGTCGCCGATCGCGGCGATCCGCGCGTCGTCCTTGCCGATGCGCCGTCCGTCGCCAAGGCCGGTGGTGCCGTCGTCGCCCGTGCGCGTCGCGATCTTGCTCAAGCGGTTGCCCATGCGAATGTCCTCTCGTGCGCGGCCGCCATGCGGCCCGGTTGGCTGGAACGCGATTATCGCAGCCCGCGGCGGGAGGCGCAGCGGACGTTACAGCGTAGAATGGGCCGACAGTTCGACAAGCAGTCAGGAGACATTCGTGAATCACCCTGCCCCGCCGGCCGCCACGCGCCGCCCGCTGCCTCCCGCCATGCTCGATGCGCTGCGCGCCGCCTTCGGCGAGCGCGTGTCGACCGCCGACGCGGTCCGCGCCCATCACGGCCGCGACGAATCCCCGTTCGATCCGCAACTGCCCGACGCCGTCGTGTTCGCGCGCAGCACCGACGACGTGCGCGAAGTCGTGTCGCTGTGCTCGCTCTACAGCGTGCCGCTGATCCCGTACGGCGCCGGCTCGTCGCTCGAAGGCCACCTGCTCGCGGTGCGCGGCGGCGTGTCGCTCGATTTGTCGGAAATGAACCGCGTGCTGTCGATCAATGCCGAGGACCTGACCGTGACGGTCGAGCCCGGCATCACGCGCAAGGCGCTCAACGAGGCGCTGCGCGATACCGGCCTGTTCTTCCCGATCGATCCGGGCGCCGACGCCAGCATCGGCGGGATGACCGCGACCCGTGCATCGGGCACCAACGCCGTCCGCTACGGCACGATGCGCGAGAACGTGCTCGGCCTGACCGCGGTGCTCGCGGACGGCCGCGTGGTCAAAACCGGTTCCCGCGCGCGCAAGTCGTCGGCCGGTTACGACCTCACGCGCCTGTTCGTCGGGTCCGAAGGCACGCTCGGCGTGATCACCGAAATCACGCTGCGCCTGCACCCGCTGCCCGAAGCCGTGTCGGCCGCGATCTGCACGTTCCCGACGATGGGCGACGCGGTGCGCACGGTGATCGAGACGATCCAGATCGGCGTGCCGATCGCGCGCGTCGAATTCGTCGATGCGCTCGCGGTGCGCTCGATCAACCGCCACTCGAACCTGACGCTGACCGAAGCGCCGACGCTGTTCTTCGAATTCCACGGCACCGAGGCCGGCGTGAAGGAACAGGCCGAACTCGTGCAGGCGCTCGCCGGCCAGAACGCCGGCCAGGGCTTCGAATGGGCGACCCGCCCCGAGGATCGCACGCGGCTCTGGTCCGCGCGCCACAACGCGTACTTCGCGATGCTGCAGCTGAAGCCCGGCTGCCGCGCGGTGACGACCGACGTGTGCGTGCCGATCTCGCAGCTCGCCGCGTGCGTCGAGGAAACCGAGGTCGACCTGCGCGCGTCGTCGCTGCCCTGCCCGATCGTCGGCCACGTCGGCGACGGCAATTTCCACGTCGCGATCCTGATCGATCCCGACAAGCCCGAGGAACTCGCCGAAGCCGAGCACATCAACGACCGGATCGTCGAGCGCGCGCTGCGGCTGGGCGGCACCTGCACGGGCGAGCACGGCATCGGGCTGCACAAGATGCGCTTCCTGCCGAAGGAGCACGGCGACAACGCGATCGACACGATGCGCGCGATCAAGCTCGCGCTCGATCCGCGCAACCTGATGAATCCAGGCAAGATTTTCACGTGCTGACCCGGCGGCGCGAGCTCGCGCCGCACGCAGGAGACCTCATGAACGCTCCCGTCGAACTGTCGAGCGCCGCACGCGCGCAGCGTCAGCGCGAAGTCGTGCAGGCGCTGATGGCCGTGCTGCCGACGCACTGCCTGCTGTACCGCGACGAGGACACCGCGCCGTACGAATGCGACGGCCTGTCCGCGTACCGCCGGCTCCCGCTCGCGGTCGCGCTGCCCGAAACGGAGTCGCAGGTGCAGCGGATCGTGCAGATCTGCCGCCGCATGGAAGTGCCGATCGTGCCGCGCGGTGCCGGCACGAGCCTGTCGGGCGGCGCGCTGCCGATCGCGCTCGGCGTCGTGCTGTCGCTCGCGCGCTTCACGCGCATCGTCGAAGTCGATCCGTACGCGCGCACCGCGACCGTGCAGCCCGGCGTGCGCAACCTCGCGATCTCGGAGGCGGCCGCGCCGTACGGCCTGTATTACGCACCCGATCCGTCGTCGCAGATCGCCTGCACGATCGGCGGCAACGTCGCGGAAAATTCCGGCGGCGTCCACTGCCTGAAATACGGTCTGACCGTGCACAACGTGATGCGCGTGCGCGCGGTGACAATCGACGGCGAGGTCGTCGAATTCGGCTCGCTCGCGCTCGACATGCCGGGCCTCGACCTGCTCGCCGTGATGATCGGCAGCGAAGGGATGTTCGCGATCGTCACCGAGGTCACGGTACGGCTGATTCCGAAGCCGCAGACCGCGCAGCTCGTGATGGCGAGCTTCGACGACGTCGTCAAGGGCGGCGAGGCGGTGGCGGCGATCATCGCGTCGGGCATCATCCCGGCCGGGCTCGAGATGATGGACAAGCCCGCCACGCAAGCGGTCGAGGCGTTCACGCACGCGGGCTACGACCTCGACGCGAAGGCGATCCTGCTGTGCGAATCGGACGGCACGCCGGAAGAAGTCGCCGAGGAAATCGTCCGGATGACGGCCGTGCTGCGCGAACACGGCGCGACGCGCATCCAGGTGTCGCGCAACGAACACGAGCGGCTGCGCTTCTGGTCCGGCCGCAAGAACGCGTTTCCGGCCGCCGGGCGCATTTCCGCCGATTACTACTGCATGGACGGCACCGTGCCGCGCCGCGCGATCGGCCCGCTACTCGCGCGCATCGAGCAGCTCGAAACCTGCTACGGGCTGCGCTGCATCAACGTGTTCCATGCGGGCGACGGCAACATGCATCCGCTGATCCTGTACAACGCGAACGACCCGGACGAGCTGCACCGCGCCGAGCAGTTCGGCGCGGAAATCCTCGAATGCTGCGTGGAATTCGGCGGCAGCGTGACCGGCGAGCACGGTGTCGGCATCGAAAAACTCAATTCGATGTGCGTGCAGTTCTCGCCGCAGGAGCGCGACGCGTTCTTCGCGGTCAAGCGCGCATTCGATCCGGCCGGGCTGCTGAATCCGGACAAGGGCATCCCGACCCGCGCGCGCTGCGCCGAATACGGTCGCCAGCACGTGCGCGGCGGGCTGTTGCCGCACCCCGACCTGCCGCGCTTCTGAGCGGCACGCGCGGGTCGCGCCCCGCACCGGCGGCCGTGGTGCGGGGGTCTGCCGCGCCCTCGCGGCGCGTTCGGGCGCCGCCGCCGGCAGGCCGCATCCGATACGGGGCTTAGGGATAGTCGCGATGTGGAATCGCGCCACCCCGGTACAATCGACCGAACAACGAGACGAGAAAGCAACAGGACATGGAAGAGGACGACATCGTCGCCGGATGGGCCGAGCGCATCCGCGCCGCCAGTGCCGACGGCCGGCCGCTGCGGATTCGCGGCGGCGGCACCAAGGACTGGTACGGCCAGGCGCTCGAGGGCGAAATACTCGACACGCGTGCGTTTCAGGGCATCGTGTCGTACGACCCGGCCGAACTCGTCGTCACGGTCCGCGCGGGCACGCCGCTCGCGCAACTGGAAACCGTCCTCGCCGAGTGCGGCCAGATGCTGCCGTTCGAGCCGCCGCACTTCGGCCGCACGGCCACCGTCGGCGGCTGCGTCGCGGCCGGCCTCGCGGGCCCGCGCCGCGCCACCTGCGGCGCCCCGCGCGATTTCGTGCTCGGCACCACGCTGATGAACGGCCGCGGCGAAATGCTGCGCTTCGGCGGGCAGGTCGTGAAGAACGTCGCCGGCTACGACGTGTC
The DNA here is from genome assembly GCF_014211915.1 of Burkholderia cenocepacia. Taxonomy (NCBI): domain Bacteria; kingdom Pseudomonadati; phylum Pseudomonadota; class Betaproteobacteria; order Burkholderiales; family Burkholderiaceae; genus Burkholderia; species Burkholderia cenocepacia. The sequence continues at coordinate 1,239,906 of NZ_CP060039.1, read as the reverse complement.
GCGCCTGATGGCCGGCGCGCTCGGCACGCTCGGGCTGATGCTCGACCTGTCGATCAAGGTGCTGCCGATGCCCGTCGCCGAGGTCACGCTGAAGTTCGAGATGACCGCGACCGACGCGGTGCGCAAGCTCAACGAATGGGGCGGCCATCCGCTGCCGGTCAGCGCGAGCGCGTGGCGCAACGGCACGCTCGTGCTGCGCCTGTCGGGCGCGGAAGCCGCCGTGAAATCCGCGAAGACGCTGCTCGGCGGCGAAGTCGTCGACGCGGTCGAGGCCGAACGCTTCTGGTCCGGCCTGCGCGAGCATACCGACCCGTTCTTCAACGGCATCCCGCCCGGCTATGCGCTGTGGCGCCTGTCGCTACCGTCGATCACCGAACCGATGCACCTGCCCGGCACCCAGTTGATGGAATGGGGCGGCGCGCAGCGCTGGTGGATCACCGACGCCGACGCGCAAACCGTGCGCATGAGCGCGAAACAGGCCGGCGGCCATGCGACGCTGTTCCGCGCGGGCGACACCTACGACCGCAGCGCGGGCGTGTTCACGCCGCTGCCCGCGCCGATGATGAAAATCCACCGCGGGCTGAAGAGCGCGTTCGATCCCGCGCGCATCTTCAATCGCGGCCGGCTTTACCCTGAGCTCTGAGGGCTGGATGCAAACGAATCTCGCCGATTTCATCCGCAATACGCCCGACGGCGACGAGGCCGACGCGATCCTGCGCAAGTGCGTGCACTGCGGGTTCTGCACCGCGACCTGCCCGACCTATCAACTGCTCGGCGACGAACTCGACGGCCCGCGCGGCCGCATCTACCTGATCAAGCAGATGGTCGAAGGCGCCCCCGTCACGCGCAGCACGCAACAGCATCTCGACCGCTGCCTCACGTGCCGCAGTTGCGAGACGACCTGCCCGTCCGGCGTCCAGTACGGCCGGCTCGTCGAGATCGGGCGCAAGCACGTCGAGGCGCAGGTGGAGCGCCCCGCCCAGCAGCGGCTGATGCGCCGCGTGCTCGCGAGCGTCGTGCCGAACGCGGCGCTGTTCTCGCCGATGATGCGGCTCGGCCAGCACGTGCGGCCGCTGCTGCCGAAGCGGCTGCGCGACAAGGTGCCGCCGCGCACCCGGCTGCTCGAATGGCCGCACCGCACGCATCCGCGCAAGATGCTGATGCTCGGCGGTTGCGTGCAGCCGTCGATGCTGCCGAACATCAACATCGCGACCGCGCGCGTGCTCGACGCGCTCGGCATCGAGACGGTCGTCGCGCCCGACGCGGGCTGCTGCGGCGCGATCCGCCTGCACCTGAACTATCACGACGAAGCGCTCGACGACGCGCGCCGCAACATCGACGCGTGGTGGCCCCACGTCGAACAGGGCGTCGAGGCGATCGTGATGAACGCGTCGGGCTGCGGCGCGACGGTGCTCGAATACGCGCACCTGCTGCGCGACGATCCGGCCTACGCGGAGAAGGCGCAGCGCATCGTGTCGCTGACGCGCGACGTCTCCGACGTGCTGCTCGCGTTCGAGGCCGAACTCGCGACGATCGCGCGGCGCCGCGCGATCCATACGGTCGCCTATCACCCGCCGTGCACGCTGCAGCACGGCCAGCAGTCGCGCGGCAAGGTCGAGCGCCTGCTGGAGACGCTCGGCATCGACGTGCGGCTGCCGGCCGACAGCCACCTGTGCTGCGGCTCGGCCGGCACCTACTCGCTGACGCAGCCGTCGCTGTCGTACCGGTTGCGCAAGCAGAAGCTGCTGAAGCTGCAGGCGCTCGAGCCGCAGATGATCGTGTCCGGCAACATCGGCTGCATCGCGCACCTGCAGAGCGGCACGCAGGTGCCGGTCGCCCACTGGGTCCAGCTCGTCGAGCATTTGCTGTACGGCTAGGCGCGTTCCCGCGTAACGGCCGGGAGCGCGGCGTCCGTATAATGAGCGGATCGATGCGCCGCGTGTCGCGGCGCATCGGCTTCATGCCCGCTTCCGTGCTGCTTCCGTGCCTGCTCTCGTGCCCGTCATGTCCGATCTCGCCGCCCGCCTCGCCTCCGTTCACCGCCGCATCGCCGACGCCGCCCGCGCGGCCGGCCGCGATCCCGCCACCGTCTCGCTGCTCGCCGTGTCGAAGACGTTCCCGGCCGACGACGTGCGCGCTGCGCATGCGGCCGGGCAGCATGCGTTCGGCGAGAACTACGTGCAGGAGTCGATCGACAAGATCGACGCGCTCGCCGACCTGCGCGCGAGCCTCGAATGGCATTTCATCGGGCCGCTGCAATCGAACAAGACGCGCCCCGTCGCCGAACGCTTCGACTGGGTCCATTCGGTCGACCGGCTGAAGATCGCGCAGCGCCTGTCGGAACAGCGCCCCGCGCACCTGCCGCCGCTCAACGTGTGCGTGCAGGTGAACATCAGCGGCGAGGCGTCGAAGAGCGGCGTCGCGCCGGCCGACGTGGCCGAGGTCGCGCGGGCGGTCGCCGCGCTGCCGTCGCTGCGGCTGCGCGGCCTGATGGCGATTCCCGAACCGGCCGACGACACCGACGCGCAACGCGCGCCACATCGCGCACTGCGCGCGTTGTTCGACACGTTGCGCGCCGACGGCCTGCCGCTCGACACGCTGTCGATGGGCATGTCCGCCGATCTCGACGCGGCCGTCCTCGAAGGCGCGACGATCGTGCGCGTCGGCACCGCGATCTTCGGCGCGCGCGATTACGCGCACTGAACGCCGCGCCCTTTTCCGCCTTTTCGTTCACTCACTCGCTCATTCCCGACATCATGAAAATCGCATTCATCGGCGGCGGCAACATGGCCGCGGCCCTGATCGGCGGCCTGATCAAGCGCGGCGTCGCCGCGGACGGCCTGTATGCCATCGACGTCAACGAAGACGTCCGCGCGCGCGCCGCGCAGCAGTTCGGCATCCGCACCGGCGCGGCCGTCGACGCGACGCTCGCCGACTACGACGCGATCGTGCTCGCGGTGAAGCCGCAGGTGCTGCACGACGTCGCGCAGGCGCTCGCGCCGCACCTGAAGTCGCAACTCGTGATCAGCATCGCGGCCGGCATCCGCGGCACGGATCTGGCCCGCTGGCTCGGCGGCTACGCGCGCGTCGTGCGCACGATGCCGAACACGCCCGCGCTGGTCGGCATGGGCGTGACGGGCCTGGCCGCGCTGCCGGGCGTCGATGCGGCGGGCCGCGAACTCGCGTCGAGTGTGCTCGGCGCGGTCGGCGAGATCGTGTGGTTCGACGACGAAGCGCAACTCGACGCGGTCACCGCGATTTCGGGCAGCGGCCCCGCGTACGTGTTCTATTTCATCGAAGCGCTGCAGGAAGCCGCGCGCCGCCTCGGCATGAACGACGAGCAGGGCCGCGCGCTCGCGGTCGCGACGTTCACCGGCGCCGCGCAACTCGCCGCGCAGTCGGGCGAACCGGCGAGCGTGCTGCGCGAACGCGTGACGTCCAAGGGCGGCACGACGGCCGCCGCGCTCGCGGCGTTCGACGCGCAGGGCGTGAAGGAAGCGATCGTGCGCGGCGCCCTCGCGGCCGAAGCGCGCGCGAAGGAAATGGGCGACGAACTCGGCCGCGCGTAAGCGCGACGGCGGCGCCGGTCGTGCCGGCGCGAGACGTAAAAAAGCGACCGTCAGGTCGCTTTTTCGTTGGCGCCGCGCGCAAGCATGCGCGGTGTGCCGTTCAGTTGCCCGCCAGCAGGTAATGCGCGGCGATGCCCGCGAACAGCACGCCGCCCAGCCAGTTGTTGTGGCGAAACGCCGCGAAGCACGGCATCCGTTCGCGATCCTTGATCAGCGTGTAGTGATAGAGCGCGCAGCCGACCGCCGCCGCCCAGCCCACCCAGTACGCGAGGCCGAAGCCGAGCGTCACGCCGATCCACACGTAGATGCCGAGCGTCGCCGCGTAGCACGCCATCACGGCCGCGACGTCGAAACGGCCGAACGTCAGCGCGGACGTGCGGATGCCGATCTTGATGTCGTCGTCGCGATCGACCATCGCATATTCGGTGTCGTACGCGACCGACCAGAAGATGTTCGCGACCAGCATCACCCACGCCAGCATCGGCACCGTGTCCTGCACGGCCGCGAACGCCATCGGGATGCCGAAGCCGAACGCGATGCCCAGATACGCCTGCGGAATCGCGAAGAAGCGCTTCATGAACGGGTAGGAGCCGGCGACGAACAGCGCGACGACGGACAATTCCTTGGTCAGCGTATTGAGCGGCAGGATCAGCAGGAACGCGATGAACGACAGCCCCACCGCGATCGCGACGGCTTCCCATGCGCGGATCTTGCCCGACGTCAGCGGCCGGTCGGCCGTGCGCTTCACGTGGCGGTCGAAATCGCGGTCGGCGTAGTCGTTCATCGCGCAGCCGGCCGAGCGCATCAGCAGCGTGCCGAGCGTGAAAATCACGAGCAGCGGCCAGCGCGGGCGGCCGTCCGACGCGATCCACAGCGCGTTGAGCGTCGGCCACAGCAGCAGCAGGCTGCCGATCGGCTTGTCCATCCGGACGAGCCGCAGATACAGGGGAAAGCGGGCAAGCATGGCGAAGCACCGGGAAGAGAATCCCGGCATTTTAGAGCCGAGCGGTGCTTCGCGTCATGTCGGCGCGACCCTCAGCCGGCGGCCGCGGCGGGCCGGCGGGCCGCCGCAGCCCGCTGCGCACGGCCGGCAGCGGCGTGCATCAATCAGGGGCCAGATTCAAAGCCCACCCGGAGCGGTCCGCCTTCCGGTCCCCGGCCGCACCGGGCTTACGCGAGCAGCGACCGCAGCATCCATGCGGTCTTTTCATGCGTCTGCAGCCGCTGCGTGAGCAGGTCGGCGGTCGGCTCGTCGCTCGCCGCGTCGGCGATCGGGAAGATTTCGCGCGCGGTGCGCACCACGGTCTCGTGCCCTTCGACGAGCTGGCGGATCATCTCCTCGGCGGCCGGCACGCCCTTCGCTTCCGGCACCGACGACAGTTTCGCGAACTCGCCGAACGTGCCGGGCGCGACGACGCCCAGCGTGCGAATGCGCTCGGCGACGGAATCGACCGCGAGCCACAGTTCGTTGTACTGCTCCTCGAACATCAGGTGCAGCGTGTTGAACATCGGTCCGGTCACGTTCCAGTGGAAATTGTGGGTCTTCAGGTACAGCGAAAAGGTATCGGCGAGCAGGCGCGACAGGCCGTCCGCGATGTTCTTGCGGTCCTTGTCGCTGATGCCGATGTTGATCTGCGTGGCGTTGCCTTTCTTGGCCATCTTCGGGACTCCTCATTCGAAATGTTGAACCGGCGAAAATGCGTCGAGCAATCCGCATGCCGCGTCGCGCGGCATCCGTTCGCGACTCGCCAGTCTAGCGTCGCGAACCCATCGTCGCACTACGCGAGCGCGTGCAGCGTCTGCGAGACCAGCTCCACCGCCCCGCCGACGACGATCGCGAAGCCGACGACGTAGCGCGCCAGCTCGCCCGGCGATCGCAGAATGGGCGACGCTGCGGCACGCATGTCGAGCATCATTTGCGTCATGGTCGTCACTCCTTTGACAAGACATCGTTCAGAGAAGAAACGGCCGGTCGCTGGACCGGCCGTTTCACGTTACTGCATCACCGCATCAGGATGCGGCCAGGTTCATGCGAGGTCGAAGCGGTCGAGGTTCATCACCTTGCTCCAGGCGGCGACGAAGTCGCGCACGAACTTCTCCTGCGCATCCGCGCTGCCGTACACCTCGGCCAGCGCGCGCAGTTGCGAGTGCGAGCCGAAGATCAGGTCGACGCGCGTGCCGGTCCACTTGATTGCGCCCGTCGCGCGATCACGCCCTTCGAACACGTCGCTCGCGGCCGACACCGGCTTCCACTCCGTACCCATGTCGAGCAGGTTCGCGAAGAAGTCGTTCGACAGCGTGCCCGGACGATCGGTGAACACCCCGTGCTTCGAGTCGCCGACGTTCGCGCCGAGCACGCGCAAGCCGCCGACCAGCACGGTCATCTCCGGCGCCGTCAACGTCAGCAGTTGGGCCTTGTCGACCAGCAGCGCCTCGGCCGGCGTCTTGTAAGCGCTCTTCAGGTAGTTGCGGAACCCGTCGGCCACCGGCTCGAGCACGGCCATCGCGTCGACGTCGGTTTCTTCCTGCGACGCATCCATCCGGCCCGGCGCGAACGGCACCGAGATCGAGATGCCCGCGTTCTTCGCCGCCTGCTCGACGCCGGCCGCACCGGCCAGCACGATCAGGTCGGCCAGCGACACCTTCTTGCCGTCCGTCTGCGCATCGTTGAACGCCTTCTGCACGCCTTCGAGCGTTTCGAGCACCGCCGCCAGCGCCGCCGGCTGGTTCACTTCCCAGTCCTTCTGCGGCGCGAGGCGGATGCGCGCACCGTTCGCGCCGCCGCGCTTGTCCGAGCCGCGGAACGTGGCCGCCGACGCCCATGCGGTCGACACGAGCTGCGACACCGACAGGCCCGTGGCCAGCACCTTCGCCTTCAGCGCGGCGACGTCGGCGGCGTCGATCAGCGGGTGATCGACGGCCGGAATCGGGTCCTGCCACAGCAGGTGTTCCGCCGGCACTTCCGGGCCGAGATAGCGGGCGCGGGGGCCCATGTCGCGGTGCGTGAGCTTGAACCACGCGCGAGCGAACGCGTCGGCGAATTCGGCCGGATTCTCGTAGAAGCGGCGCGAGATCTTTTCGTAGGCCGGGTCGAAGCGCAGCGACAGGTCGGTCGTCAGCATCGTCGGACGATGCTTCTTCGACGCGTCGTACGCATCGGGAATCACTTCGCCGGCGTCCTTCGCGACCCACTGGTGCGCGCCGGCCGGGCTCTTCGTGAGCTCCCACTCGTAGCTGAACAGGTGCTTGAAGAAGTCGTTGCTCCACTTCGTCGGCGTCGAGGTCCACGTGACTTCGAGGCCGCTCGTGATCGTGTCCTTGCCCTTGCCCGTGCCGAACGTGCTCTTCCAGCCGAGCCCCTGCTCCTCGAGGCCCGCGGCTTCCGGCTCGGGGCCGACGTTCGAGGCCGGGCCGGCGCCGTGCGTCTTGCCGAACGTGTGGCCGCCCGCGATCAGCGCGACCGTTTCCTCGTCGTTCATCGCCATCCGCGCGAACGTCTCGCGGATGTCGTGCGCGGCAGCGACCGGGTCGGGGTTGCCGTCCGGGCCTTCCGGGTTCACGTAGATCAGGCCCATCTGCACCGCGGCGAGCGGGCTTTCGAGCTCGCGCTTGCCCGTGTAGCGGCTGTTCGGGCCGCCGCTCAGTTCCAGCCAGATCTTTTCCGAGCCCCAGTAGACGTCGTCCGGTTCCCACGTGTCGGCGCGGCCGCCGGCATAGCCGAACGTCTTGAAGCCCATCGATTCGAGCGCGACGTTGCCGGTCAGGATCAGCAGGTCGGCCCACGAGATGTTGCGGCCGTACTTCTGCTTGATCGGCCACAGCAGGCGACGCGCCTTGTCGAGGCTGACGTTGTCCGGCCAGCTGTTGAGCGGCGCGAAGCGCTGCTGCCCGCCGCCCGCGCCGCCGCGGCCGTCGGCCGTGCGGTACGTGCCGGCGCTATGCCATGCCATGCGCACGAACAGGCCGCCGTAGTGGCCGAAGTCGGCCGGCCACCAGTCCTGCGACGTCGTCATCAGCGCGTGCAGGTCCTGCTTCACCGCGGCGAGATCCAGCTTCTTGAACGCCTCGGCGTAGTCGAAATCCGGGTCCATCGGATCGGACAGCGCCGAATGCCGATGCAGGACGTTGAGGTTCAGCTGATTCGGCCACCAGTCCTTGTTCGTCGTGCCGCTGCCTGCGGTGTGGTTGAACGGGCACTTCGTTTCGTTCGACATGCTTTTTCTCCTTGTCTTGCTCGTAGGCCCCCACGTGCCGGGCGCGGTTCGTGGAGCATTGCGGGGGGATGAAACGGAACAGGCGGTTCCTCCGGTCGTACTACGGAACGTCGTGCGCGGCCTGCGACCCGCGTTCCCGCTGCGACGCGCCGCAGGGGCACTCGGGGAAGCGGCTGCCGGCGGTCGTCGTGCCGGCGAGGCGGGTGGTTCTGCGTGCATCGGACATGCAATGCTCCCTCATGGCTCGACGACAGTTAATCGGGGGAACACACGACCGGTGCGACGGCACTCATCCGCCATACACACGGTCCGCCAGGTACGCGAACGCAATCGGACGCAGGCTGCGAACCGCCGCCCTGGCGCGATGTACGACCATGTCACGCGACGGGACGTTCCGCTGCGCGTGCTGCAATACCGACCGCATCATGACATCCTCCTTTGACGCTTGCATTCATCGTGCATCCCGCACCGACCGCACGTCGACTTGACGCCGATCCATGTAGAGGATTCTATCAATATCTATCAATTATTTGAATTTGATAAATTTCATCTATGCGATAGGAAAAAATAAACGGGGTCACAAGACCCCGTTCATCACGCTTCCACATGTACATGCGCAGCTGCGTCAGTGTCAGTTCATCGTGGCCGGCATGTCGAGCTTCGCGACGCCCGGCAGCTCGCACGCGGCAATCGCGTCGCTGATCGCGTCGATCGCGGGCATCCGCGTGAAGCTCTTGCGCCATACGAGCACCACGCGACGATCGGGCACCGGATCGTTGAACGGCACGTACGACAGCAGCTCGGCATCCGGGCCGTTCGCGCGCGGACCGACCTCGGCGACCGACATCCGCGGCAGCACGGTGATGCCGACGCCGCTCGCGACCATGTGGCGAATGGTTTCGAGCGACGAGCCCTCGAAGGTCTTCTGGATGCCGTCGGCCGTCTGCGAGAAGCGCATCAGTTCCGGACACACGCCCAGCACGTGATCGCGGAAGCAGTGGCCGTTGCCGAGCAGCAGCATGGTTTCCTGCTTCAGGTCCTCGGCGTCGATTTCGTCGCGCTTCTCCCACGGATGGCCGGCCGGCAGCGCGACGACGAACGGCTCGTCGTACAACGGCCGCACCATCAGGCCGGTTTCGGGGAACGGCAGCGCCATGATCGCGGCGTCGATCTCGCCCTGCTTCAGCAGTTCGAGCAGCTTCAGCGTGTAGTTCTCCTGCAGCATCAGCGGCATCTGCGGAACACGCTGGATCATCTGCTTGACGAGCGTCGGCAGCAGGTACGGCCCGATCGTGTAGATCACGCCGAGGCGGAACGGGCCGACGAGCGGGTCCTTGCCCTGCTTCGCGATCTCCTTGATCGCGAAGGTCTGCTCGAGTACGCGCTGCGCCTGGGTCACGATCTGGTCGCCGATCGGCGTCACGCTCACTTCGCTCGCGCCGCGCTCGAAAATCTGCACGTTGAGCTCGTCTTCGAGCTTCTTGATCGCCACCGACAGCGTCGGCTGGCTCACGAAGCATGCTTCGGCCGCGCGGCCGAAATGCCGCTCGCGCGCAACCGCGACGATGTATTTCAATTCAGTCAGCGTCATTGTGGGTCAATCAGAGATATACAGGCGATAGGTTTAATTTATACACCTGTTGGCCCCGGTTCGCCAAGTTTCTCTGCATCGCGATGCGTCGACTGGCGGCTTTCGATCCGGCCCCGAGCCGGTCGATCAGGCCTTTAGATACTGTTCGCGCGCACCGAGCCAGCGCGCGAGATGCTGCGTGACGACCTCGGGGTACGCGGCAATCAGCCGCGCCGCAGCCTCGCGGGCCGGGTCGATTAGCCAGCCGTCGGTCTCGAGGTTCGCAAAGCGCAGCATCGCCGCGCCCGACTGGCGCGCGCCGAGGAATTCGCCGGGCCCCCGGATTTCGAGGTCGCGCCGCGCGATCTCGAAGCCGTCGGTCGTCTCGCGCATCGTCTTCAGCCGCTCGCGGCCGGTGAGCGACAGCGGCCCGGTGTACAGCAGGACGCACACCGACGCCGCGGTGCCGCGCCCGACCCGGCCGCGCAACTGGTGCAGCTGCGCGAGGCCGAAGCGCTCCGCGTGCTCGATCACCATCAGCGACGCGTTCGGCACGTCGACGCCGACCTCGATCACCGTCGTCGCGACCAGCAGCTGCACTTCGTTGCGCGTGAACGCCTCCATCACGGCCGCCTTGTCGGCCGGCGACAGCCGGCCATGCACGAGCCCGACCTTCAGTTCGGGCAGCGCCGCGGCGAGCGTCTCGTAGGTTTCGACGGCCGTCTGCAGCTGCAGCGTCTCGCTCTCCTCGATCAGCGGGCACACCCAGTACACCTGGCGCCCGGTCAGCGCGGCTTCGCGCACGCGGGCGATCACCTCTTCGCGCCGCGCGTCGCCCACCAGCCGCGTCAGCACCGGCGTGCGGCCCGGCGGCAACTCGTCGATCGTCGACACCTCGAGATCGGCGTAATACGTCATCGCGAGCGTGCGCGGGATCGGCGTGGCCGACATCATCAGCTGGTGCGGCTGAAAGTCGCGTGCGCCGTTGGCGGCGTTCGCGGCCTTCGCGCGCAGCGCGAGACGCTGCTCGACGCCGAAGCGGTGCTGCTCGTCGACGATCACGAGGCCGAGCCGCGCGAATTCGACCGTGTCCTGGATGATCGCGTGCGTGCCGATCACGAGCTGCGCGGTGCCGAGCGCGGCCGCCTCGATCGCCGCGCGTTTCTCCTTCGCCTTCAGGCTGCCCGCGAGCCACGCGACCGTGACGCCGAGCGGCTCGAGCCACGCGCGCAGCTTGCGCGCGTGCTGTTCCGCGAGGATTTCGGTGGGCGCCATCAGCGCGGCCTGGTAGCCGGCGTCGATCGCCTGCGTGGCGGCCAGCGCCGCGACGACCGTCTTGCCGCTGCCGACGTCGCCCTGCAGCAGCCGCTGCATCGGGTGCGCGAGCGTGAGGTCGTGCGCGATCTCGTCGACGACGCGCGCCTGCGCGCCCGTCAGCGTGAACGGCAGCGCCGCGTACAGGCGCGTGGTCAGCGCGTCGGCATCGCTCGCGGTGCGGCGCGGCATCGCGGGCGCGGCGCGCGTGCGGCGCTCTTCGTGCGCGCGCTTCAGCGACAACTGCTGCGCGAGCAGTTCCTCGAACTTGATGCGCGTCCACGCCGGATGCGAGCCGTCCATCAGCGCGGCTTCGTCGGAATCGACGCGCGGGTGATGCAGGATACGCACCGCCTGCTCGAGCGTCGGCACGTTGAGCGGCTTCAGGTAATCGCGCTGGATCTCGGGCGGCAGCAGTTCGGGCAGCGGCGTGCGCTCGACCGCGTTCTCGATCGCCTTGCGCAGATACGCCTGCGACACGCCGGCCGTGCTCGGGTAGACAGGCGTGAGCACCTGCGGCAGCGGCGCATCGGCTTCGACGACGCGCACGGCCGGATGCACCATCTCCATCCCGAAAAAGCCGCCGCGCACGTCGCCGCGCACGCGCAGCCGCTGGCCGACGGCCATCTGCTTGACCTGCGACCCGTAGAAGTTCAGGAAGCGCAGCACGAGCTGCTCGCCGTCGTCGTCCCGGATCTTCACGACGAGCTGGCGACGCGGCCGGTACGCGACCTCGTTGTCGAACACGACGCCTTCGGTCTGCGCGATGCCGCCCGGCAGCAACTCGCCGATCGGCGTGAGCGTGGTCTCGTCCTCGTAGCGCATCGGCAGATGCAGCACGAGATCGATCGAACGCGTGAGGCCGAGCTTCGCGAGCTTGTCGGCGGTTTTCACGGGCTTGTCGGCGGCCGGCTTCTTCTTGCGCTTCGTGCCGGATGCGCCGGCCGCATCCGCTTCGTCGCCGCCCGCGCCCGGTTCGGCGTCGGGCGCGGCCGCCGTGGGCTGCGCGAGCCGGCCGTCGGCGCCGCGCTTCGGGGCGGCGCGACGGGCGCCGGGGCCCGATGCGGACGGCGCGGGCGACGCGGCATCGTCCGCGTCGAACGGATCGGCGGAATCGGCAACGGCAGCGGGGGAACGGCGTGGTGACACAGGCATCGGATCGTCTGGGTGCTTCGCAAGGCAAGTACAATAGCGGCTTTCACGTCGTCCGAACGAACGACGCCGGCCAGGCCGCGCATCCCGTCATCATAGCGGCTCGCGCGCGCCGACTACGCGTTTCCGCCCTGCCGGCGACGCCCGCCGGCCGCTTCGAACCAGCCCGCATGTTCACGCTTTCAGATTTCGATTTCAATCTGCCGCCCGAGCTGATTGCCCAAACCGCGCTGCCCGATCGCACCGCGAGCCGTCTGCTCGAGGTCGACGGCAGCGTCGCGCCCGCGCGCCTCGTCGACCGCCATTTCGCCGAGCTGCCGTCGTGCATCGCGCCGGGCGACCTGCTCGTGTTCAACGATACCAAGGTGCTGAAGGCGCGTTTCTTCGGCCAGAAGGCCAGCGGCGGCAAGGTCGAGGTGCTGATCGAGCGCGTGACCGGCACGCACACGGCGCTCGCGCAGATCCGCGCGAGCAAGTCGCCGGGCGCCGGCACGACGCTGCGCCTCGCCGACGCGTTCGACGTGACGGTCGGCGAGCGCGTCGAGCCGTTCTTCACGCTGCACTTCCCCGCGCCGTGCCTCGACCTGATCGAGCAGCATGGCCGGCTGCCGCTGCCGCCGTATATCGAGCACGACGCCGATGCGACCGACGAGACGCGCTACCAGACCGTCTATGCGAGCAACCCGGGCGCGGTCGCCGCGCCCACGGCCGGGCTTCATTTCGACCAGCCGCTGCTGGAGAAGCTCGACGCGATGGGCGTCGAGCGCGCGACGCTCACGCTGCACGTCGGCGCCGGCACGTTCCAGCCGGTGCGCGTCGAGAACATCGCCGAGCACAAGATGCACAGCGAGTGGTACGACCTGCCGCAGTCGCTGGTCGACAAGATCGCCGCGACCCGCGCGCGCGGCGGCAACGTGATCGCGGTCGGCACGACGTCGATGCGCGCGCTCGAAGCCGCGGCGCGCAGCGCCGACGAGGCCGGGCGCCCGCTCGCGGCGACGCAGGCCGAGACCGACATCTTCATCACGCCCGGCTACCGTTTCCGCGTGGTCGACCGGCTCGTGACGAACTTCCACCTGCCGAAGTCGACGCTGCTGATGCTGGTGTCCGCGTTCGCGGGCGTCGAGACGATCCGCGCCGCGTACCGGCACGCGATCGAAGAACGCTACCGCTTCTTCAGCTACGGCGACGCGATGCTGCTCACGCGGCGCGACACGCCGGAGGCGTCGGGCGCGTAAGCGCAGTCGACGGCATCGGCTCGATGCGCACGATGGCCGGCGCGTCGCACTGCCGCCGTGCCGTTTTTTTTACGTTGTGCGCGCTACGCTGGCGCGCACCCGCTTTTCCCCGCCGCCGATTTCCCGAGCGGCGTTTCCAACATGCGCCGGACTGTTTTCCGGTAGCAAGGAGCACGACACGATGACCGAAGGTTCATCCCACGATACGCACGCCCCCGTGCAGGACCGCCCGGCCAACGGGCTCGAATTCGAATTGCTGACGACCGACGGCCACGCGCGCCGCGGCCGCGTGAAGCTCAATCACGGCACGGTCGAGACGCCGATCTTCATGCCGGTCGGCACGTACGGCACCGTGAAGGCGATCCAGCCGCGCGAGCTGCACGAGATCAAGGCCCAGATCATCCTCGGCAACACGTTTCACCTGTGGCTGCGCCCGGGCCTCGACACGATCGACGCGCACGGCGGCCTGCACGGCTTCATGGGCTGGAACAAGCCGATCCTGACCGACTCGGGCGGCTTCCAGGTGTTCTCGCTCGGCGACCTGCGCAAGATCACCGAGGACGGCGTCACGTTCGCGTCGCCGATCAACGGCGACAAGCTGTTCCTGTCGCCGGAAGTGTCGATGCAGATCCAGAAGGTGCTGAACTCCGACGTCGTGATGCAGTTCGACGAGTGCACGCCGTACGCGACCAACGGCGTACCGACGACGCACCAGGAAGCGGCCGACTCGATGCGCATGTCGCTGCGCTGGGCGAAGCGCTCGCTCGACGAATTCAACCGGCTCGGCAACCCGAATGCGCTGTTCGGGATCGTCCAGGGCGGGATGTTCGAGGACCTGCGCGACGAATCGCTCGCGGGCCTCGCGGAACTCGGCTTCCACGGCCTCGCGATCGGCGGGCTGTCGGTGGGCGAGCCGAAGGAAGACATGATGCGCGTGCTGCAGCACGTGGGCCCGAAGCTGCCGGCCAACAAGCCGCACTATCTGATGGGCGTGGGCACGCCGGAGGATCTGGTCGAGGGCGTCGCGAACGGCATCGACATGTTCGACTGCGTGATGCCGACCCGCAACGCGCGCAACGGGTGGCTCTTCACGCGCTTCGGCGACGTGAAGATCCGCAACGCGACGCACAAGAACTCGTTGAAGCCGCTCGATTCGACCTGCACCTGCTACACGTGCCAGAACTTCTCGCGCGGCTATCTGCATCACCTGCACCGGGTCGGCGAAATCCTCGGCGCGCAGCTGAACACGATCCACAACCTGCACTACTACCTGCAGCTGATGAGCGAGATCCGCGACGCGATCGAAACGCATACGTTCGATGCATTCCGGCAGCGCTTCGCGGAGGATCGCGCGAGAGGGGTCGACTGACGGGCCGGCCGGCGGCCCGCACCGCGGCCAGTCACATAGGACGAGTACTAATTGGCGTACTCAAATCGCCAGTCGCGACCGCCAAACATTACAATTACCTTTCCAAACAAGTCGCAACGGTATCGGTTCGTGCTTTAACAGCTTGATCCGAAAGCGCATTTGCCGATCCGTTCGCGCATGGGGCCGGTGGTAGAATAACCGGCTTATTTTTCGATCTTCCCCTACGGAGAGACCAACGTGCCGTTCATTTCCAATGCCTTCGCGCAAGGCGCCGGTGGCGCCGAATCGAGCCTGATGAGCTTCCTGCCGCTCATCCTGATGTTCGCGGTGCTGTACTTCATCATGATCCGTCCGCAGATGAAGCGTCAGAAGGAACACCGCAACATGCTCGCGGCCATGGCGAAGGGCGACGAAGTCGTCACGAGCGGCGGCCTCGTCGGCAAGGTGACGAAGGTCACCGAAGGCTACATCGGCGTCGAAATCGCCGAAGGCACCGAAATCACCGTGCAGAAGGCTGCCGTCACGACCATTCTGCCGAAGGGCACGATCAAGTCGCTGTAAGGCTTTCACCGAGCGTCCGGCTCCCCGCGCCGTGCCCGCCTGAGAGAGTGGGCCGCCGCGGCGCCGGACGCGACGCTTTCACGCCAACCACCCGTTCGGCCCCCTCATGAATCGTTATCCACTCTGGAAATATGTCGTGATGGTCGTGGCGCTCGCCATCGGCCTTCTGTACACATTGCCCAACTTCTTCGGCGAAGCGCCGGCGGTGCAGGTGTCGAGCGGCAAGGCCACGGTCAAGCTCGACTCGACCACGCTGACCCAGGTCGAATCGGCACTCGCGTCCGCGCAGATCAAGCCGGACGACGTCACCTTCGAGAACACGGCGACCAGCGCGAACATCCGCGTGCGCCTGAAGGACACCGATACGCAGCTGCGCGTCAAGGACCTGCTGCAGAAGTCGCTGAATGCCGACCCGAACGATCCGCAGTACGTCGTCGCACTGAACCTGCAGAGCGCGTCGCCGCGCTGGCTGACCGCCCTGCACGCGCTGCCGATGTATCTCGGCCTCGACCTGCGCGGCGGCGTGCACTTCCTGCTCCAGGTCGACATGACGGGCGCGCTCACGAAGAAGCTCGACTCCGACGCGTCCGACGCGCGCTCGCTGCTGCGCGACAAGAACATCCGCGACGGCGGCGTGAGCCGCGTCGAGCAATCCGTGGTCGTCAACTTCAGCGATGCGCAGACGGCGGAAGACGCCCGCAAGGTGCTCGCCGCGTCGATCACCGAGCTGCAATGGGCGACCCAGCCCGGCGGCGGCGGCACGCAAGTCGTCGGCACCTTCACGCCGGCCGTGCAGAAGTCGGTCGAGGACGCCGCGCTCAAGCAGAACCTGACGACGCTCCACAACCGCGTGAACGAGCTCGGCGTGTCCGAGCCGATCCTGCAGCAGCAAGGCAGCGACCGCATCGTCGTCGAACTGCCGGGCGTGCAGGACACCGCGAAGGCGAAGGACATCATCGGCCGCACCGCGACGCTCGAGGCGCGCCTGGCCGACCCGATCAACACGCACCCGAACCCGAACGACCCCGTGCCGCCGGGCGAGGAGCTGTTCACGCAGGGCAACCAGGCGCCCGTGCTGCTGAAGAAGGACGTGATCTTCACCGGCGACCGCATCATCGACGCATCGGCCGGCTTCGACGAACACCAGCGTCCGTCGGTCAACATCCGCCTCGATTCGGCGGGCGGCCGCGCGGTGCGCACGGTGTCGCGCGACAACATCGGCAAGCCGATGGCGATGGTGCTGTTCGAGAAGGGCAAGGGCGAAGTGCTGACGGTCGCGACGATCCAGTCGGAACTCGGCGACCGCTTCCAGATCACGGGCCAGCCGACGCCGCAGGCCGCGGCCGATCTCGCGCTGCTGCTGCGCGCCGGCTCGCTCGCCGCACCGATGGACATCATCGAGGAACGCACGATCGGCCCGAGCCTCGGCGCCGACAACATCAAGATGGGCGTCCACTCGGTGATCTGGGGCTTCTGCGCGATCGCCGTGTTCATGATCGCGTACTACATGCTGTTCGGCGTGGTGTCGGTGATCGGCCTGTCGGTGAACCTGCTGCTGCTCGTCGCCGTGCTGTCGCTGATGCAGGCGACGCTGACGCTGCCCGGTATCGCGGCCATCGCGCTCGCGCTCGGTATGGCGATCGACTCGAACGTGCTGATCAACGAGCGCGTGCGTGAAGAACTGCGCGCCGGCCAGCCGCCGCAACTCGCGATCCAGGCCGGCTACGCGCATGCGTGGGCGACGATTCTCGACTCGAACGTCACGACGCTGATCGCCGGTCTCGCGCTGCTCGCGTTCGGCTCGGGCCCGGTTCGCGCGTTCGCGATCGTGCACTGCCTCGGCATCCTGACGTCGATGTTCTCCGCGGTGTTCTTCTCGCGCGGGCTCGTCAACCTCTGGTACGGCGGCCGCAAGAAGCTGAAGTCGCTCGCGATCGGCCAGGTGTGGAAGCCGGAAGGCGCCGCTGCCGCCGCGTCGTTCACCGACGAGGACGAATCGACCGACACCGCGCGCGCCGCCCCCGCGAAGGGCAACGCGCCGCGCGCCGGCAAGCCGCAGCTGCGCAACCGCGCGCAGCAAGGCGTGTCGCCGAAGAAACCGGGCTCGACCCAATAAGGCCCCGGAGACGAAGCCATGGAATTTTTCCGCATCCGTAAAGACATTCCGTTCATGCGGCACGCGCTGGTGTTCAACGTGATCTCGCTGGTCACGTTCCTCGCCGCCGTGTTCTTCCTGTTCCACCGCGGGCTGCACCTGTCCGTCGAATTCACCGGCGGGACGGTGATCGAGGTGCAGTACCAGCAGGCCGCGGAGCTCGAACCCGTGCGCGCGACGCTCGGCAAGCTCGGCTATGCCGACGCGCAGGTGCAGAACTTCGGCACGTCGCGCAACGTGCTGATCCGCCTGCAGCTGAAGGAAGGCCTCACGTCCGCGCAGCAGAGCGACCAGGTGATGGGCGCGCTGAAGGCGCAGAGCCCGGACGTCACGCTGCAGCGTGTAGAGTTCGTCGGCCCGCAGGTCGGCCGCGAGCTCGCGACCGACGGTCTGCTCGCGCTCGCGTGCGTCGTGATCGGCATCGTGATCTACCTGTCGTTCCGCTTCGAATGGAAGTACGCGGTGGCGGGTATCATCGCCAACCTGCACGACGTCGTGATCATTCTCGGCTTCTTCGCGTTCTTCCAGTGGGAGTTCTCGCTGGCGGTGCTCGCGGCGATCCTCGCGGTGCTCGGCTACTCGGTCAACGAGTCGGTCGTCATCTTCGACCGGATCCGCGAGACGTTCCGCCGCGAACGCAAGATGAGCGTGCAGGAAGTGATCAACCACGCGATCACGACCACGATGTCGCGCACGATCATCACGCACACGTCGACGGAAATGATGGTGCTGTCGATGTTCTTCTTCGGCGGCCCGACGCTGCACTACTTCGCGCTCGCGCTGACGGTCGGCATCATGTTCGGCATCTACTCGTCGGTGTTCGTCGCGGGCTCGCTCGCGATGTGGCTCGGCATCAAGCGCGAAGATCTGGTCAAGGAAAAGAAGACCGCGCACGATCCGGACGATCCGAACGCGGGCGCGCAGGTTTAAGCGCCACGCCGTTTCGGCATCGAAGCAAAGCCGGCCCGTCTGGGTCGGCTTTTTTTATGCGCGGCTCACCGTGGTACGGCACGCGGATGACTCAGTCGAGTCGCCGCGGGTGTCGGCTACAATCGTCACCGCCCTGCCCCGTCGCATGCCGGCCGGGCAAACCCCTCGCCATCCGTCCGAGCGTGCGGTCCCGATGATGCTTCCCATGCGTGTCGTTCGTCGCCTCGCCGCCTGCGCAGCCGTCGCAGCCGCGTTCCCGTATGCGTCGCTCGTCGGTGCGCAACCGGCATCCGCGCCGCCTGCCGTTGCACCTGCCCCTGCTTCGGTGCCCGCCGCCCAACTGCCGTCACCCTGTCCGCCCGACTGGGAACCGCAGCTCTGCGAACTCAAAGCGGCCGTCGAAGTGCTGAAGCGGCAACACCTGACCGACGTCGACATCGGCGCGCTGCTCGACGCCGCGACCCACGAAGGCATCAAGACGCTGCCGTACGCGCGCTTCTTCAACGCGAAGGAAGAGCAGGAACGGCGCGGCGACGAGCGGCGCGCACGCGACGGCACGCCGGGCATCGGCATCGTGTTCGAGACGCGGCCCGACGGGCTGCACATCATCGACGTGATTCCCGATGCGCCGGCCGAAAAGGCCGGTGTGCGGCCCGACGATCTCGTCGTCGCGATGAACGACAGGAGCGTCGTCGGCATCGACGGCGGCGAGTTGATGAAGCTCGCGAAGGGCGACGCGGGTGTGCCGCTGAAGCTCACGGTGCAGCGCGGCCCGCAGCATGCGGTGCTGACCTTCGCGCCGGTGCGCGCGATCGTCAAGCCGCATCCGGCGACCGCGAAGCGGCTCGACGGCGACATCCTGTACACGCGGCTGTCGAGCTTTCCGGAGTCGGCGGTCGGCGACTATATCGATGCGGTGCAGGCCGCGCGCCGCGCGGGGCCGCCGGTGAAGCAGATGATCCTCGACCTGCGCATCAACGGCGGCGGCGCGCTGAATGCGGCGATCGGCATCACCGCGCTGTTCGCGGGACGCGACCGCACCGCGATGGTGACGGTCGAGCGCGACGGCACGCACCGCCGCCGCTACACGACCAACTGGCCCGACTACGAATTGCCCGTCATGCACGGCCAGGATCCGCTCGCGCCGCTGCAGGCCGACGACTGGTGGCGCACCGTACCGCTCGTGGTGCTCGTCGACGGCCAGAGCGCGTCGGCCGCCGAAGCGACCGCGGCGGCGCTGAAGGATCTCGGCCGCGCGACACTGCTCGGCATGCCGACCTACGGGAAAGGGCTCGCGCAGACGGGCGTCGACCTGATCGACGGCACGCGCCTGAATTTCACGTTCGCTCGCAATCTGCGGCCGAACGGCTGCCCGATGGACGGCTACGGCGTCGTGCCGAACTGGCTCGTGCCGCCGCGCCGCGATGCGGACGTCGACGGCGTGCTGCTGTGGTACCGGGAAGTCGATCTCGCCCGCGCGCCCTATGCGGACCGACAGGCGCCCGACCCGTTCGCGCAGGTGCGCAAGGCCCGGCAGAAGCTGCGCGAAGCGCGCGTGCGCGCGAAGGTCGATACGGCGCGGAGCGCGGCGCTGCCGCAGCGCGCATTCGGCACGACGGCCGACTGGCAGCTCCGTCAGGCGCTCGATGCCCTCGCCGGCCGCCCGGTGCAGACCATCGCCGCGCCCGCGCAACTGATGCCGGCGCAACCGGTCTGCGAGCGCGGCGGCAACTGACGCACCGCCGCGCGCCCCCGTTCACCGAAACCCGAACCGCCGCCGCAGCACGACCAGCGCCGCGAGGCTCAGCACGGCCGCGAACATCAGATAGAAGCTCGGCGCGGTCTTCATCCCGGTCTCGCGGATCAGCCACGCGATGATGAACGGCCCGAAGCCGCCGAAGATCGTCACCGCGACGTTATAGGCGAGCGACATCCCGGTCGTGCGCGTCTGCACCGGAAACACCTCGGACAACAGCCCCGGCAGCGCCGCGAAGTAACCGGTCATCAGGAACGCGAGCAGCACCTGCAGCGCGATCAGCGTGCCGAAGCCCGGATGCGCGACGAGATACGCGAACGCCGGATAGATCAGCACGAGGATGCCGACGGCCGGCGCGATCATCACGCGCACGCGGCCGTAGCGATCCGACCAGTGGCCGACGAGCGGCGCGAACGCCATCTGGATCACGCCGACCACGAGAATCGCGGCAAACGCGGCCGACGGCGCGAGGCCGAGCTGCTTCACGCCGTAGGTCGGCATGAACAGCACGAGATAGGTCGCGACGGTGCCGAGCACGACCACGCCCATCGCCGCGACGAGGCGCGCCTTGTGCGACGCGAACGTATCGCGCAGCGGGTTCGCGGTGCCTTCGGCCGCGAGGAATTCGGGCGTCTCGTCGACCTTGGTGCGGATGTAGTACGCGACGGGCCCGAGCAGCAACCCGAAGAAGAACGGCACGCGCCAGCCCCACGACGCCATCTGGTCGGCCGTGAGCTGCGCGTTCAGCACGGTGCCGAAGCCCGCGGCGAGCAGCGTCGTGAGCCCCTGGCTCGCGACCTGCCAGCTCGCGAAGAAGCCGCGCCGGCCCGGCACGTGCTCGGCGAGGAACGCGGTCGCGCTGCCGAACTCGCCGCCGGCGGAGAAGCCCTGCATCAGCCGCGCGGCGACGAGGATCACCGGCGCGGCGACGCCGATCGTCCCGTAGGTCGGCAGCACCGCGATGATCAGCGTGCCGGCCATCATCAGCAGGATCGACAGCGTGAGCGCGGCCTTGCGACCCGCGCGGTCGGCATACGCGCCGAGCACGATCGCGCCGAGCGGGCGCATGAAGAACGACACGCCGAACGTGCCGAGCGTGAGCAGCAGCGACACGGTGTCGTTGCCGGCCGGGAAAAACAGCTTCGAGATCGTCACCGCGAAAAAGCCGTAGACGACGAGATCGAACCACTCGAGCGCGTTGCCGATCGACGCGGCGACCACCGCGCGCCACACGCGCGGCGACGAGGCAATGGAGCTGGACTGCGTGACGGCATGCATCGGCGATCTCCTTGTCGTTGTACGTTCTGTTCGAGGCGGCCGCCGTCGCGCCGTCGGCCTGCCCGGCGCCGCATGGCCACATGCGGCGCTCGGGCGATTATAGGCGCGCAAAAAAACCGCCGCGCCCCGGTAACGGGAGCGCGGCGGTTTGCCCGCGGGGCCGGCGCGACGGCCGGCCCTGCCGGGGAGTCTTACTGCTGCTTGACCGCTTCGGCCGTGATCAGCAGCTTCGTCTTCATCTTGAAGCCGTACTGCTTGCCGTAGTCGAGGCCGAAATCGTCGCGGCTGAATTCGCCGACCGCGTCGACGCCGCACACTTCACGCTTGAGCATCGGGTGCGGCATGCACTTGAACGAATCGATCTTCAGCGTGAGCGGCTTCGTGACGCCATGCAGCGTCAGGTTGCCGACCACCGACACCGGCTTGTCGCCGTCGAACTTGATCGTGCCCTTGTAGTTCGCCTGCGGGAACTTGGCCACGTCGAAGAACTCGGCCGTCTGCAGGTGCTCGTCGAGCTTTGCGCTACCCGTGTGGATCGACGCGATGTCGGTCGTCACGTCGACCGTGCCGGTCTTCGCCGCGCGGTCGAGCGTCACGGTGCCGCTCGACTTGTCGAACTTGCCGCGCCAGACCGACAGGCCGCCGAAGTGGTCGGCCTCGAAGCTCGGGTACGTGTGGCTCGGATCGAACTGGTAGGTCGCGCTTTCGGCGAAGGCCGAGAACGACAGGGAAGCGGCCAGCGCGCCGGCAGCGATGATCAGATGCTTTTTCAAACTTTTTCTCCTGGAAACGGCGCCGCGCCCTCGCGCGGCATTCAGTTGAGGCGGCAACCTGCCGCTTACTTCGTGGCGACGAGATGGAACTTGATCTGCACTTCGTCCGCGACGATCGACGTGTCCTTCCACTCGCCGGTGCCGACGTTGAAGGTCGAACGCTTGATCGGCAGCACGCCGTCGAACGTCTGCGTCGCGCCGTTTTGCGCGACCGTGACGGGCACCGTGACGGTCTCGGCCTTGCCCTTGATCGTCAGCTTGCCGGTCACGTTGTACTTGTTGCCGCCGGCCGGCGCGATCGCCGACGACACGAAGGTCGCCTGCGGATAGGTCTTCGCGTCGAACCAGTCCTTGCCGGCGACCTGGTCGTTGTACATCTTGTCGCCGAGGTCGAAGCTCGCGACGTCGATCGTCATTTGCGCGCTGCCCTGCGCGGCTTTCGCCGGGTCGAACTTCACCTGCGCGGAAAACTTCTTGAACGCGCCTTCGGTCGGCACGTTCATCTGCTTCGACACGGCGGACACCTTGCTCTTCGCGAGATCGACGTCGGCATGCGCCGCGCCCGACGCGACAAGCGCCGCCGCAGCGAACGCGGTCAGCATGGAGCGGGAGAAAGACACTTTCATGGGATCCTTCATTTGGCAAAGGGAAGCATGCGCGACAGCAGGCCGTCGCGGTCCAACAACTGGTGCTTGAGCGCCGCGAGCACGTGCATCGCAACGAGCGCAAGCAGAATGTAATTCAAAGACACATGCAGCGTCTTGAAGGTTTCCTTGAGCGCCGGATCGGGGTCGATCAGGCGCGGCAGCGGCACGATGCCGAGATAGACGACCGGAATGTTAGACGCCGAGCTGTACAGGTAGCCCGTCACCGGGATCACGATCATCAGCACGTACAGCAGCATGTGCACGCCGTGCGACGCCGCGCGCTGCCACGCCGGCGTGTCGCCCGGCAGCGGCGGCGGCACGTGGGTCGCACGCCAGAGCACGCGCACGACGGCCAGCGCGAACACCGTCACGCCGATCCACTTGTGCCACGAGAAGTACTTCAGCTTGGTCGGCGTGAAGCCGGGGATGTCCGTCATCACCCAGCCGAGCGCGAAGCCGCAGATGATCAGCAGCGCGATCAGCCAGTGCAAGGCGATCGCGGTGTGCGCGTAGCGTGCCGGCGCGACCGGCGGCGATTTCGATGCCATCTTGGATTCCTCAGTTCAGCGAACGGCCGCGCCGGTAAATTCGTCCGACGCATGTCAAGGGCGCCATGCTACCGCAACCTTTTGACGTGCGCGGACTCTGAGGACAGGCGCGCCAGCCGGCTGACGGTTTCCCGCCATGTTACCGACCGGTCACGAAACTCACGATCCTTGACGCATCGAAAAAGCCCTTTTGGTAAGATTGGCGCGGGTTCCGGCCCCGTCGACGTGTTTCCCCCAGCGTCGCAACACCGCCTTTTCCATGCAACGATACGACCTGATTGCCTGCCACGAATGCGACGCACTGTTGCATAAACCGCGCCTGAGCGGCCGCCAGATCGCGCGCTGTCCGCGCTGCGACGCGCTGCTCTATCGCAACAGCACCACGCAGATCGAGCGCATCACCGCGCTCGCGGTCGCCGCGCTCGTCACGTTCATCATCGCGCAGACGTTCCCGATCCTCGAAATGGACCTGAACGGCACGCGCGTGCAGACGACCCTGATCGGCGCGATCGACACGCTGTGGCATCAGGACATGGAGATCGTCGGCGTGATGGTGTTCTGCTCGACCGTGCTGTTCCCGCTCGTCGAGATGGCCGCGCTGCTTTACGTCCTGCTGCCGATCCGCCGCGGCGTCGTGCCGCCCGGCCTCAACCTCGTGCTGCGCACGATCCAGCTCGTGCGGCCGTGGGGGATGATCGAGGTGTTCATGCTCGGCATCCTGGTCACGATCGTGAAGATGGTGAGCCTCGCGCGCGTCGTGCCCGACGCGGCGCTGTTCGCGTTCGGCGCGCTCACGCTGATGACCGCCGTCGTGCTGATGTTCGACCCGCGCACCGTGTGGGACATCGCCGACGACCTGCGCGCCGGCCGCGCGCCGGCGCGGCCCGACCCCGCCGCGCCGCTGCCGGACGCGCCCCGCCGATGACGAGCCCCACGCCGACCGCCGCCCGCGAGGGCTATGCCAGCTGCCACGCGTGCGGGCTCGTGCAGACGATCGACCAGCCGCACGCGCATTGCGCGCGCTGCGGCAGCGCGCTGCACGTGCGCACCCCGAACAGCATCATGCGCACGTGGGCGCTGCTGCTCGCGGCCGCGATCCTCTACATTCCGGCGAACCTGCTGCCGATCATGCGCACGTCGTCGATCGTCGGCTCGCAGCAGGACACGATCATGAGCGGCGTCATCTATTTCTGGACGTCCGGCGACTGGCCGCTCGCCGTGGTCGTGTTCGTCGCCAGCATTCTCGTGCCGATGCTCAAGCTCGGCGTGCTGACGATCCTCGTCACCAGCGCGCAGCGCCGCGCCGCCTGGCGGCCGCTGCAGCGCACGCGCCTCTACCGGATCGTCGAGCGTATCGGCCGCTGGTCGATGCTCGACATCTTCGTCGTGACGCTGACCGTCGCGCTCGTCCATTTCCGTTCGCTCGCCGTCATCACGGCCGGCCCCGGCGCACTCGCGTTCGGCTCGGTCGTGATCCTGACGATGCTCGCGTCGATGCAGTTCGATCCCCGCCTGATCTGGGATCCAGTCGAAACCTCAGGGAATCACCATGAATAGTCCACAAGGCCCGCAGCACGACGCGCCCCGGCCGCCCGATCCGGCGATCTCGACGAAAAGCGGCTGGCTGCCGTCGCTCGTCTGGCTCGTGCCGTTGATCGCCGCGCTGATCGGCATCGGCCTCGTGATCAAGTCCGTGCGCGAGCGCGGCCCGGAAATCACGATCAGCTTCCACAGCGCCGAAGGGCTCGAGCCGGGCAAGACCCAGGTCAAGTACAAGGACGTCGAGATCGGCACGGTCAAGACGATCAAGCTGTCGAAAGACCTGTCGCGCGTGCTGGTCCAGGTGCAGCTCAAGAAGGAAGCCGAGGATTTCGCGGTCAAGGGCTCGCGCTTCTGGATCGTGCGGCCGCGCGTCGGCGCGACCGGCGTGTCGGGGCTCGGCACGCTGCTGTCCGGCGCGTACATCGGCGTCGACGCCGGTCACGGCCAGGACACGCTGACCGACTTCACGGGCCTCGAGACGCCGCCCGCCGTCACGGGCGACCAGAAAGGCACGCAGTACGTGCTGCGCGGCGATTCGCTCGGCTCGGTCGATATCGGCTCGCCGGTCTACTACCGCCGCGTCCAGGTCGGCCAGGTGGTCGGCTTCTCGCTCGACAAGGACGGCACGGGCGTCACGTTCAACGTGTTCGTCAATGCGCCGTACGACCAGTACGTTGGCATGAATACGCGCTGGTGGCAAGCGAGCGGCGTCGATCTGCGGCTCGACTCGAGCGGCCTGAAGCTGAACACGCAGTCGCTCGCGACCGTGATCCTCGGCGGCATCGCGTTCCAGACGCCGCCGAACCAGGGCAGCGGCACGACCGCGCCGAACAACACGACGTTCCGCCTCGGCTCCGACGAGGGCGACGCGATGCGCGACCCGGACGGCCAGCCGCTGCAGGTCGTGATGAACTTCAACCAGTCGCTGCGCGGGCTCGCCGTCGGCGCGCCGGTCGACTTCCGCGGCATCGTGCTCGGCGAAGTGACGAACATCGGCATCGATTTCGATCCGAAGACGAAGAACTTCCTGATGCCGGTGACGATCAACGTGTATCCGGAACGCCTCGGCCGCCGCTTCCGCGAGACGATCGAAAGCAAGGGCGAACCGGCGCGCCGCGAGATCGTCGAGCGGCTCGTCCAGCACGGGCTGCGCGGCCAGCTGCGCACCGGCAACCTGCTGACGAGCCAGCTGTACGTCGCGCTCGACTTCTTCCCGAAGGCGCCGCCCGTGAAGATCGACACCGCCCACCTGCCGTTCGAGCTGCCGACCGTGCCGAACACGCTCGACGAGTTGCAGCTGCAGGTCGCCGACATCGCGAAGAAGCTCGACAAGGTGCCGTTCGACCAGATCGGCGCGAACCTGAACAGCGCGCTCGCGAACGCCGACAAGCTGTTCAAGCAGCTCGACACGCAGGTCGCGCCGCAAGCGCGCGACACGCTGTCGGCCGCGAAGCAGACCTTCTCGACCGCCGAGGCGACGCTGCAGCAGGATTCGCCGCTGCAGTCCGACGTGCGCGGCGCGCTGAAGGAGCTCACGCGCACGCTGCAATCGCTGAACGCGCTCGCCGACTATCTGGAGCGCCACCCCGAATCGCTGCTCAAGGGCAAGCCAGGAGATAAACAATGACGACACGCGTGAACGGTTTCGCGAGCGGCGCGGCGGCGGCGCTCGCCGCACTGGCGCTCGCCGCGTGCAGCTCGCCGCCCGCACGGTTCTACACGCTCAGCCCGGCCGACGCCGCGGCGCCGCTGCGCACCGCGCCGGCCAACCCGGCGTTCCTGATCGAGGTGCCGTCGGTCGGCGTGCCCGAGCAGGTCGCGAAGAGCCAGCTGGTCGTGCAGAAGAACGCCGCGCAGGTCGACGTGCTCGAGCAGGAACGCTGGGCGTCGCCGCCCGCCGACGAGATCCGCCGCGCGCTGTCGGACGATCTGGCCGCGCAGCTCGGCACGATCGACGTCGCGAATTCCGCGTATCCGGCCGGCGTGCCCGTGTACCGCATCAGCGTGAACGTCCAGCGCTTCGAATCGTGGCCGGGCAAGCGCGCGGCGGTCGACGCCGTCTGGAGCGTGCGCTCGCTCGCCACGCAGGCCGTGATGACCTGCCGCACGAGCGTCGCGGAACCGGTCGCCGACGGCTACGACGCGCTCGTCGCCGGCCACCGGCGCGCGCTCGACGTGATTGCCACGCAGGCCGCGGCCGGCGTGCGCGCGATGGCCGCCCGCCGCGGCGCGCCGGCCGCGCCCGGTGCCGGCGGCAAGACGGCCGCCGCGCCGGTCGTGCCGTGCCCGGCCAACCCGACGTCCGGCGGCGACGCCGGCGCGACGGGCAAGTCCGGCGCATAAGCGAACGCGCACGGCGCGCGGGCGAACGTTCGCCTGCGCGGTATGGAATGGTGCGGTGCAGCCGGCAGCACGCGCGCCCGTCGTCGGCTGCACGCCGCTGCCACCGGCCCCGCGCACTGCCTTCACTGGCCGAACGGCCATGACATTCTTTGTCAAAGCCGCCGGAACCCGCGTCATGCAATGCGGTCGGCTTGCGTTTTCCGGCCCGATTGACGATCCTACGCACTTTCAGGCTCGCGCCGTTCGTCGTGCGCGCGAGCCGGCGGCGCCGGGCCGCGCTCGGCCCGACCGCCGTGCCTCCCGGCGCCCGCACGCGAATCGCGTGCACCGCGGCGGGGCAGCCGCATCGCGGGTCGCCGTGCCCCGTCCGGCACCGGCCCCGTCTCACCCGTTCTCACCGGCGCCGCGCCGTTTCCCCGGCCGGCATCCCGAACCCGCCCGTCCCGGGCTTTCGCTATTCCGTTTATGTTTCGTTCCCTGACGACCCTGATCAAGAAGTGGCGCGCGTCGCGCAATGCCGGTCACCAGCTCGATGCGCTGCTCGCGCATGCCGACGCCGACGCGTCGTACGCCGAGCGCAGCGAATGGCTGATCGAGCTCGCGCACTGGCTGCGCCGCAACGGCACGGTGCAGGACGCGCCGGCCGAGCGCGACGCCGACACGCGCACGTATCCGGCCCATGCGCGGCTGCGCTACCTGTTCCACGTGCTCGACCGCAACCCCGCGTGGAAAGCGCACGCGGCGCGCATCCTGCGCGGCATCCTGCGCGAGTGCGACGGCATCTCGCTGCTGTGCGACGCCGGCATGCCGGTGCATTCGGGCTTCTTCGGCGCGCTGTTCGAGCGGATCGATTCGTCGCTGATCCCGCCCGCACCGAACCGCCGCGAGCTGTCGGCGCTGTTCACGCTGATGTTCCCCGCGCCCGAGGACGCGAAATGGATCGACGCGCTGCCCGACGACCTGCTCGCGCGCCTCGCCGGCCTGATTTCGTTCGACGTCACCGAGGAAGAGCGCCACGAGCCCGGCTCGTTCTCGCGCGACCTGCTGGCCGCGCTGCACAACCTGACCTGCCAGATCAGCTCGACCGGCCTGTCGCAGACGGTGCGCAGCCGGCTGTCCGACGACGATGCGCGCAAGCCGCTCGAATCGCAGCCGTTCTACCGCCTCACCCGCGCGATGCTCGCGGTCGAGACCGCGCATGCGGCCGTCGAGGACGGCGGCGACCCGAGCAAGCTGCTGCACGAGGTGAACTACCTGCGCGTGCTGCTCGACGAATGCCGGATCGCCGTCGACGACGTGTTCGCGCACCTGTACCGCAACGGCGTGTCGGTCGACATCGTGTTCCAGGTCGAGCGGATGCGCATGCGCATCCTGCGCGCGGAAACGCTGCTGAACGCGTGGATGGCGCGCGACGACCTGCACGGGATGGCGCATCTGACCGCCGAGCTGGTCGACGCGAACCAGAACAGCCAGAGCGTCGCGCACCTCGTGCGCAGCAACTTCTCGCTGTTCGCGCGCAAGCTCGTCGAGACCAACGCGGACACCGGCGAGCACTACATCTCGCGCGGCCGCACCGAGTACCTGAAGATGCTGCGGATGGCCGCGGGCGGCGGCCTCGTCACCGTCGTGACCGTGTGCGTGAAGTTCGCGATCACGGGCGCGCACCTGCAGTCGATGCTCGAAGGGCTGCTCGCGGGCATCAACTACGCGGCCAGCTTCATGCTGATGCACTTCCTGCACTTCACGCTCGCGACCAAGCAGCCCGCGATGACCGCGCCGACGCTCGCACGCGAGCTCGACGACACCGGCCACGAGGAAGGCGTGAAGACGTTCGTCGCGTCGGTGATCGCGCTGATCCGCACGCAGGCGGCCGCGATTTCCGGCAACGTGCTCGTCGTGCTGCCCGTGTGCCTGCTCGTGCAGCTGTTCGCGAGCAACGTGCTGCACGCGAACCTGATCTCGCCGGAGAAGGCGCACGCGACGCTGCATTCGTTCTCGCTGCTCGGCCCGACGCCGTTCTACGCGGCGCTCACCGGCGTGCTGCTGTGGGCGTCGAGCCTGCTCGCGGGCTGGGCCGACAACTGGTTCGTGCTGCACCGGGTCGGCGACGCGCTCACGTACAACCGCCGGCTGCGCCTGACGCTCGGCGCGACCGGCGCCGCGAAGCTCGCGCACTTCTGCCGCTCGAACGTCGCCGGCGTGGTCGCGAACGTCGGCCTCGGCCTGATGCTCGGCCTCGTGCCGGCGATCGTCACCGTGTTCATGTTCCCGTTCGAGGTGCGGCACGTGACGCTGTCCGCCGGCTCGATCGGGATCGCGCTCGGCGTGCTGGGCAAGGGTGCGCTCGGCACGCCCGAGCTGTGGTGGGCCGCCGCCGGCGTGCTCAGCATGGCGATCCTCAACGTGCTCGTGAGCTTCGCGCTCGCGTTCACGATGGCCGTGCGCTCGCGCAGCCTGCGCCCGACCAAGGTGCGCGCGCTCGTCGCGGCGATCGTCCGCACGGTGCTGTCGAACCCGCTCGCGCTGTTCTGGCCGGCGGGCAACCCCGCCGCGCGCGCCGGCCAGCCGGGCACGCACTGACACTTGCGGCGCGGTGGCGGCGCCCGGCCGGGCGCCCCTCGCCGCACTCCCGGCACGCGCGAGCGGCCGTCGCCCCGACGCCGCCGCGCCGAAACGCCGGCCCCGGTCGCCCGCGCCGCGTACAATAGTGGACTTTTGCACGTCCTCACCCGCCTTATGTCCTCGCCCACCCTGTTCGAATTCTTCGCCCCCTGCCCGCGCGGCCTTGAAGCGGCGCTTGCCGCCGAGCTGGCCGAAATCGCCGGCCGCCACCTGAACGGCGCGCCGTTCACCGCGGGCGCGCAGGTACCGGGCGGCGTCCATTTCAGCGGCGGCTGGGCCGCCGGCATGGCCGCGAACCTCCATTCGCGCATCGCGAGCCGGATTCTGCTGAAGATCGCGCACGGCCCGTACCGCAACGAACAGGACGTCTACGCGCTCGCGCTCGAGCAGCCGTGGGAACGCTGGTTCGCGTCGACGCAGACGCTGCGCATCGACATCACCGCGATCAAGTCGCCGCTGAAGAGCCTCGAATTCACGACGCTGCGCGTGAAGGATGCGATCTGCGACCGGATGCGCGAGAAAACCGGCTCGCGCCCGAGCATCGACACCGGTGCGCCGGACGTACGCGTGTTCGCGTTCCTGACCGTCAACGAGTGCACGCTGTACCTCGACACGTCGGGCGAGCCGCTGTTCAAGCGCGGCTGGCGTCTCGACAAGGGGGCGGCGCCGCTGCGCGAGAACCTCGCGGCCGGCATCCTGCGCCTGACGGGCTGGACGCCCGGCACCGCGCTGTACGACCCGATGTGCGGCAGCGGCACGTTCCTCGCGGAAGCCGCGCAGATCGCGCTCGGCGTGGCGCCCGGCGTCGAGCGCCGGTTCGGCTTCGAAAAGCTCAAGCAGTACGACATCACCGCGTGGCAGGGGCTGAAGGTCCCGGCGCTCGACGCGAAGCGCGCGGCGCGCGGCAAGCGCGGCGAAGCGCTCGGCGTGTACGGCAGCGACATCTCCGGCGACATGCTCGAGAAGGCGCGCGCGAACCTCGAACGCGCGGGCGTGTCGTCGGTGTGGCTCAAGCAGGTTGACGCGCGCGGGATGACGCCGCCGTGCGACGGGCCGGGCATCCTCCTCGCGAACCCGCCGTACGGCGAGCGGATCGAAGTGCGCGGCCGCAGCGCGCGCGGCGAGGTGCGCGAAACCGGCCGCAACCGCGGCAACGACGACGCATTCCGCCGCACGCACACCGACGCGCCGGACAGCGAGTTCTTCAACGCGCTCGGCGATGCGCTGAAGCAGCGCTTCACCGGCTGGCAGGCGTTCCTGCTGACGTCCGACCGTTCGCTGCCGGGCCAGTTGCGCCTGCGCGAATCGGCCAAGACGCCGCTGTTCAACGGCGCGCTCGAATGCCGGCTGTTCCGCTTCGACCTGATCGCCGGCAGCGTGAAGGCACGCCCGGCGGCGGCGGAAGGCGACGACGCGTAAGCCAGCCGTTCGCTTCCACACGCAACGACTTCCAGGGGCCGCCATCGCGGCCCCTGTGCTTTTGCGCAGCCGGTCAGGGCTTCGACTGCGACCGGCGCGCCATCGTGAACGGCAGCGCATGCCCCGTCTCGAGCAGCGACTTCAGGCTCGACAGCACGACCGGCCAGCCGCCGCGAATCCCGCGATCCCTCTCCGAACCGGGCGCGAGCCCGTCGTGCGTGACGGTCAGCTTCACGACGCCCTCATGCGGCTCGACCAGACAGATGACAACTCTACTGACAATACGGTGTCAGCAGCCCGCGCTCACACTGCAATCCCGGCGCAATGCAGGCTGGTTTCCACACCGAATCCGCATAACAACGCAAACAACGCAAACAACGCAAACAACGCAACAAGGAGCTCGTCATGACGTCAGCAACCGCCACTGCCACCCCGGAACGCGCGATCGCCTGGTTCGACATTCCGTCCCTCGATTTCGACCGCGCGATCCGCTTCTACGAAACCGTGCTGCAAACCACGTTGCAGCGCGCGGTCATCGGCGGCGTGCCGATGGCGACGTTCGATCGCGACGCGTCGAGCACGGGCGGCAGCATCGTGTTCGATCCGCAGCAGATCAAGCCGAGCGCGAACGGCGTGCTCGTCTACCTGAACGCCGGCGAATCGGTCGTCGCGGCGCTCGAACGCGCGAAGCGCGCGGGCGGCGTCGTGCAGGGCTCGGTCGTCGAGTTGCCGAACAACTACGGCTACGTCGGCTACCTGATCGACACGGAAGGCAACCGCGTCGGCCTGCACGCGCCGAAATGCCACTGAGCGCAGCGGTCAGCGGGCCGGCGCGGCGCTATCATCGCGAAGTCCCCGTCGCCAGAGGAATCGAGGTGCTGTCATGACCCGCCGTGCCGACCGCCTGTTCCAGATCGCCGAGCTGTTGCGCGGGCGTCGTCTCACGACCGCGCAGCAGCTGGCCGACTGGCTGTCGGTGTCGCCGCGCACGGTCTATCGCGACGTGCGCGACCTGCAACTGTCAGGGGTGCCGATCGAAGGCGAAGCCGGCATCGGCTACCGGCTGAACCGCAACGCGAGCCTGCCGCCGCTCACGTTCACGGCCGAGGAGCTGGCGGCGCTCGCCACCGGCGCACGCATGCTCGAGACCTGGGGCGGCGCGCGCTTCGCGAGCGGTGCGCGCTCGGCGCTCGCGAAGATCGCGTCGGCGATGCCGGCCGACAAGCGCACGGCGCTCGACCGGCTGCCCGTGTTCGCGCCGTCGTTCCACATCGACGAGACGTTTTGCGCGAAGGTCGACGCGATCCACCAGGCGATCGACACGCGCCACATCGTCAGCTTCGACTACCGCGACCGGCTCGGCGCGCATTCGCAGCGCCGCGTCTGGCCGCTCGGGCTCGTCTACTGGGGCGGACGCTGGACGATCGGCGCGTGGTGCGAGCTGCGCGGCGATTTCCGTACCTTCGACATCGCGCGGATGGGCGACATCACCGTGCACGAGCAGTTTCCGGACATGGAAGGCCGGCGGATCGCCGACTACATGCGGATCGCGGAAGCGCCGATGCGCTGACGCGCTGACGTGGCAAGGCGGCGGACACGCGCCGCCGCCCTTCATTTTCCGGGCGCCATGTGGCGCCCGGCCCCACTTCGTTACCCGCCGAATACCACCGGCCGCTTCGGCCGCTCGTCGACGTGCAGCGAAAACACGTCCGCACGCGCGTAGTGGCCGACGACGTCGAAGTCATAGCGCGCCTTCACGAGTTCGTCGGTGTCGATACGGGCAGTGACGAGCCCGGCCTCGCCGATCAGCGGCTCCGTCAGCAGGTCGCCGAGCGGCCCGACGATCACGCTGCCGCCGCGGATCAGCGGCCGCTCGGGGTCCCAGCCCGGCACGTCGATGCCGAGCGCACGCGGCGACGGCTGCACCTGGCACGCACTCACGACGAAGCAGCGCCCTTCGTGCGCGATGTGCCGCATCGAGCTCTGCCACACGTCGCGCTCGTCGACGGTCGGCGCACACCAGATCTGCACACCTTTCGCGTACATCGCGCAACGCAGCAGCGGCATGTGGTTCTCCCAGCAGATCGCGGCGCCCGCCCGGCCCGCGGCCGTGTCGACGACGGGCAGCGTCGAGCCGTCGCCCTGCCCCCAGATCAGCCGCTCGGTGCCGGTCGGCATCAGCTTGCGGTGCTTCGCGACGAGCCCGTCGCGCGGATCGAAGAACAGCGCCGTGCAGTACAGCGTGCTGCCGCCGCGCTCGATCACGCCGACCACGAGGCTCGCGCCGGTGCGCTGCGACAGCGCGGCCAGCTCGTCGGTTTCCGGCCCCGGCACGTCGATCGCCTGCGCGGCGTAGCGCGCATACGCATCGCGCCCCTCGGGCAGCCGGTAGCCAAGCCGCGTGCCGAAGATCTCGCCTTTCGGATAGCCGCCTAGCACGGCCTCGGGCAGCACGACCAGCGACGCGCCGCTGTCGCGGATCGCGGTTTCGTAGCCGAGGATCGTGTCGAGCGTGGCGCGCGTGCCGGCGGGCGATGCGCCGATCTGCAGCGCGGCGATGACTGAGGTGGACATGAAGGCGTCTCCGGTGAATGCGGTGAATGGGATGACGCCATCTTTGTCGATATCATTTCATCGATCAAATCGATATAACGATAACTGACATGAATGTGGATGATATCGCCGGCCTCGACCTGAACCTGCTGAAGGTGTTCGAGGCGCTGTACGAGGAAGGCGGCGCGAGCCGCGCGGCGCTGCGGCTCGACCTCACGCAGTCGGCGGTCAGCGCGGCGCTCGGGCGGCTGCGCGTGATCTATGCCGATCCGCTGTTCGTGCGCACCGGCCGCGGGCTCGCGCCGACGCCGCGCGCGGACGAACTGAAGCCGATCCTGTCCGATGCGCTCGACCGCTGCCGCGAAAGCCTCGCGATCGCGGCCGATGGCGGCGACCGCGTCGGCCGCACGATTTCGATCGGGATGTCCGACGATTTCGAGATCGCGCTCGGCCGCGCGCTGATCGATGCGGTCGCGCACGAAGCCGCCGGCATCCGGCTGATCTTCCGGCAGACCCACAGCGGCATCGCCGGCGACGCGCTGCTGCGGCACGGCATCGACCTCGCGATCGCGTCGGGCGGATTCTCGGCGAACGGGCTCAGCCGGCGCGCGGTCGCGACCGGCGGCTATGCGTGCCTGATCGATCCGGCCGGCCGCGCGCGGGCGCCGCGCACGCTGACGCTCGCCGAGTTCCTGCGGCGCGACCATCTGCTCGTGTCGTCGGGCGGCGTGATCGGGATCGTCGACGAGGCGCTGGCCGCGCTTGGCCACAAGCGGCGCGTCGCGGCATCGACCACGCATTTCGCCGCGCTGCCGTACCTGCTCGCCGGCTCCGACGCGGTCGCGACGATTCCCGCTCATGCGGCGCATGCGATCGCGCAAGCAACCTCGCTGCGTGCCCTCGCGTGCCCGATCGACCTGCCGCGCTATCCGGTCGAAATCGGCTGGCGCACGAGCACGCAGCGCGACCCGGCGATCGTGCGCGTACGCGACGCGATCGCCGCCTGCGTCGCACGCCTCGTCACCCCATGAAAAAGGCCCGGCCGGCTTCTTGTACCGGTCGGGCCTGTCCGGAGGCGCGGCGCCCGCGCATCGAAGCGGGCGCCGCGTAGCCGAGGGCCTGCGTTACTCGACGGCCTTCACCATGTCCTCGATGACCTTCTTCGCATCGCCGAACACCATCATCGTCTTGTCCATGTAGAACAGGTCGTTGTCGAGGCCCGCGTAGCCGGCCGCCATCGAGCGCTTGTTGACGATCACCGTGCGCGCCTTGTACGCCTCGATGATCGGCATCCCCGCGATCGGCGATTTCGGATCGTTCTTCGCGGCCGGGTTCACGACATCGTTCGCGCCGAGCACGAGCACCACGTCCACCTGGCCGAATTCGCCGTTGATGTCCTCCATCTCGTGCACGATCTCGTACGGCACTTCCGCTTCCGCGAGCAGCACGTTCATGTGGCCCGGCATCCGCCCCGCGACCGGGTGGATCGCGTACTTCACGTCGATGCCCTTCTCGACCAGCTTGTCGGTCAGCTCCTTCAGCGCGTGCTGCGCGCGGGCGACGGCAAGGCCGTAACCCGGCACGATCACGACCGATTCCGCGTTGCCGAGCATGAACGCCGCGTCGTCGGCCGAGCCCGACTTCACCGGCCGCTGCTCCTGCGCGCCCGCCGCGCCGCCGGCCGCGGCTTCCCCGCCGAACCCGCCGAGGATCACGTTGAAGAACGAGCGGTTCATCGCGTGGCACATGATGTACGACAGGATCGCACCCGACGAGCCGACCAGCGAGCCGGCGATGATCAGCATCGCGTTGTTCAGCGAGAAGCCGATGCCGGCCGCGGCCCACCCCGAGTACGAGTTCAGCATCGACACGACCACCGGCATGTCCGCGCCGCCGATCGGGATGATGATCAGCACGCCGAGCACGAACGCGATCGCCGTCATGATGATGAACGGCAGCCACGCCTGCGTGATGAAGAACAGGATGCCGAAGCCGAGCATCGCGATCGCGAGCATCAGGTTGATCAGGTGCTGGCCCGCGTACACGACCGGCGCGCCCTGGAACAGCCGGAACTTGTACTTGCCCGACAGCTTGCCGAACGCGATCACCGACCCGGAGAACGTGATCGCGCCGACGAACGTGCCGATGAACAGCTCGACGCGGTTGCCGTACGGGATGAAGCTCGACGACACCGCGTCCTGCGGCACGAGCCCGAACGCTTCCGGCTCCGACACGACCGCATACGCGATGCACACGGCCGCGAGACCGATCAGCGAGTGCATCGCCGCGACGAGTTCCGGCATCTTCGTCATCTCGACGCGCGCGGCGACGAATGCCCCGACACCCCCGCCGACGATCAGCGCGCCGAGCACGAGCGCGAGGCCGAGCGGCAGGTTCGCGCCGAGCCACGCGGCCTGCTTGACGATCAGCGCGAGGGTCGTGAGGATCGCGATGGCCATCCCGACCATCCCGAACAGGTTGCCGCGCCGCGCGCTCTTCGGGTTCGACAGCCCCTTCAGCGCCTGGATGAAGCACACCGACGCGACGAGGTACAGCAGCGTAACGACGTTCATGCTCATCGCGCGCCCTCCTTGCCGCCCTCGACACGCTTGGGCTCCTTCTTGCGGAACATCTCGAGCATGCGCCTCGTCACGAGAAAGCCGCCGAACACGTTGACGGCCGCGAGCGCGACCGCGAGCGTGCCGAAGAACTTGCCGGTCGCGCCGACGGTAAGCGCGGCCGCGAGCATCGCGCCGATGATCACGATCGCCGAGATCGCGTTGGTCACGGCCATCAGCGGCGTATGCAGCGCCGGCGTGACGTTCCAGACGACATGGTAGCCGACGTACACCGCCAGCACGAAGATGATCACGTTGAT
Organism: Burkholderia cenocepacia; assembly: GCF_014211915.1. NCBI lineage: Bacteria > Pseudomonadati > Pseudomonadota > Betaproteobacteria > Burkholderiales > Burkholderiaceae > Burkholderia > Burkholderia cenocepacia. The sequence continues at coordinate 1,203,475 of NZ_CP060039.1, read as the reverse complement.
CACCGTGTGATTGATGACTTCCATGGTCTCCTCCGTTATTTGCGCGTGAGCTCGCCGTCGCGACACAGCAGCGTCGCGGCGACGATGTCGTCGGTCAGGTCGATGTTCAGCGTGCCTTCCTTCGTGACGATCAGCTTCAGGAAGTCGAGCAGGTTGCGTGCATACAGCGCCGACGCGTCCGACGCGACCATCGACGCGAGGTTCGTGTAGCCGGCGATCGTCACGCCGTTGTGCACGATCACCTGGTCGGCGACGGTCAGCGGGCAGTTGCCGCCCTTGCGGCCGTCGACTTCCGGGCCGCGGCCGGCCGCGAGATCGACGAGCACCGAGCCGGGCTTCATCGACTGCGCTGTGTCGACCGAGATCAGCGTCGGCGCCGGGCGGCCGGGAATCAGCGCGGTGGTGATCACGATGTCGGCCTGCTTCGCGCGTTCGTGCACGAGCGCGGCCTGGCGGCCGAGCCACGACGGCGGCATCGGGCGCGCATAGCCGCCGACGCCCTGCGCAGCTTCGCGCTCTTCGTCGGTTTCGAACGGGACGTCGAGGAATTTCGCGCCGAGCGACTCGATCTGCTCCTTCACGGCCGGCCGCACGTCGGACGCCTCGATCACCGCGCCCAGCCGCTTCGCGGTCGCGATCGCCTGCAGGCCCGCGACGCCCGCGCCGAGAATCAGCACGCGCGCCGCCTTCACGGTGCCCGCGGCCGTCATCAGCATCGGCATGAAGCGCGGATACAGCGACGCGGCCACCAGCACGGCCTTGTAGCCGGCGATGTTCGCCTGCGACGACAGCACGTCGAGACTCTGTGCACGCGTGGTGCGCGGCGCGGCCTCGAGCGCGAAACCGGTCACGCCGGCCGCGGCAAGTTGCGCCGCCTGCTCGCCGTTGAACGGCTCGAGCATGCCGACCAGCACGGCGCCGCGCTTGAGCAACGGCAGTTCGGCATCGGTGGGCGCCTGGACCTTCAGCACGAGGTCGGCGGCAAAAGCGGCCGACTGGTCGGTCAATTCGGCGCCGGCGGCCACATAGGCTTCATCGGGATAGCTGGCTGCACTGCCGGCCCCTTTCGCGATACTGACCCGATGGCCGGCCGCCGCGTATTTCTTCACGGTTTCCGGCGTCGCAGCCACGCGCGCCTCGTTGGCCCGCGTTTCAGCAGGCACTCCAATATGCATCGTCAGTTCCTCCAGTCATTGTCAGTATTTCTTTTCTTGCGTTCTTTACTGCGCAACGAGCCGGACAGGCTGACTTACCGGCTCACGAGCAACGGCTTTCACGCTGCACTTTAACCGAAAGCGATGCCCCCGCCAGCACTTTCCGCACGACCGTGCTCGAATGCGACATCCGTTTGGTCCGTGCCGTCGCGCCGCGCCCGGACGGATGAACTCCGAGGGTCGGATTCGTCTAACCAGACGGCCGGCAGCGTTCGGGCGCAACCGGTAAAATGCCGACCATGAAACCCGAACTCTGGACCCCGCATGTGACGGTCGCCGCGCTCGTCGAGCGCGCCGGCCGCTTTCTCGTGATCGAGGAAGAAACCTCGACGGGCCTGCGCATCAACCAGCCGGCCGGTCATCTGGAAGCCGGCGAAACGCTGGCCGACGCCGTGATCCGCGAAACGCTCGAGGAAACCGCGCACCCGTTCACGCCCGACGCACTCGTCGGCGTCTATCTCGCGCACTACGAGCGCCCCGGCAGCGCCGGCGCGACCTACCTGCGCTTCACGTTCTGCGGCACGGCCGGCGAACCGATCGCGGGCCACGTGCTCGACGACGGCATCGTGCGCACGCTGTGGATGACGGCCGACGAGCTGCGCGCCTGCAGCGAGCGCCATCGTTCGCCCGCGGTGATGCGCTGCGTCGACGACTATCTCGCCGGGCGGCGCGTTCCGCTCGATTTCGTGCACACGCATTCGGTCGCCCCGCGCCCCGAGGCATTCGAACGTCAGGCGGTCAGCAAATGAGCAAGCGCCGTGTAGTGGTGGGCATGTCGGGCGGCGTCGATTCGTCGGTGACCGCGTGGCTGCTGAAGGAACAGGGCTACGACGTGGTCGGCCTGTTCATGAAGAACTGGGAAGACGACGACGACGGCGAGTACTGCTCGACGCGCCAGGACTGGATCGACGTCGTGTCGGTGGCCGACCTGATCGGCATCGACGTGGAAGCCGTCAACTTCGCCGCGGAATACAAGGACCGCGTGTTCGCCGAGTTCCTGCGCGAATACTCGGCCGGCCGCACGCCGAACCCGGACGTGCTGTGCAACGCCGAGATCAAGTTCAAGGCGTTCCTCGACCACGCGATGTCGCTCGACGCGGAAATGATCGCGACCGGCCACTATGCGCGCGTGCGCGAACGCGACGGGCGTTTCGAACTGCTGAAAGCTTTCGATCACACGAAAGACCAGTCGTACTTCCTGCACCGGCTGAACCAGGCGCAACTGTCGAAGACGATGTTCCCGCTCGGCGAGATCCCGAAGACGAAGGTGCGCGAGATCGCCGCGCAGATCGGGCTGCCGAACGCGAAGAAGAAGGATTCGACCGGCATCTGCTTCATCGGCGAACGGCCGTTCCGCGATTTCCTGAACCGCTATCTTCCGACCAAACCCGGCCCGATGAAGACGCCCGACGGCAAGGTGGTCGGCGAGCACATCGGCCTCGCGTTCTACACGTTCGGCCAGCGCAAGGGTATCGGCCTCGGCGGCAGCAAGAGCGGCAGCGGCGAGCCGTGGTTCGTCGCCGCGAAGGACATCGCGTCGAACACGCTGTACGTCGTGCAGGGCCACGATCATCCATGGCTGTTGTCGCGCGAGCTCGTCGCCGGCAACGTGAGCTGGGTCGCCGGCGAACCGCCGGCGGACGGCTTCGCGTGCGGCGCGAAGACACGCTACCGGCAGGCCGATGCGGCGTGCGTGTTCGGCGCGGCGGCTGCCGGCCCGGCAGGCGAAGCGCGCTTCTCGCTCGCGTTCGACGACGCGCAGTGGGCCGTCACGCCCGGCCAGTCGGCCGTGCTGTACGACGGCGAGATCTGCCTCGGCGGCGGCATCATCGAATCCGCGGCCACTGGCCAGCCCGGTCAGGCTGCGGCCCACGCGCCGGCGCTCGCCGAAGCACGCTGACATCCATTCGGTTTAGACTTGCGGCACCCGCGCCCGGCAGAGCACGATTCCGCCGGGCGCGGGTGCCGTCTTCGCAGCGTACGCATGGCGGCATTTCAGAATTCTTACGGAGTCCCCATGCTTTCAAGACGCTACCTCGCGATGTGGTGTGCTGTCCTGCTGCTCGTCGCCGCGGCCGCACTCGCGTCGATCCACGTGCTTTCGTGGCTGTGGATCATCCTCCCCATCGCCCTCGTCGCGCTCGGCCTGTACGACCTGAACCAGGATCGCCACGCGATCCTGCGGAACTACCCGCTCTGGGGCCACTTCCGCTTCCTGTTCGAATTCATCCGACCTGAAATCCGCCAGTACTTCGTCGAGGACGACACCGACGAGAAGCCGTTCTCGCGTGCGCAGCGCAGCCTCGTCTACCAGCGCGCGAAGAACGTCGCCGACAACCGCCCGTACGGCACCGAGCTGAACGTGAAGGCCGTCGCGCACGAATGGATCAGCCATTCGCTCGCGCCGACGAAGCTGCCGAACCACGATTTCCGCATCCGCGTCGGCGCGAATCGCGCGCAACCGTACGACATTTCGATCTTCAACATCTCGGCGATGAGCTTCGGCTCGCTGTCCGCGAACGCGATCCGCTCGCTGAACCTCGGCGCGAAGAAAGGCGGCTTCGCGCACGACACCGGCGAAGGCTCGCTGTCGAAGTACCACCGCGAGAACGGCGGCGACATCATCTGGGAAATCGCGTCCGGCTACTTCGGCTGCCGCAACGACGACGGCACGTTCAACCCCGACAAGTTCGCGAAGCAGGCCGCCGATCCGCAGGTCAAGATGATCGAGGTGAAGCTGTCGCAAGGCGCGAAGCCCGGCCACGGCGGCGTGCTGCCGGCCGCGAAGATCACGCCGGAAATCGCCGAGACGCGCGGCGTGCCGATGGGCAAGGACTGCATCTCGCCCGCGACGCACTCGGAATTCTCGACGCCGCGCGGGCTGCTCGAATTCGTCGAGCGGCTGCGCACGCTGTCCGGCGGCAAGCCGACCGGCTTCAAGCTGTGCATCGGCCATCCGTGGGAATTCTTCGGGATCGCGAAAGCGATGCTCGAGACGGGCATCGTGCCCGACTTCATCGTCGTCGACGGCGCGGAAGGCGGCACCGGCGCGGCACCGCTCGAATTCACCGACCACGTCGGCGTCCCGCTGCAGGAAGGGCTGCTGCTCGTGCACAACACGCTCGTCGGCATCGGCGTGCGCGATCGCGTGAAGCTCGGCGCGAGCGGCAAGATCATCACCGCGTTCGACATCGCGCGCACGCTCGCGATCGGCGCGGACTGGGTGAACTCGGCGCGCGGCTTCATGTTCGCGGTCGGCTGCATCCAGGCGCAGCACTGCCACACCGACCGCTGCCCGACCGGCGTCGCGACGCAGGACCCGGTGCGCCAGCGTGCGCTCGTCGTGCCCGACAAGGCCGAGCGCGTATACAACTTCCACCGCAATACGCTGCATGCGCTGCAGGAACTCGTGCAGGCGGCCGGCCTCGCCCATCCGTCCGAGCTGCGCGCGCATCACATCGTGCAGCGGGTCGCGCCGCACGAGGTGCGGCTGATGTCGCAACTGCTGAAATACCTGAAACCCGGTGCGCTGCTCGACGGCCAGACCTGCGGCTTCTCGCTGTACGACAAGTGGTGGCCGATCGCGCGCAGCGACTCGTTCACACTCGGCGAGGCCGTGTACGCGTCGATCGACTGATGCAGGCGGCCGGCCCGCTCCGGCGGCGGGCGGCCTGCGCCGCAAAAAGAAAAGCGCCCCGCGGGGCGCTTTTCTTTCGTCTGCCGAATGCGTGATGACCGGGCCGCGGCTCAGCTCTGCGGCAGCGTATCGGCGAACGATTGCCGCTGCAGCAGCTTCACGAAGTGCTTGTCGAGATTCGGGTGGCGATCGCGCCAGTTGAGCTCGGGCATCCGGAAATCGAGGTAGCCGAGCGCGCAGCCGAGTGCGATGTCGGCGAGCGTGTAATGATTGCCGACGCACCACGCCTTGCCGCCGAGACCCTGCGACATCGCGACGAGCGCGTCGTCGATCTTGCGTTGCTGGCGCGCGATCCAGCTCGCGCTGCGCTGCGCCTCGTCGCGCATCGTGTGTTCGAGACGGATCGCGACGGCTGCGTCGAGCACGCCGTCGCCCAGGGCTTCCCAGCAGCGCACTTCGACGCGCTCGCGGCCTGACGGCGGAATCAGCTTGCCGACCGGCGACAGCGTATCGACGTATTCGCAGATCACGCGGGAATCGAACACCGCGGCACCATCCTCCATCACGAGGCACGGGACCTTGCCGAGCGGATTCGATGCATGAATATCCGTCTCCGGCGCCCACACGTCCTCGAGCTCCAGCTTGTAGTCGATCTTCTTTTCAGCAAGCACGATCCGCGCCTTTCGGACGTACGGGCTGCTGAGCGAACCGATTAATTTCATCATCTGCCTTTTCAAGGGAACTGCCGGGAGTATACGTTGTCGTCGATCATAACCGGCCGGTGCAGCCGGGTAGAAAATCGCCCGTCCGGCCTGTGGATGGTTTGCAACAGCCGCCGCGCGGGCCTTGGCCGGTGCGGCTTCGGGCCCTGCTCTCACGCACCGCGTCGCGCGGCGCTACAATCGCACGATGAATGCGCCCCTCGATACCGCCATCGCCGTCGACGTCTACCGCCAGCGCCGTGAACGCGTGCTTGCCGCACTGCGTGCCGCGGGCGGCGGCGTCGCCATCGTCCCCACCGCGCCGGAAATGCTGCGCAACCGCGATACGGCCTACCCGTACCGGTTCGACAGCTACTTCCATTACCTGACGGGCTTCACCGAGCCGGATGCCGTGCTCGTGCTGAACGCGGCCGCGCCGCACGGCGCGCCGGAATCGATCCTGTTCTGCCGCGCCAGGAACGTCGACCGCGAGATCTGGGAAGGCTTTCACTACGGCCCCGACGCCGCGCGCGACGCGTTCGGCTTCGACGCGGCCTTCGCGACCGACGTGATCGACACCGAGATGCCGCGCCTGCTCGCCGATGCGGGCACCGTGCACTACCGGTTCGGCGCATCGGCCGACTTCGAGCGCCAGCTCGCCGGCTGGATCGACGCGGTGCGCGCGCAGGCACGCGCGGGCGTCGCCGCACCGGACGCGCTGCTCGACCTCACGCCGCTGCTCGACGACATGCGGCTCGTGAAGGACGAACACGAACTCGCGATCATGATGCGCGCCGCGCACATCTCCGCGCTCGCGCACCGCCGCGCGATGCAGGTGTGCCGCCCGGGCATCCGCGAATACGAGCTCGAGGCCGAGCTGCTGTACCTGTTCCGCAAGCACGGCGCGCAGGCGCCCGCGTACGGCTCGATCGTCGCGGCCGGCGCGAATGCGTGCGTGCTGCACTACCCGGCCGGTAACGCGGCCGCGCGGGACGGCGACCTGATCCTGATCGACGCCGCGTGCGAACTCGACGGCTATGCGTCGGACATCACGCGCACGTTCCCGGCCAACGGCCGCTTCTCGCCCGCCCAGCGTACGCTGTACGACATCGTGCTCGCCGCGCAGCAGGCCGCGATCGACGCGACGCGCGCGGGCGTGCCGTTCGAGGCGCCGCACGACGCGGCCGTACGCGTGCTCGCCCAGGGGCTGCTCGACACCGGCATCATCCCGAAAACGCGCTTCTCGAACGTCGACGACGTGATCGCCGAGCGCGCGTACACGCGCTTCTACATGCACCGCACCGGCCACTGGCTCGGGATGGACGTGCACGACTGCGGCGACTACCGCGAGCGACTCGCCGCGCGCGACGCCAACGGCGCGCTACCGTGGCGCACGCTGAAGCCCGGCATGACGCTCACCGTCGAGCCCGGCCTGTACGTGCGCGCGGCCGACGACGTGCCGCCCGAGTACTGGAACATCGGCATCCGCATCGAGGACGACGCGATCGTGCGCGAGCACGGCTGCGAGCTGATCACGCGCGGCGTGCCGGTCGCGGCCGACGAGATCGAGGCGCTGATGCGCGCGGACGCATGACCGGCCGCCGACCGTTACCTCCGTTTCACGAATCAAGATGACGACCGCTTCCTCCCCGGCCACGCCGGATTACGATCTCGCCATCGTCGGCGCCGGCCCCGTCGGGCTCGCGCTCGCCGGCTGGCTCGCGCGCCGCAGCGCGACGCGGCACGCATCGATCGCGCTGATCGATGCGCGCGAACCGGCCGCGAGCGCGAACGACCCGCGCGCGATCGCCGTATCGCACGGCAGCCGCGTGCTGCTCGACACGCTCGCGTGGCCTGCCGACGCCACGCCGATCGAACATATCCACGTATCGCAGCGCGGCCATTTCGGCCGCACGCTGATCGACCGCGACGAACACGCGCTCGCGGCGCTCGGCTACGTCGTGCGCTACGGCTCGATCGTGCAGGCGCTCGCGGGCGCCGTGCGCGGCACGCGGGTCGACTGGCTCACGTCGACCACCGCGCACACACCGCAGCAGGATGCCGACGGCGTCACGCTGACGCTCGACGGCCCGCAAGGCGGGCGCACGCTGCGCGCGCGCATCGTCATCAATGCCGAAGGCGGGCTGTTCCATGAACAGCAGGCCGACGCGGGCAAGCATCGCCGCGATTACGGTCAGACCGCGCTCGTCGGCACGGTCACGGTATCGGCGCCGCGCCCCAACGTCGCGTGGGAACGCTTCACGCACGAAGGCCCGCTCGCGCTGCTGCCGCTCGGCGGGCCGCGCCAGGCCGACTACTCGCTCGTCTGGTGCTGTACGCCCGACGAAGCGGCGCGACGGGCCGCGCTGCCCGACGATGCATTCCTGCGCGAGCTCGGCAGCGTGTTCGGCGAGCGCATGGGCGAATTCGTCACGATCGCCGGGCGCGCGTCGTTCCCGCTCGGCCTGAACGCGGCGCAGACGCTCGTCAGCGGCCGCATCGCGATCGTCGGCAATGCCGCGCAGACGCTGCACCCGGTTGCCGGCCAGGGGCTCAACCTCGGGCTGCGGGACGCGCACACGCTCGTCGACACGCTGTCCGCGCAAGGCTTCGAAGCGACCGCGCTCGCGACCTTCAACGCGCGCCGCGCGCTCGACCGGCGCCTCACGATCGGCGCGACCGACACGCTCGCGCGCCTGTTTACGATCGACGGGGGCCCGCTTCCGCTGCTGCGCGGCGCGGCGCTCACCGCGCTCGAATTCGTGCCGCCGCTTAAAAAGGTGATCGCGCGCCAGATGATGTTCGGTCAGCGCAACTGACACGCGGCGCACCGCACGGCCTCTTCGGGCAAACCAGGCAAAGCGGGTCAAATCGGCGGGGCGTGGGAATACGGTAAAATGCCCGTTTTCCGTCTTCCCTTCCCCTGCCCGCGCTTGTCGTGGGCGGCGCCATTGCGATGCCCGTTATCGGCCCTCACGTATTGCGTAACAACCTGTTCGTCGCCCCGATGGCCGGGGTGACGGATCGTCCGTTCCGCCAGCTGTGCAAGCGGCTCGGGGCCGGTTACGCCGTGTCCGAGATGGTCGCGTCCAACGCGCAGCTGTGGAAAAGCGCGAAGACGATGCGGCGCGCGAACCACGAAGGCGAAGTCGAGCCGATCGCGGTGCAGATCGCCGGCGCCGATCCGGCGATGATGGCCGAAGCGGCCCGCTACAACGTCGACAACGGCGCGCAGATCATCGACATCAACATGGGCTGCCCGGCGAAGAAGGTCTGCAACGTCGCGGCCGGCTCCGCGCTGCTGCAGAACGAGCCGCTCGTGCAGCGGATCGTCGAGGCGGTCGTCGCGGCGGTCGGCACGGGGCCCGATGCGGTGCCCGTCACGCTGAAGATCCGCACCGGCTGGGACCGCGAGCACAAGAACGCGATCACGGTCGCGCGCCTGGCCGAAGCGGCCGGCATCTCGATGCTCACCGTGCATGGCCGCACGCGCGCCGACCTCTACCGCGGCGACGCCGAGTACGACACCATCGCGGCCGTGAAGGCGGCCGTGCGGATCCCGGTCGTCGCGAACGGCGACATCACGTCGCCCGCCAAGGCGAAGGCCGTGCTCGATGCAACCGGCGCCGACGCGCTGATGATCGGTCGTGCCGCGCAAGGCCGGCCGTGGCTGTTCCGCGAAATCGATCATTTCCTGCAAACCGGCGAGCTGCTGCCCCCGCCGCGGATCGACGAGATCCAGCACGTGATGAACGAACACCTGGAAGACCACTACGCTTTCTATGGCGAATTCACCGGCGTGCGTACTGCGCGCAAGCACATCGGCTGGTACACTCGCGGCCTTTCCGGTGCCAACGGGTTCCGGCACCGAATGAACACGCTCGATTCCACCCGCGAGCAGCTCGCCGCCGTCAATGCATTCTTCGAGGCGCAAAAGGCGCTGTCGGACCACCTCGTCTACGTCGATGACGAAGCGGAAAACAGCCAGGGCGAGTCGGACGACCATAACCAGTTAGCAGCATGAGCAAGCACAACATCGAACAATGTGTCCGCGAGAGCCTGGACGTGTATTTCCGGGATCTAGACGGCTCCAATCCGCACGACGTCTATGAAATGGTGATGTCCTGCGTCGAAAAGCCGATGCTCGAGGTCGTGCTCGTACAGGCCGGCGGCAACCAGTCGCTCGCCGCCGAGTACCTCGGCATCAATCGCAATACGCTGCGCAAGAAGCTGCAGCAGCACGGCCTGCTGTAGGCGGCCGTCCCGTCCCCGTTTCCCTGGCTATTGGTGGTTCCATCATGATCAAGCAAGCGCTCATTTCCGTTTCCGACAAGACCGGCATCGTCGACTTCGCGAAGTCGCTGTCCGACCTCGGCGTCAAGCTGCTGTCGACGGGCGGTACCGCGAAACTCCTCGCCGACGCCGGCCTGCCCGTGACCGAAGTGGCCGATTACACGGGCTTCCCGGAAATGCTCGATGGGCGCGTGAAGACGCTCCACCCGAAGGTGCACGGCGGCATCCTCGCCCGCCGCGACCTGCCCGAGCACATGCAGGCGCTCGAACAGCACGGCATCCCGACGATCGACCTGCTCGTCGTGAACCTGTATCCGTTCGTCGCGACGATCGCGAAGGACGATTGCACGCTCGCCGATGCGATCGAGAACATCGACATCGGCGGCCCGACGATGCTGCGCTCGGCCGCGAAGAACCACCGCGACGTGACGGTCGTCGTCGATCCGGCCGACTACGCGGTCGTGCTCGACGAAATGAAGGCGAACGGCAACACGGTCGGCTACCCGACCAACTTCCGCCTCGCGACGAAGGTGTTCGCGCACACCGCGCAATACGACGGCGCGATCACGAACTACCTGACGAGCCTGACCGACGAGCTGAAGCACGCATCGCGCAGCACGTACCCGGCCACGCTGAACCTGGCGTTCGACAAGGTGCAGGACCTGCGCTACGGCGAGAACCCGCACCAGAGCGCGGCGTTCTACCGCGACCTCGCGACGCCGGCCGGCGCGCTCGCGAACTACCGCCAGCTGCAGGGCAAGGAACTGTCGTACAACAACATCGCGGATTCGGACGCGGCGTGGGAGTGCGTGAAGACGTTCGACGCGCCGGCCTGCGTGATCATCAAGCATGCGAATCCGTGTGGCGTCGCGGTGGGCAACGACTCGGCCGACGCATATGCGAAGGCGTTCCAGACCGACCCGACCTCGGCATTCGGCGGCATCATCGCGTTCAATCGCGAAGTCGACGAAGCGGCCGCTCAGGCGGTGGCGAAGCAGTTCGTCGAAGTGCTGATCGCCCCGTCGTTCTCCGACGCCGCGAAGCAGGTGTTCGCCGCGAAGCAGAACGTGCGCCTGCTCGAGATTGCACTGGGTGACGGCCACAACGCATTCGACCTGAAGCGCGTCGGCGGCGGCCTGCTCGTGCAATCGCTCGATTCGCGCAACGTGCAGCCGAGCGAACTGCGCGTCGTCACGAAGCGCCAGCCGACCGCGAAGGAAATGGACGACCTGCTGTTCGCGTGGCGCGTCGCGAAATACGTGAAGTCGAACGCGATCGTGTTCTGCGGCAACGGCATGACGCTCGGCGTCGGCGCCGGCCAGATGAGCCGCGTCGATTCCGCGCGCATCGCGAGCATCAAGGCGCAGAACGCGGGGCTGACGCTGGCCGGCTCGGCCGTCGCGTCGGATGCGTTCTTCCCGTTCCGCGACGGCCTCGATGTCGTCGTGGCGGCCGGCGCGACCTGCGTGATCCAGCCGGGCGGCTCGATGCGCGACGACGAAGTGATCGCGGCAGCCGACGAGCACGGTATCGCGATGGTCCTGACGGGCGTGCGTCACTTCCGTCACTGATCGCGGCATGCGGCCCGCGCGGCCGCTGCACGGGAACCCGGCGGCATCACCCCCGCCGGGTTTTTTATTGCGCGGCGCCTTCGCGCACGACCGGGCGACCGGCTTGCCGCACCATTCGTTGTAGTATCGCTGCATCACGCCATTCTCCTCACTCATGCGAATTCTCGGCATCGACCCTGGCCTGCGCGTCACCGGCTTCGGCGTCATCGACGTCAGCGGCCACCGGCTCGCCTATGTCACGAGCGGCGTGATCCGCACACCGACGGCCGATCTGGCCACCCGGCTCGGCACGATCTTCCAGGGCGTCTCGACGATCGTGCGCGAACACGCGCCCGATCAGGCCGCGATCGAAAAGGTGTTCGTCAACGTGAACCCGCAGTCGACGCTGCTGCTCGGCCAGGCGCGCGGCGCCGCGATCTGCGGGCTCGTCGCGGGCGGACTGCCGGTCGCTGAATACACGGCGCTGCAGCTCAAGCAGGCCGTGGTCGGCTACGGCCGTGCGACCAAGACGCAGATGCAGGAAATGGTCACGCGGCTGCTCAACCTGTCCGGCCAGCCGGGCTCGGACGCCGCCGACGCGCTCGGCATGGCGATCTGCCACGCGCACGGCGGCAACACGCTCAGCACGCTGGGCGGCCTGGCGCCGGCGCTCGCGCAGAAAGGGCTGCGCGTGCGGCGCGGCAGGTTGGTCGGCTGACGCTGCCGCGCATCGCGGCCCGTGGCCCGACGCGTCGGGCCACGGCGTGGGCCGCCTGGACCGGGTTGGCCGCTTGCCCGCTTTATCCTCACCCGACATACCCGCGACACGCGCCGCTTCGGCCTGACGGCCGCGCCCATCGGCATTGCGCCGCGCGTGCGCTACACTCGCGCTTTCTTCCTCGCATCCCGTCCTCCATGATCGGTCGCATCGCCGGCATCCTGCTCGAAAAGAACCCGCCTCATCTGCTCGTCGACTGCAACGGCGTCGGCTACGAAATCGACGTGCCGATGAGCACCTTCTACAACCTGCCGCAAACGGGCGAACGCGTCGTGCTGCTCACGCAGCAGATCGTCCGCGAGGACGCGCACCTGCTGTACGGCTTCCTGACGCCGCAGGAGCGCACGACCTTCCGCGAGCTGCTGAAGATCACCGGCATCGGCGCACGCATGGCGCTCGCCGTGCTGTCCGGCATGAGCGTGCAGGAGCTCGCGCAGGCCGTGACGATGCAGGACGCCGCCCGCCTCACGCGCCTGCCCGGCATCGGCAAGAAGACGGCCGAGCGTCTGCTGCTCGAGCTGAAGGGCAAGCTCGGCGCCGACCTCGGCGCGCTCGCCGGCGCCGCGTCGCCGTCCGACCATGCGACCGACATCCTCAACGCGCTGCTCGCGCTCGGCTACTCCGAAAAGGAAGGCCTCGCCGCGATCAAGAACGTGCCGGCCGGCACTGGCGTGTCCGAAGGCATCAAGCTCGCGCTGAAGGCACTGTCGAAGGCGTAACGCACATTCGATCCGGCCGTCGAAGCCAGTGTCGCGCCGCCGCGCGGCGCTCGCCAGTCGGCCGTTCGGCCAGGTGGTCCGGGCTTCGCCGCGCGGTACAATGGCCGCATGATTGAAACCGACAAACTCGCCACCGAGCAGCGGATCATCGCCGCCACGCCCGCCTCGTCGCACGAGGAGGTGTTCGAACGTGCGTTGCGGCCGCGCCAGCTCGACGACTACGTCGGCCAGGAAAAGGTGCGCGGCCAGCTCGAGATCTTCATCGAAGCCGCGAAGCGCCGCTCCGAGCCGCTCGATCACGTGCTGCTGTTCGGGCCGCCGGGGCTCGGCAAGACGACGCTCGCACACATCATCGCGCGCGAGATGGGCGTGAACCTGCGTCAGACGTCGGGCCCCGTGCTCGAGCGCGCGGGCGATCTCGCCGCGCTGCTGACGAACCTCGAAGCGAACGACGTGCTGTTCATCGACGAGATCCACCGGCTGTCGCCGGTCGTCGAGGAAATCCTGTATCCGGCGCTCGAGGATTACCAGATCGACATCATGATCGGCGAAGGCCCGGCCGCGCGCAGCGTGAAGCTCGACCTGCAGCCGTTCACGCTGGTCGGCGCGACCACCCGCGCGGGGATGCTGACCAACCCGCTGCGCGATCGTTTCGGGATCGTCGCGCGCCTCGAGTTCTACGACGCCGAACAACTGTCGCGCATCGTGCGCCGCTCGGCGTCGCTGCTGAATGCGCAGATCGATCCGAACGGCGCGCTGGAAATCGCGAAGCGTGCGCGCGGCACGCCGCGGATCGCGAACCGGCTGCTGCGCCGCGTGCGCGACTTCGCGGAAGTGAAGGCCGACGGCCAGATCACCGCGGCCGTTGCCGACGCCGCGCTCGCGATGCTCGACGTCGATCCGGTCGGCTTCGACCTGATGGACCGCAAGCTGCTCGAAGCGATCCTGTACAAGTTCGACGGCGGCCCGGTCGGCATCGACAACCTCGCGGCGGCGATCGGCGAGGAGCGCGACACGATCGAGGACGTGCTCGAACCGTACCTGATCCAGCAGGGCTTCCTGCAGCGCACGCCGCGCGGGCGCGTCGCGACGCTGCTCACGTATCGCCACTTCGGGCTGTCGGTGCCCGATGCGCGCCGCACCGAACGCGACGAGTGGGATACCCCCGACGGCAAGTAATCCGCCGCCCAAGCCGCCCCCGCCATGACGACGCCGCCCAGCCGCCACCCCACCGCACCCGCGCCGGGCCCGCGCTGGGCCGAGCCGATCCGCAAGCGGCTCGTGGCCGGCATCACGCACCTGACGGCCGGCGGCGGCGGCCCGTCGATCGATCTCTCCTCTCCGCCTGGCGACCCAGGGCTGTTCGGCCCCGACGCCGTCTGCTGGCGCGTGCATGCCGATTTCACGTCGATGATGACGGGCGGCATCGCCGCGCTGCTGCTGCAGGCGCTCCACCCGCTCGCGCTCGCGGGCGTCTGGGATCATTCGTCGTTCCGCACCGACATCTTCGGCCGCTTGCGGCGCACCGCCACGTTCATCACGGGGACGACGTTCGGCAGCCGCGCGGACGCGCTCGCACTGATCGAGCGCGTGAAAGCGATCCATGCGCACGTCTCGGGCAGCGCGCCGGACGGGCGGCCGTACCGCGCCGACGATCCCGCGTTGCTCACCTGGGTGCATGTCGCGGAAGTGTCGAGCTTCCTTGCCGCGCATCTGCGTTACGTGAATCCGGCGCTGTCCGGCGAGTTGCAGGACCGCTATTACGCGGAAACGGCACTGATCGCCGAGCTGCTCGGCGCGCACGAGGTGCCGCGTTCGCGCGCCGAGGTAGCGGCCTATCTCGCGCGCATGCTGCCCGAGCTCGAAGCCGGGCCGCGTACCTTCGACGTGATGTCCATTCTGCTGAACGTGCCGGTCGCGAGGCCCGCGCTGCGGCCTGCCGCGTCGCTGGTGATGCATGCCGGGATCGACCTGCTGCCGCCATGGGCGCAGCGCATGCTCGGCGTGTCGACGTTCGCGCCGTTGCGGCGCGCGGTGGTCCGGCCGGGCATCCGCGCCGTCGCCCCCGTGCTGCGCTGGGCGCTCGTCAACGGCGCGTCGAAGCGTGCGCGCCGCCGCGCGACGGCCACGCCGTCCGACGGCACTCCGCCTGCCTGACGATCCGTTTCTTCGGATTATTTCAATTTACTGTCAAATACCTGTGACAAGCTGACGGGCTCGCACCCGCGCACGATCGCACGCCTTGCCCGTCACGCACGCCCGGGGCCCGCGCGGAGTCCCGCCCACACGCTACCGACACCCGATGCCCGCGATGCCACGCCTGCCGATCCGTTTCGCCCTTGCCGCCAGCCTGTCCACCGTCGTCGCCCTCGCCGCGTGCGGAGGCGACGATGTCACCGCCGTCGCACGCACGGACGCGCAACCGCCGTCCGGCGGCACGACGACGACGCCGGCCCCGACGCCGCCCGCCACCACCCCGCCGCAACCGGGCAAGTGGAAAGCCGCGCGCGCCGGCGACCTGATCGACGTGACGCTCGGCGATCTCCATCCGACGCAGGGTGCGATCGGCTACGACCAGATCTACTACAAGCTCGGACGCTACGAACTGCAGCCCGACAAGAAGTTCGACGACTTCTGCGCGGACGAAGGCCTCGGCGGCGTCGCATCGAGCGGCTACACGGCCCGATCGTCGCTGCGCGAACCGGCCAGCTACACGTGCGCGACGACCGACGCGAACGCCCGCGACCGCTCGGTGCTGAACCCCGTCGTGATCGGCCCGAACGGCGATGCGCTGTACCTGACCGACGGCCACCACGGCCTGTCGACCTATTACGAGACGCCCGACGGCGGCCCGTCGCTGCACGTGCACGTCGTCGTCAAGGACAACCTCAGCGACTACTCGGGCGACGCGTTCTGGCAGCAGATGCAAAGCCGCGGCTATCTGCGCCTGAAGAACGGCGAAGGCCAGCCGATCACGACCGCGCAACTGCCGAGCGGCCTCGGTCTGAAACTCGGGATGACGAACGACCGCTACCGCTCGCTCGTCTATTTCACGCGCGACATCGGCTACAGCAAGCCCGCACAAGCGACCGACTACCTCGAGTTCTACTGGGCCGACTGGCTGCGCGCGCAGCCCGGCACGTTCGCGCTGGCGAACTATGACCTCACGCGCGGCGGCACGACCGATCCCGACCCGGCGAAGGCCGACACGGGCTACCTGAATGCGGTCTGGAATGCGTCGACGCGGATGGTCGCGGCCACCGACCCCGTGATCGACGGCAAGACGGGCGCCGACCTCGGGCGCGCCGATGCGATCAACGGCGGGAAGAAATACAGCAAGGGGGAATTCGACAAGCTGCGCCAGCCGATCACGGCCGACAAGCCCGGCAAGATCGCGTACGCGCTCGACTACAAGACGCGCCACGCGCTGCCGCAGTAAGCGTCACGCAGCAGGAAGGCGAACCCCGGGCCGGCCATGCCGCACGGAGCTGGCGTGTTCAGAGCACCTTGCGGTACCCGTCGTCATCGTCGCTCGCGGCTTCGAGATGCGACACGTCGGCCCACCGCACGACTTGCGCGCGGCCATCCACGTAATCGACGACGTTGATGCTGGTGTTGAGCAGTTGATAGGTACGCGGCGCCGACAGCTCGATCCCGTTCGCGAAGCGATACACGCAATCGAGCACGCCGCCGTGCGCGACGCACGCGATCCGGCCGCCCGGATGCGCGGCGACGATCGGTTCGAGCGCATGCAGCACGCGGTGATAGAACTCACGCTGCGACTCGCCACCCTCCGGCGCGAAGCCCGGGTCGCGCGTCTGCCACGCCGCATACGCGTCCGGAAACAGCGCCTCGATCTCGGTGCTGTCGTGCCCCTGGAACGCACCGTACGAGCGTTCGCGCAACCCTTCGCGCAGCAGCAGCGGCAGCCCGAGCGCATCGGCGAACGGTTGGGCGGTCTGTTGTGCGCGCATCAGGTCGCTCGAATACACCGCGTCGATCCGCGCGCCGTCACGCGCCTCGCGCCCGAGCCGCGCCGCCAGCCGCTGCGCCTGCGCGAGCCCCGTATCGGCCAATGGGATGTCGATATGCCCCTGGATGCGCTTGATGCGGTTCCAGGCCGTCTCGCCATGGCGGATGAAAAGAATCTGCGTGGTGGCCATCGCGGCGCGCCTCCGGAAAGAATCAGGGCCGCACTTGCAGCCAGAACGTCACGGGGCCGTCGTTGACGAGCGACACCTGCATGTCTGCGCCGAACTCGCCCGTCTCGACGATCGGGTGCCGCGCCCGCGCGGCCGCGACGAAATAGTCGAACAACCGCGCGCCTTCGTCGGGCGGCGCGGCCGGCGTGAAGCTCGGACGCAGCCCGCTGTTGGTATCGGCCGCCAGCGTGAACTGCGACACGAGCAGCAGGCCGCCCGCGCGGCCCTCGCCGTCGATGTTCGACACCGGCAGGTTCATCTTGCCGGCTGCGTCGCTGAACACGCGGTAGCCGAGCAGCTTCGCGAGCAGCTTGTCGGCCGCGGCCTCGGTATCGCCGCGCTCCGCGCAAACCAGCGCGAGCAGGCCCGCGCCGATCTCGCCCGTCGTGCGGCCGCCGACGCGCACGTCGGCACGCGTCACGCGCTGGATCAGCGCGATCATGCGGTCAGCGTGACGCGCGCGAAGCGGCGCTTGCCGACCTGCACGACGAACTCGCCGGCCTCGACCTTCAGGCCCTTGTCCGACACGGTCGCGCCGTCGATCTTCACGCCGCCCTGATCGATGTTGCGCAGCGCTTCGCTGGTCGACGGCACGAGGCCGGCCTGCTTCAGCAACTGACCGATCGCGAGCGGCGCACCGGCCAGCGTGACCGACGGAATGTCGTCCGGCACGCCGCCCTTCGCGCGGTGGTTGAAGTCCTCCAGCGCGCGCTCGGCGTCGGCCTGCGAATGGAATCGCGCGACGATTTCCTGCGCGAGCAGCACCTTGAAATCGCGCGGATTGCGGCCGCCTTCGGCCTCGCGCTTGAAGCCGGCGATCTCGTCGAGGCTGCGGAACGACAGCAGCTCGAAGTAACGCCACATCAGCGTGTCCGAGATGCTCATCAGCTTGCCGAACATGTCGGTCGGCTTCTCGCTGATGCCGACGTAGTTGCCCTTCGACTTCGACATCTTCTCGACGCCGTCGAGGCCTTCGAGCAGCGGCATCGTCAGGATGCACTGCTGTTCCTGGCCGTACTGCTTCTGCAGTTCGCGGCCGACCAGCAGGTTGAATTTCTGGTCGGTGCCGCCGAGTTCGAGATCGGCGTTCAGCGCGACCGAATCGTAGCCCTGCATCAGCGGGTACAGGAATTCGTGGATCGAGATCGGCACGCCGCCCTGGAAGCGCTTCGTGAAATCCTCGCGCTCGAGAATCCGCGCGACCGTGTAGCGCGACGCGAGCTTGATCATCCCGTCCGCGCCGAGCGGCATCGACCATTCGCTGTTGTAGCGGATCTCGGTTTTTTCGCGATCGAGCACGAGCGCGGCCTGCTCGAAGTAGGTCTTCGCGTTCGATTCGATCTGCTCGCGCGTGAGCGGCGGACGCGTCGCGTTGCGGCCCGACGGATCGCCGATCAGCGACGTGAAATCGCCGATCAGGAAGATCACCGTATGGCCGAGATCCTGCAACTGGCGCATCTTGTTCAGCACGACCGTATGGCCGATGTGGATGTCCGGTGCGGTCGGATCGAGGCCGAGCTTGATGCGCAGCGGCGTGCCGGTGGCTGCGCTGCGCGCGAGCTTCTGCGCGAACTCTTCCTCGATCAGCAGCTCGTCGACGCCGCGCTTCGTGACGGCGAGCGCATGCCGGACTTCGTCGGTGATCGGGGAAACGGGCTTGGAACTGGGTTCGGTGCTCATCGGTGCCAGGAAGAATGTCGCAAAAACAGGGATTTTCCCATAACTTGCGCGCGCATCGCTTAACGACGCGTCAGGTTGCGCGGATAATCGGGCGCAAGGCGCGCGGCACCGGCCCGCGCCGCACGATCCAGGAGAACCCAACGTGCCGCAACGACAGCCGCAGCCTGCCCATCCGGCAGACGGCATCTATTTCGGGCTGATGTCGGGAACCAGCATGGACGGCGTCGACGGCGTCGCCGTGCGTTTCGAGGCCGGCCGCGCGCCGGTCGTGCTCGCGGAAGCGTTCGTCGGCTTCGCGCAATCGCTGCGCGACGCGTTGTTCGCGCTGCAGCAGCCCGGCGACGACGAGATCGACCGCGAATCGCTCGCCGCGAATGCGCTCGTCGCGCGCTATGCGGTGTGCTGCCATGAATTGCAGCGCACGGCCGGGCTGTCGCGCGACGAGATCCGCGCGATCGGCGTGCACGGCCAGACGGTGCGCCATCGCCCCGAGCGCGGCTATACGCGCCAGCTCAACAATCCGGCGCTGCTCGCGGAGCTGACGCAGGTCGACGTGATCGCCGATTTCCGCAGCCGCGACGTGGCCGCCGGCGGTCACGGCGCGCCGCTCGCGCCCGCGTTCCATGCGACGGTGTTCGGCGCACCGGGCGAAACGCGGGTCGTCTGCAATCTCGGCGGGATCAGCAACATCACGATCCTGCCCGGCGCGGACGGCGACGTGCGCGGCTTCGACTGCGGCCCCGCGAACGCGCTGATCGATGCCTGGGCGACCCGCCATCTGGGCAAGCCGTACGACGACGGCGGGAAGTTCGCCGCACGCGGCGCCGTACAGGCATCGCTGCTCGACGCCCTGCTCGACGAACCGTATTTCACCGCGCCGCCGCCAAAGAGCACCGGACGCGATCTGTTCAATCCCGCATGGCTCGACGCCAGGCTCGCCGCGTTCCCGCAAGTTGCACCGGAGGACGTCCAGGCCACGCTCACCGCGCTCACCGCCGTGTCGGTGGCGCGCGAAATCGCGCAGCACACGCCGGCCTGCAAGGCCGTGTTCGTATGCGGCGGCGGCGCACGCAATCCGGTGCTGCTCGATGCGCTTCGGCACGCACTGCGCGAGGCCGGTGTGCCGGCCACCGTCGATACGACGGCCGCGCTCGGTGTGCCGCCGCAGCAGGTCGAAGCGCTCGCGTTCGCGTGGCTCGCGTACCGCTTCACCACGCGCCAGCCCGGCAATCTCGCGA
Organism: Burkholderia cenocepacia; assembly: GCF_014211915.1. NCBI lineage: Bacteria > Pseudomonadati > Pseudomonadota > Betaproteobacteria > Burkholderiales > Burkholderiaceae > Burkholderia > Burkholderia cenocepacia. The sequence goes on along the minus strand of NZ_CP060039.1, from coordinate 1,183,463 downwards.
CGGTCACCGGCGCAGCCGGCAACCGCGTGCTCGGCGCGCTCTATCCGCGCTGACGCGATATCCGCCGCGCGGCGAGCGCCGCAGGGCGAGCGCGCATAAAAAAACGGGGCACGAAGCCCCGTTTTTCATTCCGGCGAACCGGCGCGGATCTACCGTGCGCTCAGACCGAGAACGACGAACCGCACCCGCAGGTGGTGGTCGCGTTCGGGTTCTTGATCACGAACTGGGCGCCGTTGAGGTCGTCCTTGTAGTCGATTTCCGCGCCGACGAGGTACTGGTAGCTCATCGAGTCGATCAGGAGCTGGACGCCGTTCTTGTTCATCACGGTGTCGTCCTCGTTGACTTCCTCGTCGAACGTGAAGCCATACTGGAAGCCCGAGCAGCCGCCACCCTGCACGAACACGCGCAGCTTCAGGTCGGGATTGCCCTCTTCGTCGATCAGTTGCTTGACCTTGTCGGCCGCGGCGTCGGTGAAGACGAACGGCAGCGGCATATCGGTCGTCGTTGCTGCGGTTTCGGTAACAGCGTTCATTCGAACTCTCCAAAAAGCTTTAGCCGCTATTGTAGGGCCGATCAGAAGATCGTGCTGATGTCCATGAAATCAATAGGTTCTTGTCGATTTCATCAAACGCGCCCGCGCGGGCGGCGGCCGCAGCGGCCCGTGCGCGGGTAGTCAGCGGGCATAAAAAAACCGCCAGCATGAAAGCTGGCGGTTTTCCGGCGGACGCCGCTCGAGAGCGGCGAGGCCATGAAGCGGAATTAACGCTTCGAGAACTGCTTTGCGCGGCGTGCCTTGCGCAGACCGACCTTCTTACGCTCGACTTCACGCGCATCGCGCGTGACGAAGCCTGCGCTCGACAGCGACGGCTTCAGCGTCGCATCGTAGTCGATCAGTGCACGGGTGATGCCGTGGCGCACTGCGCCTGCCTGACCCGTTTCGCCGCCGCCGTTGACGTTCACCTTGATGTCGAACGTCTGGCCGTGGTTCGTGAGTTCCAGCGGTTGACGCACGATCATCAGCGACGTTTCGCGCGAGAAGTAGTCAGCGATGGGCTTGCCGTTGACGATGATGTCGCCCTTGCCAGCCTTGATGAAGACACGTGCGACTGCGCTCTTGCGGCGGCCCGTACCGTAGTTCCAGTTACCGATCATGTGGGTCCCCTTAGATCTCGAGCGCCTTCGGCTGTTGAGCCGAGTGCGGATGCGTCGCTTCTGCGTAGACCTTCAGCTTCTTGATCATCGCGTAGCCGAGCGGGCCCTTCGGCAGCATGCCCTTGACCGCCTTCTCGAGCGCGCGGCCCGGGAAGCGCTCTTGCATCTTGCCGAACGTCGTTTCATAGATACCGCCCGGGTAGCCCGAGTGACGGTAGTACTTCTTGTCCAGCGTCTTGTTGCCCGTGACCTTCAACTTGCTCGCGTTGATGATGATGATGAAATCACCAGTGTCGACGTGCGGGGTGAACTCAGGCTTGTGCTTGCCGCGCAGACGGCGTGCCACTTCGCTGGCAACACGGCCGAGAACCTTATCCGTCGCGTCAATCACGTACCATTCGCGCGTCACCTCATGGGCTTTTGCGGAAAACGTCTTCATGATCGATCCAAAAAAATTGCTTTGCCCGATGTGTTCTTCCTGCTTGTCTGTGTGCGCTTCGAGGCGCGGTGCAGGCTCTCCCTGTTCTTTTTCCGTGGGCATGAATGCGGAAAAGCCCTGAATTATAAAGGAAATACGGCTACGTGGTCAAAGAGAATCCACGTCCCGTGTTCGCGGCGGCCGAAATGAGCCAAAATCCGGTCGTGCCCCACCAAGCCAGGCGAACCGAGCGTCTGGGGAGGCACCCATCGACGCGCGGCACATGACCTTGCCGCGCCAGACCGGTCGAACCCGAAAAACAACAAACCAGCATGATGAAACAACGACTTACGCCCTTTCTGGCGGCCGCGCTGCTGGCCGTCGCGGCGCCCGCCGTCGCCGCCCGCTCCGGCTGCGAAGCCAAGCTCGACGCACTCGATGCACGCATCGCCGAAGCCCGGACCGCACATGCCGAAGACCGCATCGCACGCCTGCGCGCGGTGCGCGAACGCGTCCGCCACTTCTGTGCACGCGGCCACGGCCACGCGTCGGCCACCCGTGCGCCGGCGCCCGATGCCGACTCGCGCGGCACGCCGCCCGACGCGACTTCGCAGCCGGTTGCGCGACAGCCCGCGTGACGGTGCCGACGCGCGCAAGCCGCGCGGATGTTTGCATGGGACGAAAAAAAGCCCGAACGGCTGGTTCGGGCTTAATCCACCTTAGGAGGAGGGTGGAGGAGACATGCGGAGGTTGCCGCAGCGCGACAACCAATGAGGATCATTATACGAATGCCCCGCCGACTTCACAAGAAAATTTGCATTGCGAAATCAAATACCACGATATGAGATTTTGTCCGGGAAGCTCGCTCGAACGCATTTTCTTTTAAAATCAATCACCTAAATGCCTCGGACATGACCTAGATCTGCCCTCGCCTAGAGCAAAACCCCTAAATCCAGCAGGGAAATCGTCGCCCGCCGCCCCGCCCGCCCGACCCCGGCGTTGCGCGTCGTGCAGCGCATCAGCCGACCGTTGCGCCGCGGGCTACAATGCCGGATCGAATCCGAATCAGGCAACGCTGGAGTGCAAGCATGGAATGCAAAGTAAGCTGGATGGGCCAGGACGGCATGGCGTTTTCCGCCGAGACCGGCAGCGGGCACCTCGTCACGATGGACGGCGCGCCCGAAGGCGGCGGCCACAACCTCGCGCCGCGTCCGATGGAAATGGTGCTGCTCGGCACCGGCGGCTGCACCGCCTATGACGTCGTGCTGATCCTGAAGAAGAGCCGCCAGGAAGTGAGCGGTTGCTCGGTCACGCTGAAGGCCGAGCGTGCGAGCGAAGATCCGAAGGTGTTCACGAAGGTGCACTTCCACTTCACGGTCACCGGCCGCAACCTGAACCCGGCCACGGTCGAGCGCGCGATCAACCTGTCGCACGACAAGTACTGCTCCGCGTCGATCATGATCGCGAAGACGGCCGAACTCACGCATTCGTTCGACATCGTCGCCGCCTGAGCCCACGGCGCGCGCATGAAAAAAGGGCCGGCGCTCCGCAGGGAGCGCCGGCCCTTTCGCATTCGAACGGCAAAGCAGGCCGATAAGCCGGATTCTGTGCACGCTGCACGCCGAAGCGCGCAACGCGTGGCAGTCATTCCTCTAGGCGCGCCATTGCTGACGCGCTCAAGCTTCCTACCCGCAGACGAGACGGGGGCCCCGTCCTGCATCCGAAAATGCGCGCCTGCCTACTTGGAATTGCTCCGGGTGGAGGTTACCGTGCCGGCGAACGTCGCCGTCGCCGCGGTGCGCTCTTACCGCACCGTTTCACCCTTACCTGATCCCGGCTTGCGCCGGGCCATCGGCGGTTTGCTTTCTGTTGCCCTGTTCCGCGTGTCGCCACGGATGGCCGTTAGCCATCACCCTGCCCTGTGGAGTCCGGACTTTCCTCGCCCCGCGCGCCCGAAGGCGCCGAGGCCGCGACTGCCTGGCCTGCTTTGCGACGCGCATTCTAGCACTGCGCGCCGCCGTCGGCAGCGCGCGAGCGGCGGCCGCGGCGAAACACGGCCGGATCGTCGTAGAACGCGGGGTCGGCGTTCGCCGCGCACCAGCCCGGCACGCCGAGCACCGGCAGCGGCGCGAAATCGCGGCTCGTCAGCGCGCGCGTCGCGAGTTCAGCGGCGATTCGGGCGTCGACATGCGCGCTCCGTTCCGCGTCGGGCCATGAAAAATAGTCGGCGCTCACTTCGACGATCCATGCGTGCGCGGTGCAGGACTTGTAGGGTGCGACGAGCTGTTCGAGCAGCGCATGGCCGACGACTCGCGCTTCGCAGCGCGTGCCCCACGCATCGCGCGTGGCCACCAGCAGCCGCGGCCAGTCGAAGCCGCGCAGCGCGTCGGCGAGCGCGCGGTCGGCGGTGACGAACAGCGCGGCGTTCTCGTCGAACAACGTGAGCGCGTCGCGCAACGTCCCGCGCACGGGGCCGACGCCGCCCGCCGCGTCGATCGCGGCGGCTTGGCGCGCGTTCAGCGCGGCCTTGATGCGCGGGTACGCGAGCCAGACGAGCGCATTGAAGAAGTCGTGAAGATGATGGCGGGTCGGCACGTGGCCGGTGCCGGCGATATGGGTCTCGTACGCGACGCCGGGCGGCAACTCGGCCTGCGGCACGAAGCGCAGCGGCCTGCCGCGGCCGGTGACGCGATCGCCGCCTCGTGACACGCCGCCCAACGCGCCGTTCAACGCATCGAGCAGCGTGGCCTCGCCCGCGCGGGCGGCCGCCTGCCACGCGCGGCCCGGCTCCGCGTAAGGCGCGAGCCACGGCGCGGACCAGTCGATCCGCGCGAAATCCGCCGCTGCGCGACCGGCCCCGGAGCCCGATTCGCGCGGCGGCGCGCCGGTCACGCCAGCTTCCAGCCGATCGTCTCGCCGCCGCGCAGCGGCACGACCGGCGTATCGCCCGCGAAGATCTCGCGCGGCAGTTCCCACGGCTCGCGGCGCAGCGTGACCGTCTCGGCGCTGCGCGGCAGCCCGTAGAAATCGGCGCCGAAGAAGCTCGCGAACCCTTCCAGCTTGTCCAGCGCGCCGGCCGTGTCGAACGCTTCCGCGTACAGTTCGAGCGCATGCAGCGCCGTGTAGCAGCCCGCGCAGCCGCACGCGGTTTCCTTCGCGTCGCGCGCATGCGGCGCGCTGTCGGTGCCGAGGAAGAAGCGCGGGTTGCCCGACGTCGCGGCCTCGACCAGCGCCACGCGATGCGTCTCGCGCTTGAGCACCGGCAGGCAGTAGTAATGCGGGCGAATCCCGCCGACGAACAGCGCGTTGCGGTTGTACAGCAGGTGATGCGCGGTGATCGTCGCGCCGAGCAGGCCGGGCGCCGCGTCGGCATCGCGCACGTAGTCGGCCGCGTCCTTCGTCGTGATGTGCTCGAACACGACCTTCAGGCCCGGGAAATCGCGGCGCAGCGGCGTCATCACGCGGTCGATGAACACCTTCTCGCGGTCGAACAGGTCGATCGACGCATCGGTCACCTCGCCGTGCACGAGCAGCGGCATGCCGGTGTCCTGCATCGCCTCGAGCGTCTTCGCGCATTTCGCGAGATCGGTGACGCCATGGTCGGAATTCGTCGTCGCGCCTGCCGGATACAGCTTCACGCCGTGCACGAAGCCGCTTTCGCGCGCGCGGCGGATTTCGTCGGGCGGCGTGTTGTCGGTCAGGTACAGCGTCATCAGCGGTTCGAACGTCATCCCGGCCGGCAGCGCGGCGAGGATGCGCTCGCGATAGGCCTGCGCCTGCGCGGTGGTCGTGACCGGCGGCTTCAGGTTCGGCATGACGATGGCGCGGCCGAACTGGCGGGCGGTGTGCGGCAGCACGGCGGCGAGCATGTCGCCGTCGCGCAGGTGCAGGTGCCAGTCGTCGGGACGGGCGAGCGAAAGCGTCGCCGGGGAAGAAGCGTTCGAGGCAGTCATAGGAGGCGTCGTGAGGAACGGGCTTGCCATCGGCGGGGCCGGAACGCGCGTGCCGCGGGCCGACTGACGGCAAACCGCAACACGGGGCCTTTGGCCAGCGGAATCCGCTTTTTACCGCTCAGGGCTCGGTGATATGCTAGAAGCCGCATTGTACCGGGGTTCGCCCGGTTCGTTACCCCCCGCTTCAGCCTGCCGCCCCACGTAAAATGTGCCAACTCCTTGGAATGAACTGCGCCGCGCCGACGGACGTCACATTCTCCTTCACAGGTTTCGCGGCCCGGGGCGGGCTCACCGATCACCATGCCGACGGCTGGGGCATCGCGTTCTTCGAAGACAAGGCCTGCCGTCTCTTCATCGATCACCAGGCATCGGCCACGTCGCCGATCGCCGAAATGGTGAAGCGCTACCCGATCAAGTCCAAGAACACGATCGCCCACATCCGCAAGGCGACGCAAGGGCACATCCTGCTCGAGAACAGCCATCCGTTCATGCGCGAGCTGTGGGGCCGGCACTGGATCTTCGCGCATAACGGCGACCTGCAGGACTACGCGCCGGACATGGACGGCAGTGTCTACCACCCGGTCGGCACGACCGACAGCGAACAGGCGTTCTGCGTGCTGATGCAGGGTCTGCGCGAGGCCTTTCCCGGCGCGCAGCCGCCGCTGCCCGAGCTGTTCGAGCGGGTCGGCGAACTGACGCGCGGCATCACCGATCACGGCGTGTTCAACTTCCTGATGTCCAATGGCCAGGCGCTCTTCGCGCACTGCTCGACGCGGCTGCACTACCTCGTGCGGCGCTGGCCGTTCTCGACCGCGCATCTCGTCGACGAAGACCTGTCGATCGACTTCGCGAAATACACGACCCCCGAGGATCGGGTCGCGGTGATCGCAACGCAGCCGCTCACCGACAACGAAGTCTGGACCGCGTTCGAGCCGGGCGAGCTGATCATGTTCCAGTGCGGAGACGTCGCCGCGCGGATGCAGATTCCGGTGCCCGAGCGTGTGCTCGAGAAGCTGCGCAACCCGTCGCTCGATGCGTCGGCGTCCGCGCCGCGCACGGTGGTTCGCGAAGCGCTCGCCACCGCGGCCGACGGCGATGCCGACGACGCGATCGATTTCTGAAGCCCGGCGCGGCATCGGCTGCGCTCGCTTTCCGAACTGCTGCGCGCACTTCATGCGTCATCGGCGCAAATCGCCTCGCTCCGGTCAATACGGTTTCGTTTTAACCGCCACCCGGCGCAATCGATTGACATCACCCGATATCCGCTTGATTTTATTAATTTACAAGCGAAAGCAAATAAAAGACGGAATCAGAAAAATAACCATCAATTAAAACAAGAACCCCTGATCCGGATTTTAACGTACCGCATCCGCCGGAACCGTTCGCTATCCCACCTACTCCGGCAGCCGTTCCAGATCTCCGCAAACCCCCTCCCAGCCCGCCCCCGCCACAGCCTTCGGTTCGATTAACCACACAAATCAAAAATACCACGCATTACGGTTCGCATCATTACAGTTTCCAGTTTCTCGATAATCGACGGCCATCTGAATCAGTAGACTCCGCCCATCCTCGGTGTAACGAAACACGATTGGCGCGACACGCTGCCATAGCCGCCGCACGCCCCTTCGGATCATTTCCCCACCGCGGAATGCGAATTCGCCGAACAACGGCGAATGCCACGTCAAAAAGAAGAAAGAGGGGTATGTCGTGAATCACTCATTTCGATCGATATGGAGCGAGGCCGCCGGCTGCTGGGTCGCGGTCGCGGAAACGACCCGGGCGCGCGGCAAGCGCTCGGGCGGTGCATCGGGGTCAAGTCAGCGCACCGCCCGCAAGGCAACGCATCATGCAACGCGCCGGTCGCCGCTTCGTGTCGCGGCGCTCGGCGCCGCACTGGCGGCACTGTCGGCCGGCACCGTGCACGCATCGACCTGCGGCAACGGCGCGGCCGTCGCGAACGGCGCCACCTGCGCGCTCGGCAGTTTCAGCCCGACCGTCAACAACGATCTCGTCGGCGCCACGACCGTGTCGGGCGGCGACCGGGTCGGCCTGACCGGCGCCTGGACGGGCGCGACCGGCGACATGGGCTACACGTTGACGCCGCTCGGCAGCGCCTCCGTGGTATCGGGCAACCCCAACCAGCCGCTGCTGTCGATCGGCGGCAAGACGCAAAGCGTCAGCACGCCCGACTCGATCACTGGCAGCCATGCGTCGGTCGCGACCTACGATTCGGGCGCGTTCGCCGCATCGAGCGCCGGCTCGACCAACGTGCCGGTCTATCACGACGTGAACGGCAACCAGTACGTGAACACGCGGATCGGCACCGTCGAGCGCTCCGGCGGCACGCTCGACGTGTCGATCGGCGATCCGGCCGGCGCGCCGACGGCGGCCGGCAACGCGATCACGATGGCCCCGAAGCAGACCGACCTGTTCGTCGCGGACGGCACGGGCACGGCGCAAAGCGTCATCAACTGGAACTCGCGCAACCAGATCTGGCTCGGCACCGGCGACTATCTCGCGAGCGGCGGCCCCGTCAGCCACGTGCTGCTCGACGTGCCGGCGTATACCGGCACCTTCACGGCCTTCGACGGCAGCACGTGGACGGTCACCGACGCCGCGTCGCTCGCCGCGTACAACACCTTTCTCGTGCGCTCGGTTCAGAGCGGCGCGCTCGGCTCGCAGGCCGCCTACGACCACGCGTTCAGCCAGGCCGTCACGTTCTCCACGCAATCGTTCGAGTATGCGAACAACGTGTCGCCAGGCGACAAGAACACGCTGCAAATGGACTACCTGACGGTCATGCACGGCACTGGCGCAAACGCAACGCTGCATATCGGCAAGGACGGCCAGATCGACTTCCGCGGCACCAACACGATCGACTCGAGCTCGGCGGTCCTCGCGGAAAACGGCGCGCACTTCGTCAACGACGGGCGGCTGTTGGGCGACTTCACGCTCGTGCGCCTGCTGACCGGCGCGAGCGGCGTGAATAACGGCGTGATCTCGTCGGGCTACGCAGCCGGCGACAACTTCAATACGGGCGGCGCCGCGTTGCCCTACAACTTCAGTCTCAACGCGTACACCGAGGGCAGCGGCATCTATGCGAACGGCGCGGGCACGACCTTCGTCAACAACGGCGTGATGAACGTCGGCGCCTGGACCTTCAACAGCACGCGCCCCGACCTGCAGAACTACGCGGTAGCCGCGACGGACGGCGCGCGCGCGTCGAACGCCGGCACGATCAACGTCGGCGTCAACGCGACGACGCTCGACAGCCAGGTGATCGGCGGCCTCGTCGCCGGCGGCAGCTTCACGAACGAAGCCGGCGGCACGATCTATCTCGGCCGCGCCGCGCAGTACGACCCCACCTCCCCCGAAGCCGCGAACGACGTCGCGCTGTCCGCGCACGGGTACGGCATCCTGCTCGGCGCGTCGGGCACCGCGAGCAACCTCGGCACGATCGTGATCGGCACGCAGACGCAGAACGGCGCCGCACTGGCGAGCATCGGGTCGACTTCCGGCACGCTGACCAACGCGGGCGCGATCGTCGTCAACGGCGCCGCGCCGGGCACGCCGCTCGCCAACGTCGGCATGCTCGCGGCCGATACCGCCGCGACCGTGACCAATACGGGCACGATCACGCTGAATGGCGTGAACGGCATCGGCATCATGGTCGTCGGCACCGGCACGAACGCGACGGCCGCGACGTCGACCGGCACGATCGACGTGGCCGGCGGGCTCGATCCCGCGTCGGGCACGCGCAACTACGGCGTCTGGGCCGAAGGGCCGCTCGCGAAAGCCACGCTCGACGGTGCGCTGAACCTGACGGGCACCGGCGCGATCGGCGTGCACGCGCGTTCGGGCGCGACAATCGACGTCGGCGCGAACGCCGTGCCGGCCTTCATGTCCGGCACCCACCAGATCGGCTTCTATGCATACGGCGCAGGCTCGCAAATCAACGTCGCCGCGCAGCACCTGAGTGTCGACACCGACGATTCGACGCTGTTCCGCGTCGCGGGCGGCGCGGCCTACACGGGCGCGTCGGCGGCCGGCGCGCTGATCACCGACGTCAACGGCCAGCGCTCGCGCGGCGTCCTCGCAACCGACGCCGGCACCACGCTGTCGACCGGCAATGCGATCTACGACGTCAACGGCGCGAACGGCATCGCGATCGCGGTCGAAGGCGGCGCGACAGGCACGATCGACCCGGGCACGACGATCAACCTGAACGCGGCCGGCGCGACCGCGGGCATCGTCGACGGCCAGGCGCACGACCTCGCCGGCGCGGCGGCCGGCGCACCGGTCGCGACGACGCTGACCAATCACGCCGCCGTCACGTCGTCGACCGCCGGCGTGACCGGCTTCATCGCGCAGAACCTCGGCACGCTCGAGAACCGCAGCACGGTATTGCTCACCGGCGCCGGCTCGACGGGCGTCGTGGCCGGCGCGCTCGGCACGGTGAACAACGCGTCGACGATCCGCGTCTCCAACGGCACCGGCGCGCTCGTGCAGGGTGCGTCGGCCACGCTCGCCAATACGGGTGCGATCGAAGCCGACGATGGGATCGCGGGCGTGCGCCTCACGGGGGCCGGCGCATCGGTCGCGCTGTCGGGCACGGGCACCGTCGTCGCGAACGGCAGCGCCGACGGCGTGCTGATCGACTCGACCGTCACGGGCGGTGGCATCACGGCCGGGCCGACGTCGATCGCGGTCGGCGGCTCGGGCAGCGGCATCCGCAACCTCGGTGCGAATGCAACGATCGCACTGTCCGGCACGCAGGTCGCCACGACCGGCAACAGCGCCGCCGGCCTCGCGTCGACCGGTGCGGGTGCGCATATCGCGACCGATGCGGCCACGGTCGTCCGCACGGCAGGGGCCGATGCGCTCGGCCTGTCCGTGTCGGGTGCCGATTCCACGCTCACGGCCAACGGAACGACCGTCGCGACGACCGGCGCGAACGCGCATGCGATCGTCATGGACGGCGGCGCGACAGCCCTGCTGTCGGGCGCGAAGATTTCCGCATCGGGTGCCGCGGCCGATGGCATCGTCGCGCAAAACGGCGGCCGCATCGCCGATACGGGTTCGTCGCTCGCCAGCGCGGCCGGCAACGGCGCCACCGCGAACAGCGGCGGCGTGCTCGCGTTGACCGGCACGGCGCTCACGGGCGCGACGGCCGGCGTGCTGACGTCGGACACGCTCGCGAACGGCGCGACCAGCTCGGTGCTCGTCGACGGCGGCAGCGTGACGTCCGCCACCGGGCCGGCGTTCGCCGCGCGCGGCGGCGCGGCCGACATCGCGGTACGCAACGGCACGGTCGTGACGGCCGGCAACGGCACGCTGCTGAACCTCGCGAACGGCAGCAACGTGACGTTCAGCGCATCGGCGGTCACCCTCGCAGGCGACATCGTGTCGGACGCGTCGAGCACCGGCAACGTGGTCCTCGCGAACGGCACGACGCTGACCGGGAAGATCGACCCGGTCGCGTTGAGCGTCGACGGCACGAGCACGTGGCGCATGACCGGCAGTTCGGTCCTGAGCAGCCTGAACAACGCGGGCCTCGTCGCGTTCGCCGCGCCGACCGGCTCGCCGACGCTGACCGGCAGCTACAAGACGCTGACGACCGGCGGCTACGTCGGCAACGGCGGCACGATCGCGCTGAACACGTATCTCGGCGCCGATACGTCACCGACCGACCGGCTGATCGTGAACGGCGGCACGGCGAGCGGCACGACCGGCCTGAAGATCGCCAACACGGCCGGCACCGGCGCGCAGACGACCGGCGACGGCATTCCCGTGGTCGTCACGGCCAACGGCGGCACGACCGCCGCGTCGGCATTCCATCTCGCCGGCCCGGTACAGGCCGGCGCGTACGAATACCGGCTCTATCGCGGCGGGCAAGGCGATGCGAACGGCTGGTACCTGCGCTCGCAACTCGACCAGACCGACCCCGGCGACCCGATCCACCCGTCCGGCGGCGGCAACAATGGGAATGGCAACGCAAACGGCAACGGCGGCACGCTCGCGTATCGTCCGGGCGTGTCCGGTTACGCGATGACGCCGCTGCTGAACGCCGACTACGGCTTCTCGACGCTCGGCAGGCTGCACGAGCGCGTCGGCGACATCTACAACGTCGAGAAACAGCAGCACGGCAATCGCGACGGCGTGTGGGGGCGCATCGGCGGCCAGAGTCTCGATGCGAACGCGGGCCGTTTCTCGGCCGACGAACGCACGTTCTTCGCGCAGTTCGGCAAGGACTGGACCCTCGACCAGGCGCCGGACGGTGCCGGCAGCACGCATGCGGGCGTGACGGCCAGCATCGGCGTGTCGAACGCGAGCTTCAGCGACATGGCGCGCGCAGGCTCGCCCGACCTGTCGACGTCGACCGGCTCGGTCGAGATGCACGCGCAGAGCGTCGGCGGCTACTGGACGCGCTATCTGCCCGACGGCACCTACTTCGACAGCGTCGGGCAGGTCACGCACTACGGCAACCGCTATCGCGACAGCTACGGCAACGAGGCGTCGCAGAACGGCTTCGGCGTCGCGCTGTCGCAGGAAGTCGGCAAGCCGTTCGCGATCGGCGCGTTGCCGGTCGCGGTCGAGCCGCAGGCGCAGCTGATGTATCAGTACCTGAAACTGAACGGGTTCAACGACAACGTGTCGGCCGTGTCGGGCACGACGACGAATGCGCTGCGCGGCCGCGTCGGCGTGCGCATCTTCCGGCCGAACCTCCAGTCGGACGCGGGCGGCGGCGCCGCGACGCCGTACTTCACGGCCGACGTGCTGCACGACTTCCTGTCGCCGGGGCAGACCGTGGTCGGCGGCACACCGTTCGCGACGCATCTCGGGCGCACCTGGTACGAGCTCGGCGTCGGCGTGACCGCCGGCTTCGGCAAGTCCGGCGAGCTGTACGCGAATGCGAAGATCGCACGCAACATCGGCGGCGATTACCGGCGCGGGATCGTCGGGCAGGTCGGCTACCGGTACAGCTGGTAACGCCCGGCGACGGACGAAAAAAAACCGCCCGGCGGCATGCCGGGCGGTTTTCGCATGGGTACGCGCGAAAACGCGCGAACGCTCAGTGCAGGATCTTCGCGAGGAAGTCCTTCGCGCGATCCGATTTCGGATTCGAGAAGAAATCGTCCTTGCGGTCGTCCTCGACGATCGCGCCCTTGTCCATGAAGATCACGCGATGCGCGACCTTCTTCGCGAAGCCCATCTCGTGCGTGACGACCATCATCGTCATCCCTTCCTGCGCGAGTTCGACCATCACGTCGAGCACTTCGTTGATCATCTCGGGATCGAGCGCGGACGTCGGCTCGTCGAACAGCATCGCGATCGGGTCCATCGACAGCGCGCGCGCGATCGCGACCCGCTGCTGCTGGCCGCCCGACAACTGGCCCGGAAACTTGTGCGCATGCGCCTTCAGGCCGACGCGATCGAGCAGCTTCATGCCCTTCTCGTTCGCCTCGTCCTTGCCGCGGCCGAGCACCTTGACCTGCGCGAGCGTCAGGTTCTCGGTGATCGACAGGTGCGGGAACAGTTCGAAATGCTGGAACACCATCCCGACCTTCGAGCGCAGCTTCGACAGGTTCGTCTTCTTGTCGCCGACCGACTGGCCGTTCACGAGGATCTCGCCCTGCTGGAACGGCTCCAGGCCGTTCACGGTCTTGATCAGCGTCGACTTGCCGGAGCCCGACGGGCCGCACACGACGACCACTTCGCCTTTCTTGACCTCGGTCGTGCATTCGGTGAGGACCTGAAACTGGCCGTACCACTTCGAAACGTTCTTGATGGAAATCATCTTGTGACCTTTTTCTGGAGACCCTTGACGAGAGCAGACGCCAACGAGCAAATCACGAAATAGCATGCGCCGGCGAACAGGACCATCTCGACGGTCGTGCCGTCGCGATCGCCGACGTTGGCGGCCGTGCGGAAGAAGTCCGCGAGACTGATCACGTACACGAGCGACGTATCCTGGAACAGGACGATCGCCTGCGTGAGCAGCAGCGGCACCATCGCGCGGAACGCCTGCGGCAGGATCACGAGGCGCATCGCCTGCGCGTAGTTCATGCCGAGCGCGAACGCGGCATTCACCTGCCCACGCGGCACCGCCTGGATGCCGGCGCGGATGATCTCGGAATAATACGCGGCTTCGAACAACGAGAACGCGACCATGGCCGACGCGAGGCGGATGTCGATCGTCGGCGACAGCCCGAGCACGCCCTGCAGCAACTGCGGCACGATCAGGAAGAACCACAGCAGCACCATCACGAGCGGGATCGAGCGGAACACCGTCACGTACGCTTTCGCGAACCATGCGAGCGGCTTCACGCCGGACAGCCGCAGCAGCGCCAGCAGCGTGCCCCAGACGATCCCGATCACGATCGCGATCAGCGTGATCTTGAACGTGACGACCGCCCCCGACCACAGCGTCGGCAGCGCGCCGGGAATACTACTCCAGTCGAACTGATGCATCACTTGCCTCCGATATAGCCGGGCAGCCGCGTGCGGCCTTCGATCCAGCGCATGAACGCCATCACGACGAGGTTGATCAGCACGTAGGCGAGCGTGACCGCGATGAACGACTCGTAGGTCTGCGCGGTGTAGTCGACGAGCTGGCGCGCCTGCGCGGACAGGTCGAGCAGGCCGATCGTCGACGCGACGGCGGAGTTCTTGAAGATGTTCAGGAATTCCGACGTGAGCGGCGGCACGATGATCCGGTACGCGACGGGCAGCAGCACGTAGCGATACGTCTGCCATTGCGTGAAGCCCATCGCGAGGCCGGCCGCGCGCTGGCCCTTCGGCAGCGCGTTGATCCCCGAGCGCACCTGTTCGCACACGCGCGCGCCCGTGAACAGGCCGAGACAGACGATCGACGCGGTAAAGAACTGCGTGCCGGGCGGCAACTGCTTGATCCAGGTGCCGATCGACGCGGGCAGCAACTCGGGTATCACGAGATACCAGACGAAGAACTGCACGATCAGCGGGATGTTCCGGAAGATCGACACGTACACGGTGCCGATCGCGGCGAGCCACTTGTTCGGCACGGTGCGCAGCACGCCGAACAGCGACCCGACGATCAGCGCGATGACCCAGGCGACGAGCGACACTTCGATCGTCACCCAGAAGCCGGACATCAGCCATCCGAAATAAGTCGTCGGCTCGCCGGTCGACACGGGGCTCAGAAAGATGCCCCAGTTCCAGTGGTAAGACATGGGCAAGACTCCAGCAAAAAGAAACGGAAGAAGCAGCGCCTCTTCCGTTTCAGTAGCGTCATTTCTGCATCAACGGCCGTGTGGTCAGTCGAGCGCCTTGTCGTTCGGGTTCGCGTACAGCTTCTTCATCGAATCGGACAGCGGGAAGTTCAGGTTCAGCCCCTTCGGCGGAATCGGGTTCTCGAACCACTTCGCGTAGATCTTCGCGGCTTCGCCCGACTTCTCGACTTGCGAGATCGCGTCGTCGACGACCTTCTTGAAGTCGGCGTCGCCCTTGCGCATCATGCAGCCGTAAGCCTCTTCCGATTGCGGCGTGCCGACGATCACCCATTCGCCCGGCTGCTTCGCCTTCGCGCGCTCGCCCGCGAGCAGCGCGTCATCCATCATGAATGCGACCGCGCGGCCCGATTCCAGCGTGTTGAACGAATCGCCGTGATCCTTCGCGCTGATGATGTTCATGCCGAGCTGCTTGTCGTTGTTCATCTTGCGCAGCAGGCGCTCCGACGTCGTGCCGGCGGTCGTCACGACCGTCTTGCCCTTCAGGTCGGCGAAATCCTTGACACCCGAATCCTTCTTCGTCATCAGGCGCGTGCCGATCACGAAGATCGTGTCGGAGAACGCGGCTTGCTGCTGACGCTCGAGGTTGTTGGTCGTCGAACCGCACTCGATGTCGACCGTGCCGTTCTGCACCAGCGGAATGCGGTTCTGCGACGTGACGGGGATGTTCTTCACCTGCAGGTTCGGCAGGTTCAGCTTCTTCTTCACCGCGTCCACGATCTTCAGCTGGAACTCGCGCGAATAGCCGACCACCTGCTGGTTCTGGTCGTAGTAGGAGAACGGAATCGACGATTCGCGGTGGCCCAGCGCGATCACGCCCGTGTCCTTGATCTTCTTCAGCGTGCCAGTCTCCTGAGCGTACGCGCCGCTTGCGAACGCGCACAGCGCCGCGGCCATCAGGACTGCCTTGTGGTATTTCATTTTGGTCATCTCCTTGGCTAAAACCCGCGCCAGTGTATCAAAGTAATATTTTTGAAAGTACTGGTTGTTTACCGCACTACGAATCACCCTGTGCGAAGCCTTCCTCCCGGCTCCGGGCGCTCCAGATGCACGCGCGGGCGGTGCCGGATTCGGCACCGCCCGCGCGGGTTCATATCCACAATCGGGTGGATTGCGTCATGAATCGATCATGGTCGTCGATCGGGGACGCCCGGTCAGGGACGCCCGGTCAGGGACGCCCGGTTAGGGACGCCCGGTTAGGGACGCCCGGTCGGGACGTCCGATCAGGGGTAGAGGCCGCGCATTTCGCGCGCCATCAGGATGCGCTTGCACGCGACGATGAACGCCGCCGTACGCACCGTCACCTTGTGCTCTTCCGCGACCGCCCACACGCCGGCGAACGCTTCGCGCATCACGCGCTCGAGACGATGGTTGATCTCGTCTTCCGTCCAGAAGAAGCTCGAGAAATCCTGCACCCACTCGAAGTACGACACGGTCACGCCACCCGCGTTCGCGATCACGTCGGGGATCACGAGCACGCCGTTCGCGCTCAGGATGTCGTCCGCCGCCGTCGTCGTCGGGCCGTTCGCGCCTTCGACGACGATCTTCGTGCGGATCTTCGCCGCGTTCTTCTCGGTGATCTGGTTTTCCAGCGCCGCCGGGATCAGGATGTCGGTCTCGACCGTCCAGAACTCGTCGTTCGGCATCGGCTCGGCGCCTTCGAAGCCCGCGACGCCGCCGGTGCGGGCGACGTGGTCGAGCAGCTTGTTCGAATCGAGGCCGGCCGGCTGGTAGATCGTGCCCGTGTGATCCTGCACCGCGATCACCTTCGCGCCCGCTTCCTGGAACAGCTTCGCCGCGATACCGCCGACGTTGCCGAAACCTTGCACCGCGATGCGTGCGCCTTCGATTTCCAGGCCCTTCTTCTTCGCCGCTTCGGAGCCGACGACGAACACGCCGCGGCCCGTTGCTTCCTTGCGGCCGAGCGAACCGCCGAGCGCGATCGGCTTGCCGGTCACGACGCCGGTCGACGTCTGGCCCTGGTTCATCGAGTACGTGTCCATCATCCACGCCATCACCTGTTCGTTGGTGTTGACGTCCGGCGCCGGGATGTCCGTGTTCGGCCCGATGATGATGCCGATTTCGCTGGTGTAGCGGCGCGTCACGCGCTCGAGCTCACCACGCGACAGCTTGCGCGGGTCGACGCGGATACCGCCCTTCGCGCCGCCGTACGGCACGTTCACGGCCGCGTTCTTCACCGACATCCATGCCGACAGCGCCATCACTTCCGACAGCGTCACGTCCTGGTGGTAGCGCACGCCGCCCTTGCCCGGACCGCGCGACACGTTGTGCTGCACGCGATAGCCTTCGAAGTGCGCGACGGTGCCGTTGTCGAGCTCGATCGGGCAGTCGACGATCAGGATGCGCTTCGGACGCTTCAGCGTTTCGAGCCAGCGCGACAGCGAACCGAGGTACGGCGCGACGCGATCGACCTGCTGAAGGTAGTTGCCCCACGGGCCGAGATCGTCGGCGTGCAGGTAGGACGGGATGGACTGCTGTTGCGAAGACATGGAAGCTCCAACGTTCAACGGATTGCGCACATTGTCGAAAAAGCCGTTTTTTTTATCCAATGCCGTTTGTTTATTCGATTATGCGTTTCTTGCATGATCGCGATTTTTCGCAAATCCGCGGTCGATTTGCGCAAGAACGCCCGCGATCAGCCGTGCATCGCGTTCGTGAAAAACCGGATTGGACTGACGCGGGCCAGCCGCGGGACAGCCGTCCGATAGACGCTGCAGGAGCGCCGTCAGCCGGCCGGGTCGATCGGCCGGATTGACCGTCGGCGGTTAACCGGCGATCAAGCGGTGGTGTCGCCGGTCGTGTCGCGCAGTTCGTCGCGCACGACGTCCCACAGCGCCCGCACGAGCTTCTGCCGCGGATCGTCGCCCTGCAGCGCGAGCTTGTCGCAGTACAGGCGGATCTCCATCGTCAGCGTGAACGGATGCGCACCGCCGCGCGCCGACCGGTCGAGCCGGATCAGCCGGCCGCCCGCGACCGCATCGTCGACCGCGCTGTGCGGCAGGAACGCGACGCCGTGGCCCGCGAGCGCCATCGCCTTCAGCCCCTCGGCCATGTCGGTTTCGTAGACGCGATCGAGAAACAGCCGCGTCGGCGCGTTCGCGATGATGACTTCGGTCATCCGGCCGAGATACGCGTTCGGCGTATACGACAGGTACGGCACGCGCGCGTCGGCCGCGCCCGGCAGCGTATGGCGCGGCCGGCCCGCGCGGCCGGGCGCCGAGAACGGGCTGATCGGCTCGCTGCCGAGAATCAGCATGTCGTAGCGGGCCGGGTCGAGCGCGACCGGGTGGCTCGGGTGGTGATAGCCCATCACGAGGTCGCAGCCGCCCTCGACCAGCGACAGCACCGCGTCGTGCACGTTCAGCGCGCGCAGCCGCGTATGGACCTGGCCCATCTTCGCCTCGATCCGCTCGAGCCAGCGCGGAAAATACGTGAGCGACAACGTGTGCGGCACCGCGAATTCGATCGTCGGCACCGGCGCGCCGACGTGGCCGCGCAGCAGCGTGCGCGCCTCGTGCGCCTGCGACAGCATCGTCAGCGCCTGCTCGTAGAAGATCTGCCCGGCCTGCGTGAGCCGCGTCGGATAGACCGACCGATCGATCAACTCGGTCGCGAGCCACGCCTCGAGCGCCTGGATGCGCCGCGAAAACGCCGGCTGCGACACGTGCCGCAGCTCGGCGGACCGGCTAAAGCTGCGCGTCTCCGCGAGCGAGACGAAGTCTTCGAGCCATTTCAGTTCCATGCAGGCGGGCGCGGCGGGCGGCGGTCGGGAAGAAGCCTGCATTCTACCGGCGGGCGGCCCCGGCCGGCGGCGTCGAACGCGGCCCGGCAAGCCGGCGCGGGCACCCGCCGGCACGCCATTCGCGCGCCGCCCCGGTGCCGCCCGAACCGCGCGTGCCCGCGGCAGCCACGGCCGGACCGGTTCGGTCGGGATCGACGCGCGCCGATGGTAAAATGCCGGATTCTCCTCCCCTCGTTCGCCCCGGCCCCAAAAGGCCCTGCCCGATCATGTCCGACACTCGTCCCGATACGCTTTTCGCCCTCACCGCGCTCTCGCCCATCGACGGCCGCTACGCCAGCAAGACCGAAGCGCTGCGCGACTGGCTCTCCGAAGCCGCCTTCATGCGCCACCGCGTCACCGTGGAGGTGCACTGGCTGATCGCGCTGTCGCGCGCCGGCTTCGCGGAAGTCCCGCGCTTCTCGGAAGCCTCCGAGCAGTTCCTGCTGCAGCTCGCCGAGCGCTTCACCGCGCACGACGCCGCGCGCATCAAGGAAATCGAGCGCGTGACGAACCACGACGTGAAGGCCGTCGAATACTGGCTGAAGGAATCGGTGAAGGGCCAGGCCGAACTCGAGAAGGCGAGCGAATTCATCCACTTCGCGTGCACGTCCGAGGACATCAACAACACGTCGCACGGAATGATGCTCGCCGGTGCGCGCGAACACGTGATCCTGCCGGCACTGCGCACGGTCTACCAGCGCCTCGTCGCGCTCGCGCACGCGCACGCCGAGCAGCCGATGCTGTCGCGCACGCACGGCCAGCCGGCCAGCCCGACGACGCTCGGCAAGGAACTCGCGAACGTCGCCGCGCGCCTCGCCCGCGCGATCACGCGCATCGAGAAGGTCGAGATCCTCGGCAAGATGAACGGCGCGGTCGGCAACTTCAACGCGCATCTCTCGGCGTATCCGGAATTCGACTGGGAAGCGTTCTCGCGCGACGTGATCGAAAACCGCCTGAAGCTCACGTTCAACCCGTATACGATCCAGATCGAGCCGCACGACTACATGGCCGAACTGTTCGACGCCGTGGCGCGCGCGAACACGATCCTGCTCGACCTCGACCGCGACGTGTGGGGCTACATCTCGGTCGGCTACTTCAAGCAGAAGACGAAGGCCGGCGAAATCGGCTCGTCGACGATGCCGCACAAGGTCAACCCGATCGACTTCGAGAACTCGGAAGGCAATCTCGGCCTCGCGAACGCGACGCTGCGCCACCTCGCCGACAAGCTGCCGGTGTCGCGCTGGCAGCGCGACCTGACCGACTCGACGGTGCTGCGCAACATGGGCGTCGCGCTCGGCTACTCGCTGCTCGCGTACGACTCGCTGATCCGCGGCCTCGACAAGCTCGAAGTGAACCCGCAGCGCCTGAACGAAGATCTCGACAACTGCTGGGAAGTGCTCGCGGAGCCGGTGCAGACGGTGATGCGCCGCTACGGCATCGAGAACCCGTACGAGCAGCTGAAGGAACTGACGCGCGGCAAGGGCATCACGCGCGAAGCGCTGCAGGAATTCGTCGGCACGCTGGCGATCCCGCAGGATGCGAAGGACCGCCTGCTCGCGATGACGCCGGCGTCGTACATCGGCAAGGCCGTCGAACTCGCGAAGCGGATCGCGTAAGCGCCGCCGTCGCCCCGACGAAAAAAGCCCGATGCGAAGCGATTCGCATCGGGCTTTTTGTTGCCTGCCGCAGCCGATCAGAACGAGATCATCCGCCCCGGGTTCAGCGCGCTCATCACGCTCATCGCCGCCTTCGCGGCCGGAATCGCGATCGGCGACAGCTGCCGGCCGAGCGGAATCGCGCGATGGTCGATGCCCGTGAGCATCGAGAAATCGTCGTTGCGGCCGACGAAATCGTCGCAGATCGCCTTGCCGATCCGCACCGTCTGCGCGACGCCATGCCCGCTCCAGCCCTGCACCATGTACATCGGCACGCGGCCGTCGGTCTTGCGGCTGTCGGTCGCGCCGTTCAGCGTGAAATCGCTGACGCCGCTCCAGCAGTAATCGAGCGCGAAGCGGCCGTCGTACTGCGGAAACACCGTGTTCAGCCGCGTCAGCAGATACGCGTTGACGTCGGGCTGCGCCCAGCAGCTGCCGGTGCCCTGCCCGCCGAACAGCAGGCGGTTGCCGCGCACCGGCCGGTAGTAGTCGATCTGGAACTGCGTGTCGTACACCGGCATGCCGGCCGGCATCAGCGTCGCGACGTCGACGTCGAGCGGCGCCGTCACGCTCACGTACGTGAAGAACGGCACGGTGGTCGCCGCGCCGTCGTCGAGCAGCCGGAACGTCGTGTTGTGCAGCGCGAGCACCACACCCTTGCGCGCGGTGATGGTGCCGCCCGGCGTCGTCGCGACGACGCCGGCGGGCGTCTCGTCGAGCTCGAGCACTTCGGTGCCTTCGAACAGCGCGCCGCCGTTCAGCCGGAAGCCGTGCACGAGGCCGCGCACCAGTGCGAGCGGGTGAATCTGGCCGCCGATCGCGTCGATCGCCGCGCCGTGATACAGCCCGAGCGTACGTATTCGTCGTGCAGCTGATGGCGGCCGACGAGCGTCACGCCCGCGTCGCCAAGGTGACGGCGCGCATCCGCGCCGTCGAGCAGCGCGCTCATGTGGCCGGGGTGAACCGCCGCCGTCACGTGGCCGCGCTTGCGGTCGAGATCGAGCGCGTAACGCGCGCCGATCCCGTCGATCAGGTCCATCGACTCGGCCGACGCGAAGCGCCACAACCGCTTCGCATCGTCGTGCGACAGGTTCTCGATCATGTCGGCCGCTTCCCAGCGCGCGAGGCCGGGCGTGAGTTGCCCGCCGTTGCGACCGGACGCGGCCGAGCCGACGTGATGCTTGTCGACGAGGATCGTGTCGACGCCCGCTTCCGCCAGATGCAGCGCGGCCGAGGCGCCGAGCAGGCCCGCGCCGATCACGAGCACGTCGCACACGGCATCTTGTGCGAGCGGCGCGCTGTTTTCATGGCGCGACAGCGACGCCTCGTACCAGTTCGCCGGGCGCTCGCCGTCATAGCGGACCGGATCGCACCAGTTCCAGTTGTCTTTTTCGATATTCAGCTGCGTTTGCGCGAAACGCGCTTCGCCCTGGATCACGGGCTTGTTATGGGACGTCATGATTGCACTTGCATGGTCTTGGCCGCCTGTCGAAGGGCCTCGTTGCTTCGAGGCTTCGCGGGTGGGGGCAGCCGGTTCCACATGGGAGTCAACGAGAAAGGGGGCGCGATGGCCCGTGTTGACGGCGGGCACGCTCGTGCCGCCTGGATCCCGGACTGTGCGAAAGCACGTATTGAAAGGTGCCGGGACACCCAATTTCTACACCGCAGAAATAATTCTACAGTGTAGAATAAACTTTCGTCAAGTTTACAACCGGCGTCATGCCGGCCTGCCAGCCCGCCTCGATGAAAGACAAACCCGCCCAAGGGCCGCGCGGCCTCGACAAGGACGCGATCGTCGCGGCCGCGCTCGCGCTGCTCGAAGACGTCGGCGAAGCCGCGTTCAGCGTGCGCAAGCTCGCGCAATCGGTCGGCTGCGACCCGATGAGCGTGCTGTATCACTTCAAGTCGAAGGAAGGCCTGAGCCGCGCGATCGCGAATGCGCTGTCGCGCTCGCTCGTGCCGGTCGAGCCTTCACTGCCGTGGCGTGAACGGCTGCGTGACCTCGCGCGCCAGTACCGCGCGCTCGCGCTGCGCTACCCCGCCGCGTTCGCGCTGCTGCAGCGGCACATGAGCACGGGGCTGGCCGATCTCGCGCACATCGAGGCCGTGCATCGCGCGCTGACCGATGCCGGCATCCCGCGCGCGGCGCTGCCGTCGGTATGCGTCGGCTGGTACGCGAGCGTGATCGGGCTCGCCGCCGCCGAAGCGGGCGGCCTCACGCGCGCCGCGAACGACGTCGAGCTCGCGGAAATGCACGCGCTGTCCGACGCCGCGCATCCGCTCGTCAAGTCGGCCGCCCCGCTCTACGCGCAGCTCGATCCGGCCGTCGTGCACGACACGATGCTCGACGTGCTGCTCGACGGCATCGCGCAACGCGCACGCATGGCCTGACCGGCTCGCGCATCGCCAACGAAAAAGGCGCCCGAAGGCGCCTTTTTCATGACGATGACCGCGAACCGCGCTCAGTGCTGCTGCGCGAGGCCGATCTTCAGCATGACCTGATCGACGATCTGCTCGGGCGTCAGCTCGATGCTGACCTCGATCGCCTCGTCCGGGCCCGGCTCCTCGAGCGTGTCCAGCTGGCTCTTCAGCAGCGACGGATCGAAGAAATGGCCGGTGCGGCTTTTCAGACGCTCCTGCAACACCTCGAACGAACCCTTCAGATACACGAACCGCACGTCGGTGTCGGTGCCGCGCAGCACGTCGCGGTACGACCGCTTCAGCGACGAGCACGTGAACACGGCGGTTTCGCCGGCGCGCTGCTTTTCCTCGATGGCCGCACGAATCGTGCGCAGCCACGGCCAGCGGTCTTCATCGGTCAGCGGAATACCGTGGTGCATCTTTTCCTTGTTCGCCGCGCTGTGAAACGCGTCGCCATCGGTATAGCTGCACGACAGGCGTTCCGCCAGCATTTCGCCGATCAGCGACTTGCCCGCGCCCGACACGCCCATTGCGATCAGAATCATTGACTACCCCTTGTTACAGAACCACGCTCAGCAACAGCGTAAAACTCAGACCGAGCACCGAGATGATGGTTTCAAGCAGCGACCAGGTCTTGAACGTCTGGCCCACCGTCATCCCGAAATATTCCTTGATCAGCCAGAAGCCGCCGTCGTTCACGTGCGAGAAGATCAGCGAGCCCGAGCCCGTCGCGAGCACCAGCAGTTCCGGCCGGACCGACGCGCCCGACGCCGCCGCGATCGGCGCGACGATACCGCAGGCCGTCGTCATCGCGACCGTCGCCGAACCCGTCGCGAGACGCATCAGTGCCGCGACGAACCAGCCGAGCAGCAGCGGCGACAGGTGCGCGTGCTTCGCGGTCTCGACGATCTGCTGCGAAATCCCGCTGTCGCGCAGGACGCCGCCGAAGCCGCCGCCCGCGCCGACGATCAGCGTGATCCCGGCGATCGGCGCCAGGCACTCGCCGCAGAACTTCTGGATCTGGTCGCGGTTGAAGCCCTGCTTCGCGCCGAAGGTCCAGAAGCTCACGAGCACGGCGATCAGCAGCGCGACGTCCGAGTTGCCCGCAAAGCGCAGCAGGTTGTTCGGCAGCGACTTCGGCGTGAACACCAGGTCGGCCCAGCTGCCGACGAGCATCAGCACGACGGGCAGCAGGATCGTGAACAGCGTGATGCCGAAGCTCGGCAGCTCGCGCTTGCCGCCGTCCGTGCGCGAATCGACGAATTGCGACGCGAGCGGGTTGTTTTCCGGCAGCTTCACGAACTTCGAGATCATCAGCGCGAACAGCGGGCCCGCGATGATCGCGGTCGGCACGCCGACGACCAGGCCGAAGGCGATCGTCTTGCCGATATCGGCGCCGTATTGCTGGACGGCCAGCAGCGCGGCCGGGTGCGGCGGGATCAGCCCGTGCACGACCGACAGGCCGGCCACCATCGGCAGGCCGACGACGAGCAGCGACTTGCCGGTGCGCTTCGCGACGTTGAACGCGATCGGGATCAGCAGCACGAAGCCGACTTCGAAGAACACCGGCAGGCCGACGATGATCGCGACGAACATCATCGCCCAGTGGATGTTCTTTTCACCGAACCAGTCGATCAGCGTGGTCGCGATCCGTTCGGCACCGCCCGATTCGGCCATCATCTTGCCGAGCATCGTGCCGAGGCCGACGACGATCGCGATGTGGCCGAGCGTGCCGCCGGTGCCCGTTTCGAACGACTTGACGATCTTGTCCATCGGCATGCCGACGACGAGACCGAGGCCGAGCGAGACGATGATCAGCACCAGGAACGGGTAGATCTTGTAGCGCGCGATCATCAGGATCAGCGCGGCAATCGCGATCAGCGTGAATACGAGCAGCATGCTGCCTTGGACGGCCCCCATGTGGCACTCCTCCTAGAATTGTTCGAACCGGGCGAGTCGTTGCGAGTATGCCCGGCTATGCGGGTCTCCGAAACACGGGGGTACCCCCCCGTCAGGACGCTGAATTTTACTTATCTTTGCGATCCGCGGATAGAACCGGTTCCATCAGCAAAAACCCTCGGTAAAACAAGCACTAACGCTTGCTTTCCGAGGGCTGAACCGTCATCTGGTACAAGTCTTAACGGGGCAGCTGGCTCGCTGCTTGCGCGAGGCGCGTGACTTCGGCCCAATCCTGCGCGGCGAGCGCGGCCTTCGGCGTGAGCCACGAGCCGCCGACGCACACGACGTTCGGCAGTTTCAGGAAGTTCGGCGCGGTATCGACCGTGATGCCGCCGGTCGGGCAGAACTTCAGCGCCGGGAACGGGCCATGGAACGCCTGCAGCATCGGCACGCCGCCCGCCTGCTGCGCGGGGAAGAACTTCACGATCTCGTAACCGAATTCGAGCGCCTGGATGATGTCGCTCGGCGTCATCACGCCCGGCAGCAGCGGCAGGCCGGCGTCGAGCGACGCGAGGTGCAGCTCCTTCGTCAGGCCCGGCGACACCCCGAACTTCGCGCCCGCACGCTTGGCCTGCGCGCAGTGCTCGGGCTTCGTGATCGTGCCGACGCCGACGACGATGTCGTCCGCGAGCTGGCTCGCGCGCTGGATCGCGTCCAGCCCGGCCGGCGTGCGCAGCGTGATCTCGAGCACCTTCACGCCGCCCGCGTGCAATGCACGCGACACGTTTTCGCCCTGCTCGACCGAGTCGAAGGCGAGCACCGGAATGACCGGGCCCAGCTTCACGATTTCAGCAATCGTCTTCATTGAATTGGCTCCTTGAAATTCATGCGGCGACGTGGGCGGCCGTTTCGCCGACCAGCGTCCCGAAAACCGATGCGCCCTGCTCGGCCGGCGCCGCGGCCGCGCGGAACACGCCGAACAGTTCGCGCCCGAAACCGACTTCGTTCTCGGCCTGGTGCCGCGGCTGCGCGACCGGGCGCGCGTGCCACTCGGCGTCGTCGACCTCGATGTCGAGCACGCCGGCTTCAGCGTCGATCACGAGCATGTCGCCCGTCTTCACCTTGCCGATCGGGCCGGCCAGCAGCGCCTCCGGCGACACGTGGATCACGGCCGGCACCTTGCCCGATGCGCCCGACATGCGGCCGTCGGTCACCAGCGCGACGTGGAAGCCCTGATCCTGCAGCACGCCGAGCAGCGGCGTCAAACGGTGCAGCTCGGGCATGCCGTTGGCGCGCGCGCCCTGGAAGCGCACCACCGCGACGAAATCGCGCTTCAGCTCGCCGCGATCGAACGCTTCCTGCACGGCTTCCTGCGAGTCGAACACGATCGCGGGCGCCGTCACCTTGCGGTGCTCGGGCGCGACCGCCGAGATCTTGATCACGCCGCGGCCGAGCCGGCCCTGCATCAGGCGCAGGCCGCCGTCCGGCTGGAACGGCTCGCGAATGCCGCGCAGCACCTTCGTGTCGTGGCTCTCGGCCGCGCCGTCGACCCACGTCAGCTTGCCGTCGATCAGCTTCGGCTCCTTCGTGTAGTGCGCAAGCCCCTTGCCTGCGACCGTCGTCACGTCCTCGTGCAGCAGCCCGCCTTCGAGCAGGTTGCGTACCAGGAACGCGACACCGCCCGCCGCGTGGAAATGGTTCACGTCGGCCTTGCCGTTCGGGTAGATCTTCGCGAGCAGCGGCACGACGGCAGACAGCTCGTCGAAGTCGTTCCAGTCGATCAGGATGCCGGCCGCGCGCGCGATCGCGACCAAGTGCAGCGTGTGGTTGGTCGAGCCGCCCGTCGCGAGCAGCGCGACGATGCCGTTGACGATCGCCTTTTCGTCGATCACATGGCCGATCGGCGTGTAGTGGCCGCGCTCGACGGTCAGGTCGAGCACGCGGCGCGCGGCTTCGGCCGTCAGCGCGGTGCGCAGCGGCGTGTGCGGGTGAACGAAAGCCGAACCCGGCAGGTGCAACCCCATCAGCTCCATCAGCATCTGGTTGCTGTTCGCGGTGCCGTAGAACGTGCAGGTGCCGTGGCCGTGATATGCAGCCGATTCGGCTTCGAGCAGCGCGTCGCGGCCGACCTGGCCGGTCGCGAACTGCTGGCGGATCTTCGCCTTGTCGTCGTTCGACAGGCCGCTCGTCATCGGGCCGGCCGGCACGAAGATCGTCGGCAGGTGGCCGAACTGCAGCGCGCCGATCAAGAGGCCCGGCACGATCTTGTCGCAGATGCCGAGGCAGAGCGCCGCGTCGAACATGTTGTGCGTGAGCGCGATCGCCGTGCCCATCGCGATCGCTTCGCGCGAGAACAGCGACAGCTCCATCCCCGGGTTGCCCTGCGTGACGCCGTCGCACATCGCCGGCACGCCGCCCGCGAACTGCGCGACCCCGCCGTTTTCACGCGCGGCCGCCTTGATGATCTCGGGGAAATCCTTGTACGGCGCGTGCGCGGACAGCATCTCGTTGTACGAGGACACGATGCCGATGTTCGGCTCGCGAATCGCCTTGATCGCGAACTTGTCGTTGCCCTCGAGGCCCGCGAAGCCGTGCGCGAGGTTCGCGCACGACAGCGCGCCGCGTGCCGGGAACTTGCCTTGCGCGCCGTCGATGCGCTGCAGATAGGCGGAACGGGTCGATTGGCTGCGGGCGATCACGCGTTCGGTGACCTTCGCCAAAGTGGGGTGCAGCGACGTCATGCTGGGCGCTCCTGTATGCCGGCCGACACCGGCGGTTGGAATCGTGGGGACGGTCGAGCTTCGTCGATCGAACGAAGGCAGTCTAGTAGAAAAACTACAAGCACGCAATGCTGATTAGCGCGCCCGCAACCGCCATTCCCGCTACCAGCAAGGCTTTAATCAGTGAAAACCCTAATTAGCGTCGCTAACCTCGCATCGAAACCATTGCAATTGCGCTAGTATTTTCATGTAGATTTTCTACAATTCGATTGCGATACACTCGCTCATCCGAACCCGATTTCCACGTGCCGTCCCATGCTGCCTCGCATTGAAGCGATCCGCGCCGAGTTGCGCCCGTCCGAGCGCAAGCTCGCCGACTACATCCTCGCCGCGCCGCGCGAGGTGCTCGACCTCGCGATGACCGAGCTGTCGATGCGCGCCGGCGTCAGCCAGCCGACCATCGCGCGCTTCTGCCAGGCGCTCGGCTGCAGCGGCTTTCGCGAATTCAAGATCCGGCTCGCGCAGAGCGTCGCGCCGGGCGTGTCGTCGGTGTATCGCGACGTCGAGCCGAACGAACCGGCGCCCGGCATCATCGGCAAGGTGTTCGACCGCACGATCGGCGCGCTGATCGAGGTGCGCAACAGCCTGTCCGCCGGCAGCGTCGCCGACGCGATCGCGCTGCTGTCGAACGCGTCGCGCATCGAGTTCTACGGCGCCGGCGGCTCGGGCATCGCCGCGCAGGACATCCAGCACAAGTTCTTCCGGCTCGGCGTGCCGAGCGTCGCGTATTCGGACCCGCACACGTTCTCGATGTCGTCGGCGCTGCTCGGGCCGCACGACGTCGTCGTCGCGATCTCGAACACCGGCCGCACGCGCGACATCGTCGACGCCGCGCGCTCCGCGCTCGCGTGCGGCGCGAAAGTCGTCGCGATCACGCAGAGCCATTCGCCGCTCGCGAAGCTCGCGACGGTCAGCCTCGCGTCGAACGTCGCCGAGGAAACGGATGTGTTCTCGCCGATGACCTCGCGGATGTCGCATCTCGCGATCGGCGACATCCTCGCGGTCGGCGTCGCGCTGTCGCGCGGGCCGGCGCTGATGGAACGCGTCGGCCGCGCGAAGGAAGCGATCACGCGCAGGCGGATCGACGATCCGACGAAGGAGTAGCGGTTCGCGAAACGCCGCGCGTAAACGAACGACGGCGCCCCGAGGGGCGCCGTTGCGCATGATTCGACGGCGACGGTTTCGCCGGCCGCGCCGCTCAGAACGGCTTGATCACCACCAGCGCGACCGCCGCGAGCATGCCGAGCACCGGCAACTCGTTGAACACGCGATACCACTTGTCGGTGCGGCGGTTCTCGCCGCGCTCGAACACCTTCAGCAGGTGCCCGCAATACGCGTGATAGATGATCAGCAGCAGCACCACCGTCACCTTCGCGTGAATCCAGCCCTGCCCCTGGCCGATGCCGATCACGAGCCACAGCCACAGCCCGCACGCGAGCGCGGGCACCGCGATCATCGTCATGAAACGGAACAGCTTGCGCGCCATCAGCAGCAGGCGCCGCACCGCGGCCGGATCGGTCTCCATGGCCAGGTTCACGTAGATGCGCGGCAGGTAGAACAGCCCCGCGAACCACGCGGCGATCAGAACGACATGGAACGTCTTGACCCAGAGCATTGCCATCTACTACTCCTCAAACTCGCGAAACGTCGCAATAACATCCGCCTCAAATGCGCTAAAAGAGGGCAGCGGCCGCAAATGCGTAAAGTCCGGCGTCAACTCCGCGACTCTACTGCGACATAGCCCTTCGTTGATTGCACGGCGGGATGGGCGGTTCGACGCCTTACGCAATATTCGAAACAGCTCTTCTTTCGGATCCGGAAGCGACTCCCAACGATTTCGAGGCGGGATGTCCAGCGAAACGTTGCCGTTCGGATTCTCTGCAGCCCGCCGCAGAGCGGCTTCGTTCCCGAGCAGCCACGCCTCAGTCATCCGAACAGGAATGATCGGAATCCAGTAATCGACAAGATCGGCCAATTCCTCAGCCAATTGTTGGCGCCTTGTGTCGTAACCATCTCGCTCTGCATCGCGATGCACGAATAGCACATCGTATTCGTAAAGTACTCTCGCCTTAGCTATACGAGTTTGCAGTCCGGCTGCCGCTGGCGGCAAACCACTTCGAGCGAATTCGCCAATCGTCATCAAATCAGGAAAATGTTGATCGATAACCCAACGAATAATTGGTAGGAGCACGGCGTCCGAGCTCCCGTCTCCGAGAAGCGTGTAACGAATGAAATTCACGCGCCACCCGCTTACGAAAAGAGTTGCAACTGTTCACGCAACAACGCGCCAACTGTAGACCCTTGCTCCCCAGCGCCACCCTCGTCGGTATTGAGATAAGCCAGCAGCGTACTCAGCGAAGTTGTCTTCTGATCGGGCATCTTTTCTGCTCGCCATGTCTTAGCCAAAAAACCGAATGTACTAAACGTGGCGCCTTTTCGCCGATATTGCTGGCAAACAACAAGATCGTCAGCCTTCAATTCCTGCACCACCAACGGTGAATGTGTATTGATGATCACTTGGCGCAAAGGATTTTCTTCGCCCACTGGCCGATGGGGGTTAACCGCCATATCGCGCAATAATTGCGTCATAGCGCGAACCCTGGACGGATGAATCCCATTCTCCGGCTCCTCCAAGCAGATCACTCCACCCGCTAATGGATCTGCGTGGATAATCGCCAATGCGAGGAACCGTAGCGTGCCGTCGGAAAGCGCCTTCGCCGGATACCTTATTCCATCCTGATTCGTTAGGTAGAGCGTTTTCAGCTCCCGCCTGTCGTCGACTTCGACGGAAAGCTCCGCAACACCCGGAATAAGCTCAGACAACCGGTTGGCGACTTCAGAATCCTTGTTCAACGACTTGAGTGTGGCCGGCATGTGAGCGCCCGATGGAGCCACATGAATATCTGACGGCGTTGAAAAATCATCAGGTTGCCGGAGTGCGGACGGTTCAAGTTGCAACAACGCCCACGATTGCATCTCCCTTCGTGCAGCCAACGCTGTAGGCCTATCAATCGTATTGATGCCGCTTAAGGCGGTTCGCTCCATACCGAATGCTGGGATGCTCTCCGGTCGTCCTCTACTCGTGCCCGAATCCTGGTGAATCTTTACGGTTGCCTGACCGTCAGGAGATTTTTCTGTCGATATAAAATTCGACGTCTTCGTTCCACCCTTTACCGATTCCCAAAAATTATCGCCATGTGGAAACAGGTTTCGGCGAAAACCGCGTTTGGGAACATACTCAAGTACCTCATCGAGCAACTGAATCCGCTCACTCCCTGATTTCTCGTCCAAGGTGTAGCCAAGCGCAATCCGGTATCTCAGAAGCGTGACGTTGGGTGCTCCGTGGCGGCCAAAGTCATCGACAACGGCGCCGGGCGCCAAGAACTCAGCCTCGATTTCTAGCGCGTCAGCACTTCCGTCTCTGTATCTTGTAAAAATTGCCCCGACGGATCCGAAACGCTTACCGTCTCGATCTCTAACTCGGTTCGCCGCCGCGATGATCGGCATATCCGCCAAATCACATAAAAACACGATCGCATCAAAGAGATTGGATTTCCCCGCTCCGTTTGCTCCAGCAATGCAAGTAAATGGCCCGAAGTCGACAGTAACATCGTCGAGGCTTTTGAACCCCTTGACGCGAAGCCTTGTGAGCATGCAAACCTCTCCCGCTTAACGTTATTGACGGCCTTCGCCGTGCCCGAGCACCACGTACTTCAGCGACGTGAGCCCTTCCAGGCCGACCGGACCGCGTGCGTGCAGCTTGTCGTTCGAGATGCCGATTTCCGCGCCGAGACCGAATTCGAAGCCATCCGCGAAACGCGTCGACGCATTGACCATCACGCTCGCCGAATCGACTTCGCGCAGGAACCGCATCGCGCGGTCGTGATCCTCGGTGACGATCGCATCCGTGTGATGCGAGCCGTAATGGTTGATGTGCTCGATCGCGACGTCGAGGCCGTCGACGACCTTGATCGCGAGCACCGGTGCCAGATATTCGGTATGCCAGTCTTCTTCCGTCGCGTCGACGAGCGGGCCGACGCCCGCATCGGCGAGCACCGCGCGCGCGGCCGCGTCGACGCGCAGCTCGACCTGCTTGTCGCGATACAGCTTGCTGAGCGGCGGCAGCAGCTTCGCGGCGATGCCGCTCGCGACGAGCAGCGTCTCCATCGTGTTGCAGGTGCCGTAGCGGTGCGTCTTCGCGTTGTCGCAGACGGTCAGCGCCTTGTCGAGATCGGCGCGATCGTCGACGTACACGTGGCAGATGCCGTCGAGGTGCTTGATCATCGGCACGCGCGCCTCGTTGATCAGCCGTTCGATCAGGCTCTTGCCGCCGCGCGGCACGATCACGTCGACGTATTCGGTCATCGTGATCAGCTTGCCGACCGCCGCGCGATCGGCCGTCGCGACGACCTGCACCGCGTCCTGCGGCAGGCCGGCCGCCTCGAGCCCTTCGCCGATCAGCTTCGCGAGCGCCGCGTTCGATTCGAGCGCCTCGGAGCCGCCGCGCAGGATCGTCGCGTTGCCCGATTTCAGGCACAGCGCGGCCGCGTCGATCGTCACGTTCGGGCGCGACTCGTAGATGATGCCGATCACGCCGAGCGGCACGCGCATCTGGCCGACCTGGATTCCGCTCGGGCGGAACTTGAGGTTGCCGATCTCGCCGATCGGATCGGCCAGCGACGCGACCTGGCGCAGCCCCTCGACCATCGTGTTCAGCGCCTTGTCCGACAGCGTCAGGCGGTCGACGAACGCCGCATCGAGCCCCTTTTCACGGGCACGGGCGACGTCGCGCGCATTCGCGTCCTTCAGCGCCTGCGCATCGCGTTCGATCGCGCGGGCCACGGCGTCGAGCGCCGCGTTCTTCGCGGCCGTGCTGGCGCGCGCCATCGCGCGGGAAGCGTGCCGGGCGCGACGGCCCAGGTCGGTCATGTACTGATCGATATCCATCGTGTGACTCGAGAAGCGAGCCGCGCGGGGCGGCATGAATTCGTGGGGAAGCGGGGGACGGCCACCCGGGACGGCCACCCGGGACGGCCATCCCGGGGTGACGATCTGCGGGGACAGCCGTCCGTGCAGGGCAGCGGCCGATATGCCGCGCCAGCTATCGAAGCATTGTAAGCGGGTTGCGCAGCGCGCGCTGAAGGCCCGAACGGGACTTAGCGTCGCACGCGACCCGCGGTCGGCGGTCGTTCGCCGCGGGCGCCCGCGACCGTCATCGCGAGCTGGAACAGCCCGTCCCACGGGTCGGGCGGAGGTTCGTCCTGCGTGCGGCGGCCCGGCGTGATGGCCGTGAGCCCCTTCACCTGCCGGTCGAGCTTCGCGGCGAATGCGAGCGCCTTTTCGAGCACCGCTTCCGACACGCGGTTCAGCGCGGGCGCGATCAGCCGCTCGCGCGGCCCCACACGCGGTTCTCGCGCAGCAGCGTCGCGAGCGGCTTGCCGGCCGTCGTGCCGCGCTTGATCCGCAGCAGCGTGCGCAATTCCTCGACGACGGCCCACATCACGAGCACGATCGCCTCGCCCTCGCCCTTCAGCCCGTCGATCATCCGCGCGAGCCGCGCGGCGTCGCCGGCGAGCATCGCTTCGTTCAGCTTGAACACGTCGTAGCGCGCGACGTTCAGCACCGCGTCGTGCACCTGCTCGAACGACAGCGCGCCCTGCGGATACAGCAGCCCGAGCTTCTGGATTTCCTGGTGCGCGGCGAGCAGGTTGCCCTCGACACGCTCCGCGATGAACTGCAGCGCGCGGCGCCCGTCGTCGCCGGGTGCGACGCGCTGGCCCTGCATCGACAGGCGCTGGCCGATCCAGTTCGGCAGTTGCGCGCGATCGACCGGATCGATCTTCAGCGCGACGCCGCCGTTCTGCAGCGCGGTGAACCACGCGGATTTCTGCGTGGCCGCGTCGAGGCGCGGCAACGTGACGAGCATCAGCGCGTCGGGATTGGGTGTGGCCGCAAGCGTCTTCAACGCGTCGGCGCCTTCCTTGCCGGGCTTGCCCGACGGAATGCGCAGCTCGATCAGCTGACGTTCGCCGAACAGCGACATCGCCTGGGTCGCGCCGAGCAGCACGCTCCAATCGAAGCCGCGCTCGACCGTATGCACCGAACGCTCGGTAAAGCCGGCCGCGCGCGCGGCCGCACGAATGCGGTCGCACGCTTCCTGCGCGAGCAGCGGCTCGTCGCCGTACACGGTATAGAGCCCGGCCAACCCCTTCGCGAGGTGCGGCTCCAGCACATCAAGTCGCAATTGCATCGCTGCGTGCGCCCGCGATCAGAGCGGCGGCGGCGGCAGCGGCGCGCGCGGCGCCACGCCCGGCACCACGTCCTCCGGCGCCGGCGTCAGCGAGTGGACGATCGCGAGACGCCGCATCAGCTGGTCGACCGCGTCGTTCTGCATGTCGCCGTACAGGATGTCGGCTTCCTGCGCCTTCGCGTTCGTGTACTGGTCGCTGTACGTCATCGCGCGGTTCAGCGCGATCGCGCTCGGCGGGATCAGCACGGTGCCGTCCTTGCTCGTCAGCGTGTAGTTCAGCGTGTAGAACAGCGCGTACTCCTGCGCGGAGCCGTACTTGTTGAGCGTCAGCGTGTTCTGGCCACGCGACTCCCACATGCGCAGCACGGCGTCGGCGTCGTCCGCCGACTTGACGATCTTCGTGTCACTGCCGGCCTGGACGAGGCGCGTGAGCCGCGCCTCGACGGGCGCCGGCGCACCGGCCACGAACAGGTGCTTGAACGCGTAGTCCTGCTGGCCGCGCAACTGGAAGCCGCATGCCGACAGCGCGACCGCGCTGCCGACGAGCATCAAAAACGATCTGCGGATCACCTTCGCTCCTTCTGGGTACGTCCGACGGCCGGCGGCCGTCAGACGACGATGTTCACGAGGCGGCCCGGCACGACGACGATCTTCTTCGCCGGCTTGCCGTCGCTGAATTTCGCGAATGCCTCGTCGGCCACCGCCGCCGCTTCGATCGCGTCGCGGCTCGCGTCCTTCGCGACCTTCAGCGCGCCGCGCACCTTGCCGTTCACCTGCAGCACGAGTTCGATCTCGGCCTGCTCGAGCGCGGCCTCGTCGACCTTCGGCCACGGCGCATCGAGCAGCGGGCCGAATTCGTCCGCGTAGCCGAGCGTCTTCCACAGCTCGAACGTGACGTGCGGCACGACCGGGTACAGCACGCGCAGCAGCACGCCGTACGTCTCGCGCAGCACGGCGGGCGTCGCGCCCTTCGCGCCGTCGATCGCGTTCAGCATCTTCATCGCGGCCGACACGACCGTGTTGTACTGCAGGCGCTGGTAGTCGAAATCGGCCTGCTTCAGCACGCTGTAGATCTCGCGGCGCAACGCCTTGTCGGCATCGCCGAGCGTCGCGGCGTCGAAACCGGCGCGCGCGGCGAGCGCTTCGCGGTTGCCGTAGCCGAAGCTCCACACGCGGCGCAGGAAGCGGCTCGCGCCCTCGACGCCCGCGCCCGACCACTCGAGCTGCTGCTCGGGCGGTGCGGCGAACATCGTGAACAGACGCGCGGTATCGGCGCCGTACTGGTCGATCAGCAGTTGCGGATCGACGCCGTTGTTCTTCGACTTCGACATCTTCTCGATGCCGCCGAGCACGACCGGCTGTCCGTCCGCGTTCAGCGTCGCGCCGACCGGGCGGCCCTTGTCGTCGTGCGTGACCGTCACGTCGAGCGGGTTGTACCAGGTCTTCTTGCCCGCCGCGTCCTCGCGGTAGTACGTCTCGTTCAGCACCATCCCCTGCGTGAGCAGGTTCTTCGCCGGCTCGCCGAACTTCACGAGGCCGAGGTCGCGCATCACCTTGGTCCAGAAGCGCGAATACAGCAGGTGCAGGATCGCGTGCTCGATGCCGCCGATGTACTGATCCATCGGCATCCAGTAGTCGGTGCGCGCATCGACCATCGTCTCGGCGTCCGGCGCCGTGTAGCGCGAGAAGTACCACGACGAATCGACGAAGGTGTCCATCGTGTCGGTTTCGCGCTTCGCGGCCGCGCCACACTTCGGGCACGTACAGTTCAGGAACGCTTCCGACTTCGCGAGCGGGTTGCCCGAGCCGTCCGGCACGAGGTCTTCCGGCAGCACGACCGGCAGATCCTGCTCCGGCACCGGCACGTCGCCGCACGACGGGCAGTGAATGATCGGGATCGGCGTGCCCCAGTAGCGCTGGCGCGACACGCCCCAGTCGCGCAGGCGCCACGTGACCTGCTTGTCGCCGAAGCCGCCGGCCTTCAGGTCGGCCGCGACCGCGTCGACCGCTTCCGCGTAGCGCAGGCCGTCGTACTTGCCGCTGTTCACGCAGACCGCGGTTTCCTTGTCGCCGTACCACTCCTGCCATGCGTCGAGCGAGTACGTCTGCCCTTCGCTCGCGATCACCTGCCTGATCGGCAGGTCGTATTTCTTCGCGAACGCGAAATCGCGCTCGTCGTGGCCCGGCACGCCCATCACCGCGCCTTCGCCATAGCTCATCAGCACGTAGTTGCCGATCCACACCTCGACCGGCTCGCCGGTCAGCGGGTGCTTGACCGAGAAGCCGGTCGCGACGCCCTTCTTCTCCATCGTCGCGACGTCGGCTTCGGCAACGCCGCCGCGCTTGCATTCCTCGATGAACGCGAGCAGTTCCGGCTTGTCCTGCGCGAGGCGCGTGGCGAGCGGGTGCTCGGCCGCGATCGCGCAGAACGTGACGCCCATGATCGTGTCGGCGCGCGTCGTGAACACGCGCAGCAGCTTCTGCTCGCCGTCGAGTTCGTACGGGAAGCCGAAGTTCACGCCGAAGCTCTTGCCGATCCAGTTCTGCTGCATGATCTTCACGCGCTCGGGCCAGCCGAGGCCGTCGAGATCGTTCAGCAGCTCATCCGCGTACTGCGTGATGCGCAGGTAGTACATCGGGATCTCGCGCTTCTCGACGAGCGCGCCCGAGCGCCAGCCGCGGCCGTCGATCACCTGCTCGTTCGCGAGCACGGTCTGGTCGACCGGGTCCCAGTTCACGGTGCCCGTCTTCTTGTACGCGATGCCCTTCTCGAGCATCTTCAGGAACAGCCACTGGTTCCACTTGTAGTAGTCGGGCTTGCACGTCGCGATTTCGCGCGACCAGTCGATCGCGAGGCCCATCGACTGCATCTGGCCCTTCATGTAGTCGATGTTGTCGTAGGTCCACTTCGCGGGCGGCACGCCGTTCGCCATCGCGGCGTTCTCGGCCGGCATCCCGAACGCATCCCAGCCCATCGGCATCAGCGTGTTGTAGCCGTTCATCCGCAGATAGCGGTACATCACGTCGTTGATCGTGTAGTTGCGCACGTGACCCATGTGCAGCTTGCCGGACGGGTACGGCAGCATCGATACGCAGTAGAACTTCGGCTTCTGCGAATCTTCCTTCGTCTTGTAGGCATCGGCTGCGCGCCAGTCGCCCTGGGCGGCGGCTTCGACGTCGGCGGGTACGTATCTCTCGTGCATGGTGTGGTTCGGGCTAGGCTTTAAGCGGCGCGACGGCTCGCGCGCAGGATTGGATCGAAAATCGTGCTGGCCCGGCGGCGCTGCAGGTTCGCTGTGGCGGGACCTGTTCGGGGTGTCCGGATATTTTCCGGGTTGCCTGGAAAATGCCGGGTTACCTGGAAAGAAACCTGCCAGCCGGGAAAAACAATGATTATACCGTCAGCGCCGGTGCATCCGGCCGGTCTTGCGGCGTGCGGCCCGACCCGGCGACAGCGAGAATTTGCCTGATGACCGGCGCGGCGGCCCGGCGGCGCGTCAGGGTTTCGCGCCGGCTGGGGCACCCGCCGGCGGCACGTCGGTCACGAAGCCGATCCGCGTGAGGCCTGCGGCCTGCGCGGCGCCCATCACCTGCGCGATCACGTCGTAGCGCGTCGCGCGCGACGCACGCAGCCGCAGCTCGGGCGGCGCGGCGCCCGCGGCGGCGGCCTTGAACCGCGCGGGCAGCGCGTCGAGCGCCACCGGTGCGTCGTCCCAGTAGAGCTTGCCCGCGTCGTCGATCGACAGGGTGACGGATTGCGGCGTGTCGCGAACGACACTCGCCGCGACCTTTGGCAGGTCGAGCCGGATCGCGTGCGTCATCAGCGGCGCGGTGATGATGAAGATGACGAGCAGCACGAGCATCACGTCGATCAGCGGCGTCATGTTGATCTCCGCCATCGGCGCGGACGTCTTGTGGTGCTCGAGCCCGCCGAATGCCATGGTCGTTCCTCCGGAGCCGGCGCGTCAGGCGCCCTGCGCGCACACGAAGACGTGCAGATCGCGTGCGAAGCCGTCGAGTTCCTCGGCGAGTTGCCGGACGAGCCGGCCGAGGATGTTGTACGCGAGCACCGCGGGAATCGCGACGACCAGCCCGAACGCGGTCATGATCAGCGCCTCGCCGACCGGCCCCGCGACGTTCTCGATCTGCGCCTGCCCGCTCGCGGCGATGCTGCCGAGTGCGTGATAGATGCCCCACACGGTGCCGAGCAGCCCGACGAACGGCGCGGTGCTGCCGATCGACGCAAGCAGCACCTGGCCGAATTCGAGGCGCCGCTGCGAGCGCAGCATCGCGTGACGCAACGCGCGCAGCACGCGTTCGCTACGCTCGACGCGCGCGGCCAGCGCGGTGGGGTCGTGGTCGTCGGCCGCATCGCGCGCGGCTTCGGCGAGCGGCACGAACACGCGCTCGCGATCGGCGCCGGCCAGCGCGGCGATACCCGCGTCGAGCGACGGCGCGCGCCAGAACGCGGCAAGCGCGCGCGGCCCCTGCCGCTTCGCGCGGACCAGCAGCCAGGCTTTCATGAAGAGGAAGCACCAGCTGGCGACCGACATCGCCAGCAGCACATAGGAGACGGCGTGCGTGATCGCATCGCCGCTTTCGAGGTAGTGGACAACGCCGGTGGGAATCGCCATCGGAGTTTCCTCGCGGTGTCAGCGCAGGCCGAGCACGTCCTGCATGTCGAACAGGCCGGCGCCGCGCGCCGACAGGAAGCGCACCGCCCGCAACGCGCCCTGCGCGTACGACACGCGGCTCGACGACTTGTGCGTGATCTCGATGCGCTCGCCGATCCCGGCGAACAGCACGGTGTGGTCGCCGACGATGTCGCCGCCGCGCACCGCGGCAAAGCCGATCGACGACGGGTCGCGCTCGCCCGTCACGCCGTGGCGGCCGTACACCGCGCAGTCGTCGAGCGAGCGGCCGAGCGCGCCGGCGACGGCTTCGCCCATCATCAGCGCGGTGCCCGACGGCGCATCGACCTTGTGGCGGTGATGCGCTTCGATGATCTCGATGTCGTAGCCGTGCGAGAAATGCTGCGCCGCGAATTCGAGCAGCTTCAGCGTGACGTTCACGCCGACGCTCATGTTCGCCGCGAACACGATGCCGATCCTGGCCGCCGCGGCCTGCAGGTCGGCCTTCTGCTCGGCGGTGAAGCCGGTCGTGCCGATCACGAGCTTCACGTCGTGGCGCAGCGCGGCCTCGATATGGGCCATCGTGCCTTCCGGACGCGTGAAATCGATCAGGTACTCGGCTTGCGCGAACACGGCGTCGAGGTCGTCGGTCAGCTTGACGCCGGTGTCCTTGCCGAGGAACGCGCCGGCGTCCTGCCCGAGGAACGGCGAACCGGCGCGGTCGAGCGCGCCGACGAGCTGCGCGTCGGCATCGTTGAGAACGGCTTCGATCAGCATCCGGCCCATTCGGCCCGATGCGCCGGCAATCGCAATCTTCATGGCTTTCTACACGACAAGTCTAAAGGCGGGCGGCGCATGCCGCCCCGTTTCCGCACGCCGGCCGCTTACTGCGCCGGTGCGGTGAGCGGCTGGTTCTGCAGGTTGTCCGAGCCTTGCGGGCCGACCGGCGGCGACGCTTCGTTCGACACGTTCGGCTGCGGCGGACGATGGAACTGGAACTGCGGCTGGATCGCCGGCGCGGCGCCCGGCGGCTGCCCGCCCGGCACCGGCGCGCCGCCCGAAGCCTGCGCGGCCGGCGTGAACCGGCGCGAACCCGAACCCTGCCCCGACACCTGGTTGGTCGCGCGGTTCGCCGCGCGCGCCGCCTGGGCGTTCGCATCCTGGTCGACCACCGCGCCGGACGCCGGCACCGTGGCCGGGCTCGCGGCAGCGGCAGCCTGCGCGGCGCTCGCGGCCGCAGCGGCTTCGGAAGCCTTCTTCGCCGCGGCAGCGGCCTTCGCCTTCTTGCCGCCGCGATCGCCGTCGATGTCGGCCAGCAGGTCGAGTTCGGACGGCAGGTTGTCGGCGCCGGTCCAGCTCGCGACGCGATCGCCGGAGAAGTTGACCACGAGGTCACGCTGCTGGACGATCGACGTCGAGCCGCGCTTGAAGTAGAAGAGGTAATCCCAGCGATCCGCGTGGAACATGTCCGCCAGCAGCGGCGTGCCGAGCAGCGCGCGGACCTGCTCGCGCGTCATGCCGGCCTGCAACTGTGCGGCTTTCTCCTGCGACACGAAGTTGCCCTGCACGACGGTGATCCGATACGGCGTGATGCTCTGCGCAATGCGCTGCGTCACGCTGTCGTACGACGAACAACCCGCCAGCGCGACAACGGCGGCGGCAGCGATGATGGCACTCCGCATGCGACTCCTCTGAAAGTGCGAAAGCGATTCTGGGATCATTTCCTTCACCGTGCTGGCCCGCGTGCAGGCCGCGCGTATATCTGGAACGGCGAAAAGCCGGTAACATTGAAGCCCTGCATTGTACTCTAGGGATGCCTAGCCATGACCAATCCGACGGATCTCAAGAATATCGGGCTAAAGGCCACCCTACCGCGCCTCAAGATTCTCGAGATCTTCCAGCAGAGCCCCGTGCGCCACCTGACGGCCGAAGACGTCTACCGCAACCTGCTCAACGAGCAGCTCGACATCGGGCTCGCCACCGTCTACCGCGTGCTGACGCAGTTCGAGCAGGCCGGTCTGCTGTCGCGCAGCAACTTCGAATCCGGCAAGGCGGTGTTCGAGCTGAACGAAGGTTCGCACCACGACCACCTCGTGTGCCTCGATTGCGGCCGCGTCGAGGAATTCTTCGACGCCGAGATCGAGAGCCGCCAGCAGGCGATCGCGAAGGAGCGCGGCTTCCGGCTCCAGGAGCATTCGCTCGCGATGTACGGTTCGTGCACGACCGAGAACTGTCCGCACCGCAAGCACTGAAGCGCGCCACCCGTACACGCAGCACGGCCCGGCCGGCATCTCGCCGCCCGGGCCGTGTGCTTTTTCGGCGCGCCTGCCGCGCGCCCGGCATGCTTACGAAAGCCCTTCGGCGCCCGCGCAGGCCGGCTCGAAATCGAGCGCCCACGCGCGTTCCAGCGGGATCTCGTCGCAGTTCGGCTGCGGGCCGCCGCGATCGACGATCACGAAATCGCTGACCGTGTCGAGCGCGAGCAGCGGATGGTGCCAGACGCCCTTCGCATAATTGACGCCCTGCCAGCCCTCGGCCAGGAACGCGCGCATCGCGTCGGGCCGGAATTCGCCGGCCGGCGCGACGACGATCGCGTAGCGCGACACGGCGGCCAGCGGGATGAACGCCTGGCTGCCGTGCGGATGACGCTCCATCAGCGTGACCGCGACCGGCAACGCGCGCGGCTGCGCGCGAAACACGCTGACGAGCGGCCGGCCGCCGTCCGCGCAGACGTCGATCGTCGCGAGATCGTGAAAGCGCTCGGTCGTGCCGCCGTTGATCGGGAAATGCCGCGCGCCTTCGAGCGCGATCACGTCGCCGAACGGCGCGAACGCTTCGCGGGTCAGGCGCTCGACGCGCAGGATCGGAGTTCCGCTCATGCCGCTGCCCTCCTTCAAGCCGGCTCGCCCCACAGACGCAGGCGCGACACGCCGCCGTCCGGGAAGATGTTGAAGCGCACGTGCGTGACGGGGCCGAGCGCCGCGAGCGCGTCGAACGTGTGGACGTGGTCCATCTGCAGCTTCTGCTCGCCGAGCAGTTCGGCCCAGAACATCGCCTGCGTGACGAGCGAATCGTCGGTGCCGCCCGTGACGTGCGCGGCCTGCAGCGAGCAGCGGTCGGGGAAATTGCCCTTGAAGAACGCCGTGTCGACCTCGACGCGCCGGATGATGCCCGGCCGCGCGAGCGCGACGATCGCCCAGTCGTTGCCGGGCTCGCGGCGGCGCCGCGTTTCCCAGCCGTCGCCCATGTTCACGCCGCGCCCCGGCATCAGCATCTGCGACGCCGGGCCGAAGTGCTGGTTGTTCGCGGCCACCAGATAACCGCCGTTCTCGATCGCCGCGAGATCGACGAGCTCGCCGGCCGGCACGTGGCGCCAGTCGCGCTGCGGCTGGCCGTACACGCGCAGCCGCGCGAGCCCGCCGTCCGGGTACAGGTTCACGCGCAGGTGCGTGACCGGCCGCGCGTCGTCGACGCTCACGTAGTGATGCGAATTGCCCTGCAGCGTCGTCGCGGGAACGATCGTGCGCCATTCGGCATCGTCCGGCGGCGTGTCGCCGTCCACCGCGCAGGCCTCGATCGACGCGGCCGGCGGGAAGTTGCCGGTGAAGTGGCTCGTATCGAGATCGACGCCGTAAATCACGCCCGGCCGCGCCAGACGCACCACGCAGAAGTCGTGGCCGGTCGTGCGCTTGCGGCGCGTTTCCCAGCCGTCCATCCACTTGCCGTGGTCGTCGTACTTGCCGGGAATGAACACGGCCGGCTCGGGATTGAGCATGCGCTCCTTCGGCGCGAAGAATTCGTCGCTGGCGAAGAGCGCCTGCGCGCCCAGGCGCGGATCGGCGAGGTTCATGTAGCGCCGCGTGAAAGCCGGCGCGTTCGGATCG
Source organism: Burkholderia cenocepacia (assembly GCF_014211915.1). Lineage (NCBI taxonomy): Bacteria > Pseudomonadati > Pseudomonadota > Betaproteobacteria > Burkholderiales > Burkholderiaceae > Burkholderia > Burkholderia cenocepacia. Next base: position 1,141,349 of record NZ_CP060039.1, on the reverse strand, counting down.
AGGATGGGGGCTGCCATGTCGTCTCCATTATTTTGAGAAGCGCCGGCGCGTCATCACGCCGGTCGCAGGAAATTCGGTCGCGCGAGGCGGCCGGGGAAGCCGCGCCGCGCGCGTGTCGGGTTCAGAGCGCGTGGGCCTGATCGCCCGCGACCGGGGCGCCGCCGCCCGGCACATCGGCCACGTAGCGCAGCTCGCGGTTCAGCACGCGCTTCGCGCGGGCACGGTCGATGTCGTTCTCCCACACCGCGACCACTACCGTCGCGACACAGTTGCCGATCAGGTTGGTCAGCGCGCGGGCGATGCCGACGAACCAGTCGACCGGCAGGATCAGCACGAGGCCGAGCACCGGAATCGCGGGGATCGCCGACAGCGTCGCCGCGAGAATCACGATCGCCGAGCCGGGGATGCCGTGCGCGCCCTTCGACGTGACGAGCGACACGAGCAGCACGACGATCAGGTCGTGCGTGGACAGCGGCGTGTTGGTGGCCTGCGCGATGAACAGCACGGCGAGCGTCAGGTAGATCGAGAAGCCGTCGAGGTTGAACGAATAGCCGGTCGGGATCACGAGGCCGACCGTCGAATCCTTGATCCCCATGTATTCGAGCTTGCTCATCACCTGCGGCAGCACCGCGTCCGACGACGCCGTGCCGAGCACGATCGACAGTTCCTCGCGCAGGTAGCGGATCAGCTTGAACACCGAGAAGCCCGCGAGCCGCATCACCGCGCCGAGCACGACCGTGACGAACACGAAGCAGCTCAGGTAGAACACCGCGACCAGGTAGCCGAGCTGCTTGAGCGACGCGACGCCGTACTTGCCGGTCGTGAACGCGATCGCGCCGAGCACGCCGAGCGGCGCGAGCTTGATGATGAAGCCGATGATCTTGAAGAACACGTGCGACAGCTCCTCGATCAGGCTGTTCACGCGCTGCGCCTTGTCGCCGAGCAGCGACAGCGCGGAGCCGAACAGCACCGCGAACACGAGGATCTGCAGGATGTCGCCCTTCGCGAACGCGTCGATCGCGGTCTCGGGGATGATCTTCATCAGGTAGCCGGCCGTGTCCTTCAGGCTTTCGGCGTTCTTCGCGTACGTCGACAGCGATGCCGCGTCGAGCGAGCGCAGGTCGATGTTCATCCCGACGCCCGGGCGCGTGACCCACGCGAGCACGAGCCCGATGCCGAGCGCGAGCGTCGTCATCACCTCGAAGTAGACGACGGCCTTCAGGCCGACCCGGCCGACCTTCTTCAGATCGCCCGCATTGGCCATTCCGCTGACCACGACGCAGAACACGATCGGGCCGATCACCATCTTGATCAGCTTCAGGAAGCCGTCGCCGAGCGGTCGTAGCGACTCGGCGAAGTGCGGGAAGAACGCGCCGAGCGCGACCCCCAGTATCAATGCGACGACTACCCGGCCAAACAGCGAATTGAGGAATTTCGACACGGTGCTCTCCCGATCCAACGGTTGCAGTTTCGTCTGTTCATACTGGTAAGACCAGTGATGTTATGGTGGATAGTAGGAAGCCGATATAGTGGCGTCAAGGACGGACAAAATAGGGATTTCCCGCCCCTGCGCCCCGTTTGCGCGCCCCGCAAAGGGGCGGATCGTGGCTTTCCCGTAGGGTGGTCATGCACCGCCCGCGTGCGGATTACAATGCCGGTCAGACCGGCCATCGTTCACATCATGAAAAATGTTCCGCATACCGTGACCGACGCCGCCATCGCGACGATCCGCGACCGGATCGAGGCAGGCGTCTATCCGGTCGGCAGCCTGCTGCCGGCCCAGCGCCAGCTCTCCGAGGAGCTGGAGATCAGCCGCGCGTCGCTGCGCGAGGCGCTGTCGACGCTCGAGGCGCTCGGGATGCTGCGCATCCGCGCGGGCAAGGGCGTGTACGTCGAAAGCGCGCAGGCGTCCGCCGCGCATCCGTGGCAATTCGCCGAGCAGTCGTCCCCGCCCGATACGTACCAGATGCGCTATGCGCTCGAGGGCTTCGCCGCGCGGATGGCCGCGCACGTCGTCAGCGACGAAGACATCGCGTGGTTCGAGGACAATCTCGCCGACCTGCACGTCGCGCTGACCGAAAGCGCGCTCGACGAGGCATCGCGGCTCGATTTCGACTTCCACATGCGGATCATCCATCTGGCCGGCAACGCGGCGATCGAATCGATCCTGCGCAGCAGCGCGGACATCATGAAGGAAAGCCAGCGCATGCCGTTCTACCGGCGCGAACTGCTGCTGTCGACGTGGCACGAGCACCGCGCGATCGTCGACGCGCTGATCGCGCGCGATGCGGCCGCGGCCGGCACCGCGATCGAAACGCACATCGCGAACGCGGCGCAGCGCGCGGGCGTCTTCTTTCCGACGCCCGGCGCGTAATCCTCCCGCGCCGCCGCCCGGCCTTTCGCCCGGCCGGTCCGGTCACCGTTCCGACGGATCGCGATACGCGAGCACGCGCTCGATGAATGCGCGCGCCGCGACGCTGCGGTACGCGCCCTTGCGCGTGAGCAGCGCGGCCGTGCGCGTCGGCAACGGCGGATCGATCTCCAGCGCGCACAGGTCGCCGCTCTCGCGCGCGACCGCGTCGGGCAGCACCGTCGCGAGCCGGCCGCGCCGCACGAGTTCCAGCACCGAAGTAACCGTATTCGTCTCGATCGCGACCAACGGCCGCGCGCCGTGCTCGACGAAATACCGGTCGATGCGCTCGCGCGTCGCGAACGCGCGGCTCAGCAGCACCAGCGGCTCGCCGCCGAGCTCGGCCGGCGTGAGCGCACGGCGACGGCGCGCGAGACGATGCGTGCGGCCCGTCACCAGCGCGAGCGGCTCGTCCCACAGCGGCAGCGCTTCGATGTCCGGCGCACGCGGTGGCATGAACGCGAAGCCGGCGTCGAGCCGGTCGTCGGCGAGCAACGCCTCGATGCGCTCCTGCGGCATCGCGTCGATCGTCAGCGCGATGTTCGGATGGTCGGCATGGAATGCGTCGATCAGCGAGCCGCTCAGGTAGGCCGCGAAAGTCGGCATCATCGCGAGCCGCAACGAGCCGCTGCCAAGCTCGGCGACGTCGTGCAGCGCGCGCTGCCCGGTATCGAGCGCGTGCAGGGCGGCGCGCGCATGGCGTGCATAGACCTCGCCGAATTCGGTGAGCTGCACCGTGCGGCCCGAGCGGTCGAACAGCTGCACACCGAGCGTGTCCTCGAGCTGACGGATCTGCTGCGACAGCGTCGGCTGCGACACGTGCAGCGCGTCGGCCGCGCGCGTGAAGCTGCGCTGTTCGGCGACGGCAAGGAAATAGCGGATGTGGCGGAGAAGCATCGCGGCCAACGTATTGGTTTTGCCAATGGAGAGCATAACGATCCAGTCTTGGACGCTATGAGTCGATGCCCGCATCATACGCACATCCGCTTCCGTGCAACGCCGCTGCCGGCGCACCGGAGCGGCACGCCCGGGCCTGCCCTGCCTCCGCCCGCCCGAACCGGGTTCGGCCGCGATCCGCCCGGCGCGCATCGGCTCACCGCCGATCCGTCGACGCCGGCCCCGATTTCCGTCACCCCGCGCAGCCGACGGCCCCGTGCCGCCGGCCTGCGCCGCCGTTTTTTCGCGACCATGGAACCGCATCACGACAATCACCCTCCCCTTACCCGCGGCATGACGCTGCTGTTCGCGTGCGCGTGCGGCATCGTCATCGGCAACATCTACTACGCGCAGCCGCTGCTCGCCGCGATCGCGCACAGCTTCGGCCGCGCGCCGACCGAACTCGGCTATCTCGTCACGCTGACGCAGCTCGGCTATGCGGCCAGCCTGCTGCTGATCGTCCCCCTCGGCGACGCGGTCAACCGCCATACGCTGATCGTGCGGCTGCTGATGCTCAACGTCGTCGCGCTGGTCGCGGTCACGTTCAGCACGAACTTCACGATGTTCGTCGTCGCGAACGTCGCGGTCGGCTTCGTCACCTGTTCGACGCAGCTGCTCGTGCCGTTCGCGGCGTCGCTCGCCGATGCCCGCTCGCGCGGCCGCGCGATCGGCACCGTGATGAGCGGACTCCTGCTCGGCATCCTGCTCGCGCGCGTCGCGGCCGGCGCGATCGCCGACGGGTTCGGCTGGCGGGCGGTGTACGGCATCGCCGCGGCGATGGTGCTCGCGCTGACCGTCGTGCTCGCCGTGAAGCTGCCGAAGGATCGCCGCGACGCGCGCGTCGACTATCCGGCGCTGATGAAGTCGCTCGTCGCGCTGGTGCGCGCGCAGCCGCTGATCGCGCTGCGCTCGACCTACGGCGCGCTCGTGTTCGCGTGCTTCAGCCTGTTGTGGACCGGCCTCACGTTCCTGCTGAGCCAGCCGCCGTACAGCTACTCCGAAGGACAGATCGGCCTGTTCGGCATCGTCGGCGCGGTCGGTGCGCTCGCGGCGACGTCGGCCGGCCGGCTCGTCGATCGCGGCCACGGCAATGCGGCGACCGGCCTGTTCGCGGCGGCCGTGCTCGGCTCGTTCGCGCTGATCGCGACCGGCGCGCATTCGCTCGCGGCGCTGATCGCCGGCATCCTGCTGCTCGACGTCGGCGTGCAGGGCATGCACATCTCGAACCAGAGCGTGATCTATGCGCTCGCCGGCCAGGCGCGCAGCCGCGTGACGACGATCTACCTGACGAGCTACTTCATCGGCGGCGCGCTCGGCTCGTTCGCGGCAAGCGTCGCGTACGGCCTCGACGGCTGGCGCGGCGTGTGTATCGCGGGTGCGGCGCTATCGGGCGTGCTGATCGCGCTGTGGCTCGCGTCGCAGCGCGTCGGCTCGCGGCAGGTCACGCAGTGAGGCGGTAGACCGGCGGTCCGGCAATCCGGCGATCCGTTTGCGCCGCACGACGAAAAAGGCACGCACCGCGCATCGCGGGCGTGCCTTTTTGCCGGGGCGTCGCTGCCGTCGCGACGCGCTAGCGCCGCACCGTCACACGGCCTCGCTCACGAAATCGATCAGCACCTTCATCGCACGCTGGCGGTCGCCCGCCAGTTCGAATGCGAGGTTCGCGTCGCGCATCGGGAACACGCGCGTGACGGCCGGCCGCAGGTCGACGCGCCCCGCGTTGATCAACTGCACCGCGAGCGCGAATTCCGCGTGGAACCGGAACGAGCCGCAGATCGACAGTTCCTTCGCGACCACCACGTTCTGCGGCAGGCTCACGTCGCCGCCCAGCCCGAGCTGCACGACGACGCCGCGCGGACGCATCACGTCCAGCCCGTCGCGCAGCGCGCGCGCATTGCCCGAACACTCGATCATCACGTCGAACGTGCCCTTGTCGGCGCCGTAGCGCTCGACCCAGCCGGCATCGGCCGCCGCATTGATCGTGCGGTCCGCGCCGAGCGCTCTCGCCACGGCCAGCGGCGCGTCGACGACGTCGGTCGCGACGATCTCCGCCGCGCCGTGCACGCGCGCCGCCGCGACCGCCAGCACGCCGATCGGCCCGCACCCCGACACGAGCACCCGCTTGCCGATCAGCGGGCCCGCGCGCGACACCGCATGCAGCCCGACCGCGAACGGCTCGGCGAGCGCCGCGAGCGACAGCGGCACGTGATCGGCGACCTTCACGCACTGCACCGCGTTGCACACGAGCGCGTTGCGGAACGCGCCCTGCACGTGCGGCATCCGCATCGCGCTGCCGTAGAAGCGCATGTCGAGACACTGGTTCGGCAGCCCTTCGAGACAGTAGCGGCACGCGCCGCACGGCCGGCTCGGATTGACCGCGACGCGATCGCCGACCTTCACCGACGTCACGTCCGGCGCCACTTCCGCGACCGTGCCGGCGACCTCGTGGCCGAGCACCATCGGCTGCTGCAGGCGGATCGCGCCGAAGCCGCCATGCCGGAAGTAATGCAGGTCGGAGCCGCAGATGCCGCCCATCGCGACGTCGACGCGCACCTGGCCCGGGCCGATCTCGTCCGCGTCCTGCTCCTCGACCCGCAGGTCGTTCGGCCCGTGGATCACCACACACATGCAACGCAACCGCATGACGCGCTCCTGGTTAGACGGCACTGGTCAGCCCGCCGTCGACGAACAGCGTCTGGCCGTTCACGAAATCGGACGCGGCCGACGCGAGGAAGATCGCCGCGCCGCAAAGCTCGTCGACCTGCCCCCAACGACCGGCCGGCGTGCGCTTGCACAGCCAGTCCGAAAACGCCGCGTCGTCGACCAGCGCGCGATTCAGTTCGGTTTCGAAATAGCCGGGCGCGAGGCCGTTCGCCTGGATGCCGTGGCGCGCCCAGTCGGCGCACATCCCTTTGGTCAGCATCCGCACCGCGCCCTTGGTCGCCGCATACGGCGCGATCGTCGGCCGCGCGAGTTCGCTCTGCACCGAGCAGATGTTGATGATCTTGCCGTGGCCGCGCGCGATCATGTGCCGCGCGACGGCCTGCGCGACGTTGAACACGCCGTCGAGATTCACGCGCATCAGTGCATGCCAGTCGTGCGGGTCGAAAGCGTCGAGCGGCGCGCGGCGCTGGATGCCCGCGTTGTTCACGAGGATGTCGATCGCGCCGACGCGCGCCTCGAAGTCGTCGATCGCCACACGTACCTGCGCGTGCTCGGCCACGTCGAACACCGCATGGTCGGCCGCGAACCCTTCGTCGCGGAACTGGCGCGCGAGCGTCGCGGCCTTCTCTTCATTGCGATCGTTGATGACGATCGCCGCGCCCGCTTCCGCGAGCCCGCGGGCGAGCGTCAGCCCGATCCCGCGGCCGGAACCGGTAATCAGCGCGCGGCTGCCGTCGAGGCGGAATCGGTCAAGCGCATGGGTCATGGAGGTCTCCTCGTGCCAGTCGAGCCGGCTGCCTTGTCGCGGCCGGTCTCGCGTTCACGCTATCTTCGGCCGTCGGCCCGGCCCGCGCCAATGGTCTTTTTTGATCCGGTTATCATGAAAATTGATTACCGCTCTCTGCCCGCCGCCACATGGAACTCAAGCAATTGCGCGCCTTCGTCACGCTCGCGGAAGAACTGCATTTCGGGCGCGCCGCGCAGCGCCTGTGCATCGTGCAGCCTGCGCTGAGCATGCAGATCAAGGCGCTCGAGGTGGAATTCGGCGCGCGCCTGTTCGAGCGCGACCGGCACAAGGTCGAACTGAGCGACACCGGGCGCGTGCTCCTGCCGGAAGCGCGCGCGACGCTGCAGCAGGCCGCGCGCGCGGAGCAGATGGCGCGGCTGTCGAGCCGCGGCGAAATCGGCACGCTGCGGATCGCGTTCGTATCGTCGGTGTTGCCCACGCTGCTGCCGGCCGTGCTGCGCACGATGCGAGAGCGCTATCCGCTGATCGTGCTCGAACTGAAGGACATGCCGACGCCCGACCAGATCGCCGCGCTGCGCGACCGGCGGATCGATTTCGGGATGATCCGGCTGCCGGCCGCGTATGCGGGCATCGACACGCGGGTGGTGCTCGAGGAAGGCTTCGTCGTCGCACTGCCGCTGGATCATCCGCTCGCCGCGTACGACACGATCGCGCCGGCCGCGTTGCGCGACCACCCCGCGTTCGTGCTCGCGCGCCGCTACGCGCCCGGCTTTCACGACGACATGCTGCTCGCGCTGAGCCGCGCGGGCACGACGCTCGAGATCGCTCAGGAATTCGGCGAATTCACGACGATGCTCGCGCTCGTCGCGGCGGGGATGGGGATCGGGCTGATTCCGGCGCAGGCGGCCAACGCGCTGCCGCCGAACGTGCTCGCGCGACCGCTCGACCTGGCCGGTCACCGTAGCGGCATCGGGCTCGCGTGGACCGATCTCGACAGCCCGCTGAAGCGCGCGTTCGTCGATGCGGTCGAGCACGCGACGGCGCACGCCGGGCAATAAAAAACCCGGCCGGGAAACCCCGGGCCGGGTTCGTTCGCCACGCCGGCCGCGCGACGGGCGGGATTACTTCGCGTTCGCGAATGCGATTGCCGTATCCAGCATGCGGTTCGAGAAACCCCACTCGTTGTCGTACCAGCTCGACACCTTCACGAGGCGGCCCGACACCTTGGTCAGCGTCGCGTCGAACGTCGACGAAGCCGGGTTGTGGTTGAAGTCGATCGACACCAGCGGTGCGTCGTTGTAGCCGAGGATGCCCTTCAGCGCGCCTTCCGATGCTTCCTTCATGATCGCGTTGACTTCCTCGACCGTCGTGTCGCGCTTCGCGATGAACGACAGGTCGACGATCGACACGTTGATCGTCGGGACGCGGATCGCGTAGCCGTCGAGCTTGCCGTTCAGTTCCGGCAGCACGAGGCCGACGGCCGATGCGGCACCCGTCTTCGTCGGGATCTGGCTGTGGGTGGCCGAACGCGCGCGGCGCAGGTCTTCGTGATAGACGTCCGTCAGCACCTGGTCGTTCGTGTACGCGTGGATCGTCGTCATCAGGCCGGTTTCGAGGCCGATCTTGTCGTTCAGCGGCTTGACGAGCGGCGCGAGGCAGTTCGTCGTGCACGATGCGTTCGAGATGACCGTGTGCTCGGCCTTCAGCACGTCGTGGTTCACGCCGTAGACGATCGTCGCGTCGACGTCCTTGCCGCCCGGCGCCGAGATGATCACCTTCTTCGCGCCGCCCTTCAGGTGCGCGCTCGCCTTTTCCTTCGTCGTGAAGAAGCCCGTGCATTCCATCACGACGTCGACGCCCAGCTCGCCCCACGGCAGTTCGGCCGGGTTGCGGTTCGCCAGCACGCGGATCTTGTCGCCGTTCACGACGAGGTAGTCGCCGTCGACCGACACTTCGCCCGGGAACTTGCCGTGCGCGGTGTCGTACTGGGTCAGGTGCGCGTTGGTCTTCGCATCGCCCAGGTCGTTGATCGCGACGATCTCGAGATCGTGCTTCTTGCCGTTTTCATAGAACGCGCGCAGCGTGTTGCGGCCGATACGGCCGTAGCCGTTGATTGCGACGCGAATCGTCATGGTCTATCTCCTGATGGCTGAAAAAATTCGTTTCGTGCAGCTTCACGGTGCGACGCGCGCAACGGGTGGCGCGCGCCGCGTATGCTTTTAGGCCAGCACGGCCTTGGCCGTCTCGACGACGTGCTCGACGGTGAAGCCGAAGTACTTGAACAGCACACCGGCCGGCGCCGATTCGCCGAACGTGTCGATCCCGACGACGCCGCCTTCGAGGCCGACGTACTTGTGCCAGAAGCTCGTCACGCCCGCTTCGATCGCGACGCGGCGCACGCCGTGCGGCAGCACGCGTTCGCGGTATTCGGCGTCCTGGCGGTCGAACACGTTGGTCGACGGCATCGACACGACGCGCGCCGCGATGCCTTGCTGCGCGAGCGGCTCGACGGCCTTCATCGCGAGTTCGACTTCCGAGCCCGTCGCGATCAGGATGATCTTGCGCGCGACGATTTCCTCGTCCCAGTCCTTCAGCACGTAGCCGCCCTTCTCGATGTTGGCGATCTGCGCATCGGTACGCGGGTTGAACGCGAGGTTCTGGCGGCTGAAGATCAGGCTCGACGGACGATCGGCGGCGACCGCGTGGGTCCACGCGACGGCCGTCTCGACCGTGTCGGCCGGGCGCCAGACGTCGTGGTTCGGGATCAGGCGCAGGCTCGACACGTGCTCGATCGACTGGTGCGTCGGGCCGTCTTCGCCGAGGCCGATCGAATCGTGCGTGAACACGAAGATCGACGGCACCTTCATCAGCGCGGCCACGCGCAGCGCGTTGCGGCTGTAGTCGGAGAACGTCAGGAACGTGCCGCCGAACGGCTTGTGGCCGCCGTGCAGCGCGAGACCGTTGATCGCGGCGCTCATGCCGAATTCGCGCACGCCGTAGTTGATGTGGTTGCCGAGCAGCACGCCCGCGCCTTCCGGATTCGCGCGCACCGCCTTCGACGCCTTCCAGTTGGTCAGGTTCGAGCCGGTCAGGTCGGCCGAGCCGCCGAGCAGCTCCGGCAGCGCGGCGGCGAGGCCCTCGATCGCCTGCTGCGACGCCTTGCGGGTCGCGACCGTCTCGGCGCGCTCGTTCGCGCCGGCGATGATCGCCGCAGCCTTCTCGGCCCAGTCGGCCGGCAGCTTGTTGGCCATCCGGCGCTCGAATTCGGCGGCTTCCGCCGGGAACTTCGCGCGATACGCGGCGAACGTCGCGTCCCACTCCGACTCGGCGCGCTTGCCGGCTTCCTTCGCGTCCCATGCCGCGTAGACTTCCTGCGGAATCACGAACGGCTCCCACTTCCAGCCGAGCGCTTCGCGCGTCTTCGCGATTTCTTCCGCGCCGAGCGCCGCGCCGTGCACGTCGTGGCCGCCGGCCTTGGTGGCCGCGCCCTTGCCGATCACCGTCTTGCAGCAGATCAGCGTCGGCTTGTCCGACAGCTTCGCCTTCGCGATGGCCGCGTCGACCGCGTCGACGTCGTGGCCGTTCACGTTCGGGATCACGTTCCAGCCGTACGCTTCGAAGCGCTTCGGCGTGTCGTCGTGGAACCAGTTCACGACATCGCCGTCGATCGAGATGCCGTTGTCGTCGTACAGCGCGATCAGCTTGTTCAGCTTCAGCGTGCCCGCGAGCGAGCAGGCTTCGTGCGAGATGCCTTCCATCAGGCAGCCGTCGCCGAGGAACACGTACGTGTGGTGATCGACGATCTTCGCGCCGTCACGGTTGAACTCGTCGGCCATCAGCGCTTCGCCGAGCGCCATGCCGACCGCGTTCGCGAGACCCTGGCCGAGCGGGCCGGTGGTCGTCTCGACGCCCGGCGTGATCCCGTATTCCGGGTGGCCCGGGGTCTTCGAGTGCAGCTGGCGGAAATTCTTCAGCTCTTCGATCGGCAGGTCGTAGCCGGTCAGGTGCAGCAGCGAGTACAGCAGCATCGAGCCATGGCCGTTCGACAGCACGAAACGGTCGCGATCGGCCCAGTGCGGATTCGTCGGGTTGTGCTTCAGATGGCGCGACCAGAGTGCGACGCCGATTTCGGCCATGCCCATCGGCATGCCGGGGTGGCCGGAGTTCGCTTGCTGGACGGCGTCCATCGCGAGCGCACGGATCGCGTTGGCCATCAGGGTGGTGGAGGCGGGAGACGAAGTCGTCATGTCGAGTCCGGAGAACGAGTCGAGGAAACGGGGCACGGCGGCATCCGGAAGCTCGAGCGTCAATCGTTCCCGGCGCGCGGTGCGGCGCCTGACGGACGCGAAGCGGACGGAGCCAACGGACGGGGCTGCAAAGCTCGTCATTTTAACAGATGGGCTGACATTTCCCTTGTCGGCGCGTAGTGTTCCGGCACGGTTTTCCGCCAAACCGCCTGCCTCCTATAATTCAGGCGTCGGAACTGCCTGCCCCAGCGGCCCCGCCCGTGAGCACCACCCTTCTCTTTCACCCGACGCCCGACGCCACCTACGGCTTCCCGAACGCGCGGCGGCTCGCGCACGTCGCGTCCTCGCACCAGCAGATCGAAGTCTGGGAAACCCCGCAGCTCGGCCGGCTGTTCACGCTGGACGGCCGACCGATGACGTCGGTCGGCGACGAATTCGTCTATCACGAGTGCATGACGCACCCGGCCGCGCTCGCGCATCCGGCGCCGAGGAAGGCGCTCGTGCTCGGCGGCGGCGACGGCGGCGCGGCGCGCCAGCTGCTCAAGCACGCGTGCATCGAACGGATCGTGATCGCCGAACTCGACGACGAGGTAGTCGGGATGGCGCGCCGCTATCTCGACGACGTGCACCAGGGCGCGCTCGACGACCCGCGCGTCGAGGTCGTGATCGGCGACGCCGCGCACTTCGTCGATTCGACGGTCGAACATTTCGATCTCGTCGTGTTCGACCTCACGCCGCCCGATTCGCCGGCGGCCGGCCTCTATACGCGCGGGTTCTACGCGCGGCTCAAGCGGATCCTCACGCGCTGCGGCGCGATCTCGATGCATCTGGGCTCGCCGGTGTTCCATGCCGCACGCATCGCCGCGCTGCTCGACGACCTGCGCGCGAGCTTCGCGGTCGTCGATCCGCTGTCCGCGCACGTGCCGCTGTACGGCTCGCAGTGGCTGATGGCGATCGCGAGCGACACGCTCGATGCGGCCGCGCTGTTCGCGCACGACGTCGACGATCGGCTCGCGGCCCGCCGCGTCGACGGCCTGCGCTACTACGATGCGCGGCTGCATGCGTCCCTCTTTGCCCTGCCGCGCGCGCTGCGCGATACACTGGGCGTTCGCCGCTGAACAGCCGGACGGCCCTGACGTTCCGCTGTTCCAGCATGAGACCGGCGCAGGCGCGAGAAGCGCCGACACTGTGCAACAGGAGATTTTCATGACCGATCCACGTCCGGCCAACGTGCCTTGGTTGACGCCCTACCTGGCCGTACGCAGCGCGCGCGCGGCCATCGACTTCTTCCAGGCCGCATTCGGCTTCACGCTACGCGACGTGCACGACGAGGACGGCGTGATCATGCACGTCGAGATGGCCTATCGCGGCCAGTTGATCGTGATGTTCGCGCCCGAAGGCGCGTTCGGCTCGCCCGCGCTCACGCCGAAGCGCGCGAACGCCACCGCGCCGCAATCGTTCTATCTGTATGTCGACGACGTCGACGCCACCTGGCAGCGCGCGCTCGACGCGGGCGCGAAATCGCTGAGCGCGCCGCAGGACCAGTTCTGGGGCGACCGGTTCGCGCAGATCGAGGATCTCGACGGCTACCGCTGGGCGCTCGGGTGCCGTCTCGACGCATGACCGAAACCGCCACACGCATGAACGAAGCCACCACCACCGCGGCCGTGCCGCGCTTTTTCGTCGACGCCGCGCTGCGCGTCGACGCCACGCTCGCGTTGCCGGCCGACGTCGCGCGCCACGTGCAGGTGCTGCGCCTGCAGCCCGGCGACGTGCTCGCGCTGTTCGACGGCACGGGCGGCCAGTACCGCGCACGGCTCGTCGAAGTCGACAAGCGCAGCGCGCTCGTGCAGGTCGATACGTTCGAGCCCGCCGAGGCCGAGCCGCCCTATCGCGTGACGCTCGCGCAGGGGATCGCCGGCGGCGACAAGATGGACTGGGTGATCGAGAAGGCCGTCGAGCTCGGCGTCGCGGCGGTCGTGCCGCTGTCAACCGCGCGCGGCGTCGTGAAGCTGTCCGGCGAACGGGCGGACAAGCGCGTCGCGCACTGGCGCGGCGTCGTGCGCGCGTCGTGCGAGCAATGCGGACGCAACCGCGTGCCCGACGTCGCGCCGGTCGCCGGCTTCAACGCGTGGCTCGACGCGCTGCCGGCCGCGCCGGCCGACGGCGAGCTGCGGCTGCTGCTGTCGCCGCGCGCGAGCAGCCCGTTCGCGTCGCTGCCCGACGCGCCGCCCGCGGCGGCCGTCACGCTGCTGATCGGACCCGAAGGCGGGCTGTCGCCCGACGAGGAACATGCGGCCCGCGCACGCGGGTTCACCGCGCTGTCGCTCGGGCCGCGCGTGCTGCGCACCGAAACCGCCGGTGCGGCCGTGCTTGCGGCGCTGGCGGCGCGCTGGGGCGGGTGGTAAAGCGCGTCGGCGCGCCGCGTTGAACGGTTCGACCCCGCACCTGCTTCGCGCACCACGCCATGCAGTCGAGCGCGAATCGCAGACGCAAAAAAGCCCGCTCGAAGCGGGCTTTTGACGGGTCGTTCGGCGAATCGGCCACGCGGGCCGATGCGCTTACGCGAACGAGTAGAACACCCGGAACGCGACCTTGCGCTCGGCCCAGAATTCGGCCGCCTCGCGGAACACGTCGAGCAGCGTTTCGCGCCCTTCCTTGTCGAATTTCTGCGCGATCGGCAGCCCTTCGAGGACGATCACGAAACCGGGCTGCGCGCCCGCCTTCGCGACGAGGTCGGTGAGGCAGTCGTACAGTGCGTCGTAGTTTTTCCCGAAATGCTTCGGAAACAGGAACGAGGTCGCGATCGTTTCCATCACTTCCTGCTTCGACTGCGCGGCGCCGCAATACGCATACAGGAAATGCTGGCCGAGCCGACCGGCTTCGTCGGCGAGATCCTGCACGCGGAACGCGCGGATCGACTGCACGAGATTGGGTCGCACGGTCGTGAAAAGGCTCATAGGCTCCTCGTTCGATGAAAGCCCGGGCTCGGCTTCCTGTTGCTCCGGCGTGCCGCCGGCCTGCGCCGCCGCGTGCAGCTGAATCACACGCTGAAACAGATTGCCGTCGCCGGCCGCGAACAGTTCCGCCGCCGCCGTATCGTGCGCGTAGATGGAGTCGCTCATGCCATTCGTCCCGAAGTCATTCAACAATACGTTTAAAACTGTTGTAGTGGTCGCCCGTGTAATAACAGTTGTCGATCCGGCGCAACGGCCCGCCACAGACGATCCGGCGCGCGCCGCGATTGCGCGCACGCGGCGTCGGCACCGTGTACTCATGGTAGTAGCCGCGCTTCGCTTTCGGCAGGATTCGCTCGCGATTGCCGAATACGACGCCGTCTTTCTCGTACGGATAGGGGCCACCGGCGCCGATCAGGCCCAGCGTGGTCACGGCCTCGCGCGGAAGACTGGCAGTCGGGATCGTATCGAGCCCGCTGGCAGCCACGTCGGCCGGAACGGCCTCCCGTGCGTAAGCGGCGGAAACCAGACTGCCCGTCGGCGTGCCGACGATACCCATCGCGAACATCGCGAAGACGGACGCGAGCGCGCCGTTGCGGAGCCACTTGCGTGCCATGAACCAGGGTTCCCGCTGTTAAATCAAGTAGTTGACGACCAACAAAGGCGTTAGCGTAGCGTTATTGGCCGCGCGAATCAATGTCCGTTTGGGAATCGAAAGCCTCGTGATGCGCCGGACACCGTATTTCTTACCGAAATTACACTACATTTATCTTACATAAGATAAAATGCGTGCGGCACCTCTCGGTTGGCAAGAACTGCCTCCTTGCCGCGCTCGCTGCCTGGAGTGGAGAGATGCTGCTGTTGCTTTGCGGGAAGCGCGTGTGCGCCCTGCCCGGCGGCGTGCCCATTGCGGGCACGCCTCTTTTTGCTTTTGTTTACAATTTTCCCGCGCGCCGAGCCGCTCGACCGGTTGGCGCGTTCGTTTTGGCTCAGCGCGCGGCGTTCACGTCGGCCACCAGCAGCGCCGCCATGTTGACGATGCGACGAACGGTCGCCGATTCGGTCAGCACGTGCACCGGCTCCGCGGCGCCCAACAGGATCGGCCCGATCGCGATGTTGTTGCCGGCGGCCGTCTTCAGCAGGTTGTACGCGATGTTGGCGGCGTCGATGTTCGGCAGAATCAGCAGGTTCGCGTCGCCTTCCAGCGTCGATTCCGGCAGGATTTCCTTGCGCAGCGCCGCGTCGAGCGCGACGTCGCCGTGCATTTCGCCGTCGACCTTCAGTTCCGGCGCGGTTTCCTGCAGGATCGCGAGCGTATCGCGCATCTTCTTCGCCGAAGGTGCATTGCTCGTGCCGAAATTCGAGTGCGACAGCAGCGCGACCTTCGGCTCGATGCCGAACCGGCGCACTTCTTCCGCGGCCATGATCGTGATCTCGGCCAGCTCTTCCGGCGTCGGATCGACGTTCACGTGCGTATCCACGAGGAAAATCTGGCGGCCCGGCAGCACGAGGCCGTTCATCGCCGCGTACACGCTGCAGCCGGGACGCTTGCCGATCACCTGGTCGATGAAGTGCAGGTGGCGGTGCGTGGTGCTGATCGTGCCGCAGATCATCCCGTCCGCTTCGCCCTTCTTCACCAGCATCGAGCCGATCAGCGTCGTGCGGCGACGCATTTCGACGCGCGCGAGCTGCTCGCTGATGCCCTTGCGCGCCATCATCTTGTGGTACGTCTGCCAGAAGTCGCGGTAACGCTCGTCGTGCTCGGTGTTGACGACCGTGAAATCGGTGCCCGGCGTGAGGCGCAGGCCGTAGCGCTGGATACGGTGCTCGATCACCGACGGGCGGCCGATCAGGATCGGCTTCGCGAGCTTTTCGTCGACGATGATCTGAACGGCACGCAACACGCGCTCTTCTTCGCCTTCCGCGAACACGACGCGCTTCTTCTCTTCCGGCGCGGCGCGCGCGATCTGGAAGATCGGCTTCATCGTCGTGCCGCTGTGATACACGAATTGCTGCAGGTGGACGCGGTACGCCTCCATGTCCTCGATCGGGCGCGTCGCGACGCCGCCGTCCATCGCGGCCTGCGCGACGGCCGGTGCGATCTTCACGATCAGGCGCGGATCGAACGGCTTCGGAATCAGGTATTCGGGCCCGAACGACAGATCCTGGATGCCGTACGCGGTCGCGACGATGTCGCTCTGCTCGTGCTGCGCGAGCTCGGCGATCGCATTGACGGCCGCGATCTCCATTTCACGCGTGATCGTCGTCGCGCCGACGTCGAGCGCGCCGCGGAAGATGAACGGGAAGCACAGGACGTTGTTGACCTGGTTCGGGTAATCGGTGCGGCCGGTGGCGAGCACGGCGTCCGGGCGCACTTCGAGCGCGAGCTCCGGCAGGATTTCCGGCGTCGGATTCGCGAGCGCGAGGATCAGCGGGCGCTCGGCCATGCCCTTCACCATCTCCTGCTTCAGCACGCCGGCGGCCGACAGGCCGAGGAAGATATCCGCGCCGTCGATCACTTCGGCCAGCGTGCGGGCGTCGGTTTCGCGCGCGAAACGCTCCTTGTCCGGGTCCATCAGCTCGGTGCGGCCCTTGTAGACCACGCCGGCCAGGTCGGTCACCGTGATGTTCTCGAGCGGCAGGCCAATGTCGACCAGCAGGTCGAGACACGCGAGCGCGGCCGCGCCGGCGCCCGACGCGACGAGCTTGACCTTCTTGATGTCCTTGTTGACGACCTTCAGGCCGTTCGTGACGGCCGCGGCCACGACGATCGCGGTGCCGTGCTGGTCGTCGTGGAACACCGGGATCTTCATCCGCTTGCGGGCTTCGCGCTCGACGATGAAGCAGTCCGGCGCCTTGATGTCTTCGAGGTTGATCCCGCCGAAGGTGGGCTCCAGCGCGGCGATCACGTCGACGAGCTTGTGCGGGTCCGATTCGTTCAGTTCGATGTCGAACACGTCGATGCCCGCGAACTTCTTGAACAGCACGGCCTTGCCTTCCATCACCGGCTTCGACGCGAGCGGGCCGATGTTGCCGAGACCGAGCACCGCCGTGCCGTTCGTCACGACGCCGACCAGGTTGCTGCGCGCGGTGAAGCGCGCGGCGTTCAGCGGGTTCTCGACGATCTCCTCGCACGCGTACGCCACACCCGGCGAATACGCGAGCGCGAGATCGCGCTGGTTGATCATCTGCTTGGTCGGGGCGATCGCGATTTTGCCGGGGGTCGGAAATTCGTGATAGTCGAGCGCGGCTTCGCGGAGCTTGGCTTTGGAGGAGGCTTGGGTGGACATGTGTCTCGAGACGGGCGGATTAGAATAACTGTTCGACGGCATTGTAGCGCCAATCATCGGCCGCCAGACCGGCGATTCGGGTGCAACAGTCGCGACAAAAATGAACTGGACAGTACAGGAGCGCCGTCGCCCGCCTCGTACAATGCCGTTCCTTCAACCGTTTCGGATCGCCCGCCGTGCCAGCCGCCCTCTCCGAGTTTTCGCTGATCGAACGCTTCTTCACGCGCCGCGCCGCGCAGGGCGCCCGCGCGTCGACGCTCGGCATCGGCGACGATTGCGCACTGATTGCGCCCCGATCCGGGAAATTGCTGGCCATTTCGACGGACATGCTGGTGGAAGGCCGCCACTTCTTCCCCGATGTCGCGCCCGACGCGCTCGGCCACAAGACGCTCGCGGTCAACCTGTCGGACCTCGCGGCGATGGGCGCCGAGCCGCGCGCGTTCACGCTCGCGTGCGCGCTGCCGCGCGCCGACGCCGCATGGCTCGAGGCGTTCAGCAACGGGCTGTTCGCGCTGGCCGAGCGATACGGCTGCGAACTGATCGGCGGCGACACGACGAGCGGGCCGCTGAACCTGTGCGTGACCGTGTTCGGCGAAGTCGCGCCCGACGCGGCGCTGCGGCGCGATGCCGCGCGCGACGGCGACGACGTATGGGTATCCGGCACGCTCGGCGATGCGCGCGCGGGCCTCGGCGTCGCCCGCGGCGAATGGACGGCCGGTGCGGATGAAGCTGCCGCGTTCCGGCGCGCGCTCGAGCGGCCCGAACCGCGCGTCGCGCTCGGCCTGGCGCTCGCGGGCGTCGCGCACGCGGCGCTCGACCTGTCGGACGGCTTGGCCGGCGACCTCCAGCACATCCTGACGCGCTCGAACGTGCGCGCCGAGATCGACGCCGACGCGGTGCCGCGCTCGGCCGCGCTCGCGACGCTGCCGGCCGACGTGCAGCGCCGCTGCACGCTGGCGGGCGGCGACGACTACGAACTGTGCTTCACCGCGCCGGCGGCGGCCCGCGCGGCGGTCGAAGCGGCCGGCGCCGCGGCCGGCGTGCCGGTCACGCGAATCGGTACAATACACGCGTTGTCCGCGCCGTCGGCGCACCCCGCCATCGCGTGGCGCGACGCCGCCGGCGCGCCCCTCGCTCTCACGTTGCACGGCTTCGACCACTTCCATGCAGACTGATCCGACGCCCGCGCACGCCGCGGCCGAGCCCGGCGCCGCGCCGCCCGCGCCGACCCGCGTGACGGCCCGCTTCATGCTGTCGCACCCCGCGCATCTCGTGTCGCTCGGCTTCGGCAGCGGGCTCGCGCCGCTCATGCCCGGCACGTTCGGCTCGCTGTTCGGCTGGCTCACGTTCGTCGTGCTCAACCGCTACCTGACGGTGCCCGAATGGTGGGCGCTGATCGCCGTCGGCTTCGCGGCCGGCACGTGGGTCACCGGTTTCACCGCGAAGAAGGCCGGCGTGGCCGACCCGGGCGCCGTCGTCTGGGACGAGATCGTCGCGATCTGGCTCGTGATGCTGTTCGTCACGCCCGCGACCTTCGTCGGCCAGTTGTGGGCGTTCGTCGCGTTCCGCTTCTTCGACATGCTCAAGCCGCCGCCGATCCGCTACTTCGACCGCCGCCTGAAAGGCGGGCTCGGCATCATGGTCGACGATCTGGTCGCCGCGTTCATGACGCTGCTCGTGATCGCGCTGTGGCGCTCCGTGGTCGGCTGACCGATTTCCCGACTCCCGTTTCCCGACGCGCATGCCAACCGATTCCGTCGTCCACCAGCTTGCGATCCGCGCAGGCAACAAGCTGCGTGACGAGCATCTCACGCTCGCCACCGCCGAATCCTGCACCGGCGGGATGATCGCCACCGCGATCACCGACATTTCCGGCAGCAGCCAGTGGTTCGAGCGCGGCTTCGTCACGTACTCGAACCAGGCCAAGATCGAGATGATCGGCGTGCCGGCCGACCTGATCGACAAGCACGGCGCCGTCAGCGAGCCCGTCGCGCGCGCGATGGCCGAGGGCGCGCTGCGCAACAGCCGCGCGCAGGTCGCGCTGTCCGTCACCGGCATCGCGGGCCCGGGCGGCGGCAGCGAGAAGAAGCCGGTCGGCACCGTGTCGTTCGCCTGGAGCAACCGGCTGCATACCGATGTCGAGACGCGGGTGTTCAAGGGCGACCGCGAACAGATCCGCACGCAGGCAGCCGCGCATGCGCTGCGCGGGCTGCTGAAGCTGCTCGACGAGCGCGAAGGCTGATCGGGCCGGGCGCACGTACCGCGCCCGCCCTCGCTTCCTTACTGGATCGCGTCGGGCTTCACGACGATCCAGTTCTTGTCCGCCGTCACCGGCAGGCGGAGCGCCTTCTGCTTCGCGGCCGATTCGTCCGACCACGCGCGGATCTGCGCCATCTGCTTGTCCTTCTTGTTGACCCACACGCGCACGCCGCCGCGCGCGACATCGGTCGCGTTCAGCAGCATGTAGCCGTCGGACGTCGGCGTGTCGCCCGCGACGAGCACCGGCTTCTTCCACTGGTCGATCCAGCCGACGATCGAACCGAGCTTGCCTTCGTACCACGTCATCGGGTTCATCAGGAACGGCGTGATCACGAGGTCGCGGTTCGCGGCCTCGTCGTACTTGCCGGCCTTGATCTGCAGCCGCGACGTGGTCAGCGCGCCGGTCGCCGGGTTGCGCAGCAGCGTCGTCACGCCGATCACGTTCTGCGGCTTCACGTTGTAGCCGTACTTCGGATCGGCCAGCACGAGGCGCGCCAGCTCCTCGTGCGCGGCCGTCATCACGTAGACCTCGATGCCGTTCTCGCGCAGCGCGTTGTACAGCTCCTGCATCCCGCGAAAGAAGCGCGGCGGGTTCACCGTGCCGTCGACGACCTTGTCGCCCTGCCAGTAGCGGATCGGGATCGGCTTGCCGTCGGCGAGCATCGCGTCGATGTGGCGCTTCAGGTCGGCGAGCGACTGGCCGGCGAACGCCTGCGCGATCCACGGATAGCAGACCAGATCGTCGATCTCGCACAGCCGGTAGTAATAGCTCGTCAGCGATTCCTTGTAGTCGGCGGAATCCTTGAACGGGATCAGCTTCAGCGACGGGTCGAGCGAGTCGCGCGTCAGCACGCCGTGGTTCTCGAGGTACGGCAGCAGCGATTCCTCGAGGTCGTAGCGGTAGGTCGTGTTGTCGGCGTCGAACACCGCGTAGTCGCCACGGTTCGCGTGCGCGGCGATCATCGCGTTCAGCGCCTTCGCGCTGTCGGCGGGCCAGTGCGACAGATCCGCCGCATGGGCGAACGTCATGCACAGCGATGCGGCGAACGCGCTCAGAAGACGGCGGGACAGCTTGGGCATGGCGTCGCTCCTTTTCTTGACATTTTTGTGACGGATCGGTGACAAGCGGCAGCATCGCGCGAATAAATTGCGCCCATGCGATACGGAAGCGACGGAAAGTTGTTCGCGTGCGCCAGGGAGGATCGAGGAAAGCGAAGGGGGAATGCGAGGAGGCGGCGCCGGCCCACGGGGGCGGGGCCGGCGCCAACCGCCCAGCGGGCCCGCCGGGCGGTGTCGTGCGATTCGATCAGCGATGCGCGTTGATCGTGTCGCGCGTCTTCTGCGCGGCGAGCGCCGCGGCTTCGGCGAAATCCTCGCCCTTGCTCGCGTACAGGATCGCGCGCGACGAGTTGATCATCATCCCGGTGCCGTCGGCCGTGCGGCCTGCGTTGACGGTCGCCTGCACGTCGCCGCCCTGCGCGCCGATGCCGGGAATCAAGAGCGGCATGTCGCCGACGATCCCGCGCACGATCTCGATTTCCTTCGGGAACGTCGCGCCGACCACGAGGCCGAGCTGGCCGTTCCGCGCGTTCCACTTGTTCGCCGCGAGGTCGGCGACGACCTGGTACAGCGGCCGGCCATTGGTGTCGAGGAACTGCAGGTCCGAGCCGCCCGGGTTCGACGTGCGGCACAGCACGATCACGCCCTTGCCTTCGTGCTCGAAGTACGGCTCGACCGAGTCGTAGCCCATGTACGGGTTCACCGTGACGGCGTCCGCGCGATAACGCTCGAACGCTTCGCGCGCGTACTGCTCGGCCGTGCTGCCGATGTCGCCGCGCTTCGCGTCGAGGATCACCGGCAGGCCCGGATGCTGCAGATGGATGTGCGCGATCAGCCGCTCGAGCTGGTCTTCCGCGCGATGCGCGGCGAAGTACGCGATCTGCGGCTTGAACGCGCTCGCGTACGGCGCGGTCGCGTCGACGATCTGCCGGCAGAATTCGAAGATCGCGTCGGGCTGACCGTCGAACTGCACGGGAAAGCGCGACGGCTCGGGGTCGAGGCCGACGCACAGCAGCGAATTCGTGCGCTGCCACGCGGCGCGCAGCGATTCAATGAAAGTAAGCGGGGAAGACATGGCGGGTACTCGCGGCAAACCGTTGGTAGACCGCGTATTTTACCCGCGTCGCCGGGCTCCCTCGCGGGTCGTGGCATTGCTACGCGCATCGGCACGCTCGACGGTGAACGCGAAACGCCGCGTGAGCCGCTCGCCGGGCGCGAGCAGCGTCATCCCGTGCGCGGCCGCACCGCCCGGCAGGTTCACCGCGTTGATCGGATGATCGACCGGCTCGAAGCAGAAGAAATCCTCGCCCGGCGGCGTATAGAGCACGTACGCGTCGGCGTCGGCCGCGACGGTCAGTAACAGCCGGCGGCGCGGCCAGCTCACCGTCGCGTGGCCGCCCCAGCCGGTGAACGCATGATTGACGAGCGTGGCCGGCAGCGGATACGCGACGCCGAACTGCCAGGCCGGCGGCACGCTCACGTGCCGCACCGGCAGGAAATCGGCGCCCGACAGCCACAATCCGCCCGCCGCCGCGGCCAGCTCGGTCACCGCATCGCGCACGAGAAACGGATGCACGCCAAGCCCGAACGGCAGCCGCGTGCGCCCCGCGTTCTCGATCGTCAACGCGATCGACAGCGTCGCGTCGTCGAGTTCGAACGACTGGATCGCGCGGAACGCATACGGCGCGCCGGCGGCACGGTCGAGCGACAGTTGCAGCGACGTGTCGGTCGCATCGTCCACCTGCCACCGCGCGAGCCAGCCGTCGCCGTGGATCGGCAGCGGCTCGTCGCGGCGGTTGCGCGGCACCGCGACCTTGCGCCCGTCGCATTGGAAGCGCCCGTCGCCGATCCGGTTCGAGTACGGCAGCAGCGGATAGCACGCGAGCTCGTTCGGGTCCGTCGCCGTCTCCGGGTGCTCGCAACGGCGGAACACCGGCACCAGCGCGCCGTTCTCGCCGCGCCAGTCGAAGCGCGCGATGCCGCCGCCGAGATGCGGCAGCACGTCGAGCCGCAGCGACGCGTTCGACAGCGTGACGGCCGCCGCATGCGCGGCGCCGACGCCCTGCGCGAACACGGCTGTCTGCGGGCCCGGGCTGACCGGCTGGGCGGCGGCGGCCAGGCGCGCGCGGCGCGACTGGCTGGTGGACGACGATGCGCGCGAGGACGTGGCGGTCATGGTGAGCTCCTTTCCTTCGTCGAAGAACGATGCAGGTCGGTGCGAACGGTCAGGCCCAGCCGCCGTCGACGATCACGTCCTGCGCGGTGATCATCCGGCTGTCGTCGGCCGCGAGAAACAGCGCCATCCGGGCGAGGTCGGCCGGCAGCAGTTCGGCGTCGAGGCACTGGCCGGCCTTGATCGCCGCGCGGCCCGCGTCGTCGAGCCACAGCCGGCGCTGCTTGTCGGTCATCACCCAGCCGGGCACCAGCGAATTCACGCGGATGCCGAACGGGCCGAGATCGCGCGCGAGGCCGCGCGTCAGGCCCTGCACGGCCGCCTTAGCCATCACGTAGACCGGATAGCCGCCGTTCTTCAGCATCCAGCTGATCGAGCCAAGATTGATGATCGCGCCGCCGCCCTGCCGCTTCATGTCGTCGATCACCGCCTGTGCGGCGAAGAACTGGTGACGCAGGTTCACCGCGATGCCCGCGTCGAACGACGCGGGCGTCACGTCGCCGATCGCGTGGCGCGCGTCGTTCGCCGCGTTGTTCACGAGCACCGCGATCGCGCCGATGCGCGCGCGGATCGCATCGATCGCATGGCGCAGCGCATCGATGTCGGTCAGGTCGCACGACAGGAACAGCGGCGCATGGCGCACGTGCGCGAGGCGTTCGGCGAGCGCGGCGCCGGCCGCCGCGTCGAGGTCGACGAACGCGACGCGCGCGCCCTGTTCCGCGAAGTGCTCGACGAACGACGCGCCGATGCCGGTCGCGCCGCCCGTGATCAGCACCGCGCGATCCTCGAGGCTCGGGTAGCGCGCGAAACGCGCGTCGCTCGCGGCGTGCGTAGCCTGCGAGTCGGGCGCGGAAGTATCGATGGTCATGCGGGTCGTCTCCGTGGAAACAGTCGGTTAGTCGCGTACGCCGCGGTTCTTCAGCTGGTCGAGCAGCACGGCCGCGAGCAGGATCGCGCCACGCACCAGGTACTGGTAGAACGCATCGATGTTCAGCAGGTTCATCACGTTCTCGACGGTGCCCATGATCAGCACGCCGATCACGACGCCCGAGATCGTCGCGCGGCCGCCCATCAGCGACACGCCGCCGAGCACGCATGCGGAGATCACGTTCAGCTCGAAGCCCTGCGCGGCGTTCGGCTGGCCCGACGTGATGCGCGACGCGAGGATCACGCCCGCGAGGGCCGTGACCGCACCCTGGATCAGGAAGATGTACACGCGCGTGCGTTCGACGTTGATCCCCGCGAGCCGCGACGCTTCCGGATTGCCGCCGATCGCGAGCGTGTTGCGGCCGTACACGGTCTGGTTCAGCAGCACGCCGAAGCCGATGAAGCACAGCAGCGTGACCCAGATCGGCAGCGATACGCCGAACATCGACAGCCCGCCGAGCGCGATGAAGGTATCCGACGACACGCCGACCGCCTGCCCCTTCGACACGATGAAGCCGAGCCCGCGCACGATCTCCATCGTCGCGAGCGTCGTGATCAGCGCGTTGATGCGCAGGTACGCGATCACCGCGCCGTTCACGAAGCCGATCGCGGCGCCGGCCGCGACCGCCGCGACGATCGCGACGAACGTGTTGTCGGTCGCGTTCAGCACCATCGCGCACAGCACGCCCGAGAACGCGACGGTCGAGCCGATCGACAGGTCGAAGTCGCGCGACGCCAGGCAGAACATCATCGTGCACGCGACCATGCCGATCTGCGAGATCGACAGCGCGAGGCCGAGCATGTTGTCGATCGAGAAGAAGTGATCGACGGTCAGCGACATCGTGATGAACATCACCGCGAAGATCGCGATCAGGCTGTATTCGGTCAGATGCTGCCACCACTTCTGGCGGTCGCTCTGCTGCGGAACCAGCGCGTCGGCCGACGGCTTCCCGGCGGCGCTGGCAAGGTTTTCGTTGACTTGCATGGTGTGTCTCCTGCTCCTGCATCGCGCGGCCCGCGCCGCGCGTGTTCGATTCGAATGTTCCGGTGTATCCGGGCGCGTCAGGCCGCCTCGACCGCGCTCGTCTGCGGCAGCGCGAGGTTCAGCACCGCATGCTCGTTCGCGTCGGCGCGCGGCAGCTCGCCGGCGATCCGGCCTTCGCGCATCACGACGATGCGGTCGGACACGCCGAGCACTTCCGGCAGTTCCGACGACACCATCACGATCGCGCAGCCGCGCTCCGCGAGCCGGTAGATCACGTCGTAGATCTCGTGCTTAGCGCCGACGTCGATCCCGCGCGTCGGCTCGTCGAGGATCACGACCTTCAGGTCGGGCTCCGCGAGCCAGCGCGACAGGATCGCCTTCTGCTGGTTGCCGCCCGACAGGAAGCGGATCTTCTGGCGCCGGTTCGGCGTCTTGATCTTCAACCGCTGGATGAAGCGGTCGGCCGTTTCGCTTTCGGTCTTGCCGTTGATGAACAACCCCGCGCGCAGCGAATGGCGGCGGCAGCTGATGTTGATGTTCTCGGCGACCGACGCGATCGCGATGATCCCTTCTTCCTTGCGGTCCTCGGGGCACAGCACGATGCCGTGGCGGATCGCGTCGCCGGTGCGCTTCACGTCGATGCGCTTGCCGTCGAGCGTCAGCGTGCCCGCGCGCCGGCGGTCCGCGCCGTACACGAGCCGCATCAGCTCGCTGCGCCCGGCGCCGACGAGCCCGAAGAAGCCGACGATCTCGCCCGCGCGCACCGAGAAGCTCGCCGGTTCGCGCAGCGCCGGGCCGTCGACGCCTTCGGCGGAAAACCGCACATCGCCGAGCGTGCGCGGCGCGTAATGGTAGATGTCCGCGATCTCGCGCCCGACCATCTCGGCGACGAGCCGCTCGCGCGGCACGTCGGCCAGCGCGTCGTGCGACGCGATCTTGCGCCCGTCGCGGAAGATCGTGCACGCGTCGCACAGCCGGTAGATCTCGTCCATCCGGTGCGAGATGTAAATCAGCGCGCGGCCCTGCGCGCGCAGATCGTCGACCAGCTTGAACAGCACTTCCGTCTCGCGATGCGACAGCGAACTCGTCGGTTCGTCGAGCGCGATCACGCGGGCGTTGCGCATCAGCGCCTTGCAGATCTCGACCATCTGCCGCTGCGCGATCGACAACCGCCCGAGCCGCGCGTCGGGATCGAGATCGACGCCCATCTCGGCGAGCCGCTCGCGCACGTAACGCTTCGCCTCGCGCTTTTTCACCCAGCCGAACGCGTTCGGCAGGCGGCCGAGCAGCAGGTTCTCCGCGACCGTGAGGTCGGGCACGTACTGCAATTCCTGGTGAATCACCGCGATGCCGGCCGCGATCGACGCGGCCGCATTCGCGAACTGCACGGGCCGGCCGTCGACCAGCACGCTGCCCGCATCGGGCTGGTATTCGCCGCCGAGAATCTTCAGCAGCGTCGACTTGCCCGCGCCGTTCTCGCCCATCAGGCCATGCACCTCGCCCGCATGCACGTCGAACGAAATGCCGTCGAGTGCGCGCACGCCGGGAAATACCTTGCCGATATTGTCAAAACGCAGTGCCGCTGACACGTCGTCTCCCCACTTCCAGATCGATCGACCGCCGGCCGCCGCATCGCCGCGGCAGCCGGCGGGCCGCTTACTTCGACGCAAGCCCCATCTCCTCGCGCACCTTCGCCACGTTGTCGCGCGTCGCGAGCATGCCGGTCGTCAGCGTCAGCGGCGGCGGCGCCTTGCCCTGCGTGATCCACGTGTACATCAGGTCCGAGGTTTCCTCGCCGTGGCGCTTCGGGCTGATGATCACGGTGCCGTAGAAGCCCGTCGGCTGCGGCTTCTTGAACTCGTTCAACGCCGAATCGGAACCGCCGATGCCGATGCCGATCATGTTGTCGGCCTTGAAGCCACGCCCTTCGGCCGCGCGCACCGCGCCGAGCACGGCCTCGTCGTTCAGGCCGTACGCGACCCAGTGCTTGAACTGCGGGTTCTTCGTGAGCGCGATGTTCGCCGCGTTGAACGCGTTCTCCGTATCGGTCTTCGCCTGCGGCGCCGCGATCACGTTCGCCTTCGGGAAGCCGGCGGCGACCAGCGCGTCGGTCGCGCCGCTCGTGCGGTCGTGCGCGGTCGGCAACTGCTCGTAGGTGATGTCGATCGCGCCGACGTCCTTCATGTCCCAGCCGCGCTTCTTGATCTCGGCCGCGATGCCGTCGCCGACCTGCTTGCCGATGTTGTACGCGGAAATCCCCATGTGCGGCACCGACTCGATCGGCTTGCCCGCGCCGTCGACGAGGCGGTCGTCGACCGTCATCATCTTCAGGTTGTGCGACTTCGCCTTCGCGACGATGCCCGGCCCGAGTTTCACGTCGGGCGTGCAGATGACGAAGCCCTGCGCCTTCTGCGCGGACAGGTTGTCGATCGCGCTCATCACCTTCTCGCCGGACGGCGCGCCGATCTTCACGAGCGTGAAGCCCTTCTGCTTCGCGGCGATCTCGGCGAATTTCCACTCGTCCTGGAACCACGGTTCTTCAGGCTGCTTCACCAGGAAGCCGATCTTGACCGGATCGGCCGCGTGCGCGACCGGGCTGCCCATCACCACCGCCGCCGCGGCGGCCAGCGTTACGAACGTTCTGCGTTTCATCTCCAGTGTCTCCTTGTTTTCATCGAACAGGATGCAGCCGCTTGTTGGTTTCGACGCAGCGTACGCGCGGCCGTCGCACGTGCGGTCTTTCGAATCGTTACGTCAATCGTGTCAGTCGTGATACAGCGCCGCGCGCCCGCCATCGACGGTGATGCACGCGGCATTGATGAACGGCGCCTCGTCGGACGCCAGGAACACGGCCGTCATCGCGACCTCCTCCGGGCGGCCGATCCGCTTCATCGGCTGCAGCGCGAGCGTCTGCGCGCGCGCGGCGGCCGGATCGGGCTGCGCGTCCCACCAGTCGCGCGTCAGCTGCGTCTCGATGTAGCCCGGCGCGATCGCGTTCACGCGCACGTTGCGCGCCGCGTATTCGATGCCGAGCGCGCGTGTGAGGCCGAGCACGCCGTGCTTCGCGACCGGGTACGGAAAGCAGCCCGGGATGATCCTGAACGCATGCGTCGACGCGATGTTCACGATGCTGCCGCGGCCGCGCTCGACCATGCCCTCCAGCGCCGCGCGACAGCCATGCCACACGCCGTCGAGATCGACCGCGAAGCAGCGCCGCCAGTCGTCGTCGGTCATCGTCAGCGGATCGGCGAACACGTTGATGCCCGCGTTGTTCACGAGCACGTCGAGCGGGCCGAACGTCGCTTCCGTCCGCGCGAGCGCCTCGCGCACCGCCTGCTGCCGCGCGACATCGGCCTGCAGCGGCAGCACGCGCGCGCCGTCGCATTCGTGTGCGATCGCGGCGGCCGTGTGCTGCGCCTGCGGGAAGTCGAGGTCGACGAGCGCGACGGCCGCGCCTTCGCGCACGAACGCACGCGCGATCGCGGCACCGATGCCGCGGCCCGCGCCCGTCACCATCGCGACCTTGCCCGCGAGGCGGCCCATCATGCGGCTCCGCTGCGCGCGACGCGCAAGCCGGCCTGGAACGCGCGCGCATGCGCCGCGGTCGTGTCCGCCGACTGGCCGGGACGGTACAGCGCCGAGCCGAGCCCGAAGCCGTTCGCGCCGGCGTCGAGGAACGGCTGCATGTTGTCCGGCGAAATGCCGCCGACCGGGATCAACGGCACCGCGCGGTCGACCACCGCGCGCCACGCCTTCACGACCGTCACGCCGAGCTGCTCGGCCGGGAACATCTTCAGCACGTCGGCGCCGTTCGTCAGCGCCGCGAACGCTTCGGTCGGCGTCGCGACGCCCGGCGCGCTCGCCAGCCCGCGCTCGCGGGCGCGGCGGATCACGGCCGCGTCGCTGTGCGGCATCACGATCAGCGCGCCGCCCGCGTCCTGCACGCGATCGACGTACTCGGCGCGCAGCACCGTGCCCGCGCCGACGATCATGTCGTCGGGCAATGCCCGGCGCAGCGCCGCGATGCTGTCGAACGGATCGGGCGAGTTGAGCGGCACCTCGACGATCCGGAAGCCGGCTTCGTACAGCGCGCGGCCATGGTCGGCCGCTTCGGCGGGCGTGATGCCGCGCATGATCGCGATCAGCGGACACGCGTCGAATGCGCGCATCAGGGCGGCGTGGGGCGTGTACGGCGCGGGCAATGTCAGGTCGGACGGCATCGAGAATTCCTCTTCAGGCAGTTCATTGGTCGGCGCAGACGGGCTCGCCGTCCGCGCGCACGAGCCCGGCGCGCGACGCGATCCGCCACAGGCCTAACTCGGTCGCATGCGCGGCGACACGCGCATGCGCATGGCCGAATACCCGGAGCGCATCGACGTAGCGCGAACACAAGCCGTCGTCGCCGATCAGCAGCAGCGGCTGGTCCGCGAGCGCGATGCCGCGCTCCGCGAGCATCGCGTCGAGCGCATTGAGTTCGTGGCCGATCAGCAGGCCGGACAAGTAATCGCCCTGCGCATCGGGCGCGAGCCGGTCGGTCAGCCCCAGCGTGCGCGTGCTGAAAATCGTCGCGAGCAGCCCCGTGTGCCGCGCGCCGCGTGCGACCGATACACCGCGCACGAACGCGTCACGATCGGGCGACGCACCCGTGCGCATCGTGCGGCCGAGGATCGTGTGATCGCGCAGCACCGCGAATAGCTCGCCCGTCATGAAGGTCTGGAAGCGCTCGATCAGTCCGTCCTTCACCCACGCCCATTTCGCATGCGTGCCCGGCAGGCCGATCAGTACCCCTGAACGATCGGCGCCAAGCGTGGGATCGCTCGCGAGCGCGCCGACGATCTGCGTTTCTTCGCCGCGCATCACGTCGGGCAATTCGCCCGTCGCGATCACGCCCGGCACGATCGAGACCGTCGCGCCGCGCGCCGTCGTCACGGTGATGAGGCCCGCGACGAGCGCGTCGGCGCCGGCCGGCACCGCGACGTACGGCGCCTCGCGCCAGCCCTGCGCGCTGCCGACCATCCCGGCGGCGAGCACCGGCAGGCCCGGCGTACGGTCGAGCCAGTCGCCGCACGCTTCCTCGAACACCGCGTCGAACGCGCGCGCGCCGCCGCCCGGCACGTGCATCACGCCGGCGGCCCGGCTGCGCGTGTCGAGCGGCACGCCGTGCGCGTCGTACAGATACGCGCGCAGCGACGTGGTGCCCCAGTCGAGCGCGATCAGCGACGGGGAGGCGGAACTGGCATCCGGAGCGGGCCGGGTCGAAGTCGTCATCGTTTGATCCTGCGGGTACCCTGCGGCGGGCTCCAGCCCAGTTCCGCGGAAATGGCTCGCGCTTCGCGCTGCACGAGCGGAATCAGTTCGTCCATGCGGTCGTGCGGCATGTACGGAATCGTGCTCGCGACCGACACCGCCGCGACGATCGCGCCCGACGCATCGCGGATCGGCGCGGCCACGCAGCGGATCGACGCCTCGTTTTCCTCGAGATCGAACGTGTAGCCGCCGGCCGCGTAGTGGGCCATGCGCTGCAGGAACGCGCTCGTCTCGGGCCGGTTGTCGGGCTTGAAGTTGACGCCGGCCAGCGCGCGCCGCGCGGCTTCGAACAGCGAGCGCCACAGGTCCGGATCGAGGTCGAGCATCATCGCCTTGCCGATGCCGGTCGACGCGAGCGGCATCCGGTGGCCGACGCGCGAGCGCATCTCGAGGCCGCGCGTACCGGGAATCTTGTCGATGTACAGCACGTCGTCGCCGTCGCGCACGCCGAGATGGATCGTGTCGAGCGTCGCTTCCGCGAGCGCCTCGAGATGCGGACGCGCCACCGCGGTGAGCGGCATCTGCTCGAGCGCGATCGTGCCGAGCTCGATCAGCTTCGGGCCGAGCAGGTAGCCGCCCTGCACCTGGCGCAGATAGCGCGCCTGCACGAGGCTGCTGACGAGCCGGTGCGTCGTGCTGCGCGTCGTGCCGAGCGCGGCGCCGATCGCACGCATGTCGCGCGCGCCGTTGGCGATCGCCTCGAGGATCGCGAGGCCGCGCAGCAATGTCTGCGTGCCGGCCTGCTGCGCGGCGAGGTCGAGCGGCGTGCTGGTCGCGCCGATGCTGTCGGTCAGCGACGTATCGGCCGGCATCGCGCGCCGGGCGTCGAGGGCAAGGGAGTCTGGCATCTTGGTCATGGGACGGGGCTTCTTCAACGGAATCGGTGAAGCCGCTCGCGCGGCGCCGGAACTGCGTCCGATGCGGCGGCGTGGCGGCGGTCGATGCACCGAGTAAAGCGCCCGGCGAACTTCATGGAAGGTGTCTCCGTGTGCGACGGGCGCCGCGCGATGCGTGGGTCCGAAGCTGTCGATGTGCTTCGGATTGTAGGAGCGCACGCACTCGTCTCCAATATTTGAATGCGTTGTCCAGATAATGAGAATACCGGCGCGATTGGCCGCGGGTTCGACACGTCGGCCGCGCCATGCGCACGGGGGCGGAACCCGCCCTGTCTCAGGTTCCGCCCCCGTTTGCTCACCGCGTGCGGCGCTTACTGCCGGCTCGTGCTGCTGCGCGCCTGCATGTAGCGCTGTACGTCGGCGAACGACACACGGCCGTTGCCGCTCGCGTCGATCTGCCGGAAGTGGTTCGCGACATAGCCGAGGCCGGCCGCGCGCGCCTGCGACTCGGTGATCGACCCCGTGTTCTGCGTGTCGGCCGCGCTGAACTGCCGCGCGAGCTTGCGCACCACCTGCGCATGCAGCGCGGCGCCGGTCGTCTGCGTGCCGGCGGTCGCGTGGCGCGCGGCCGGCGGCACGTACGGGTCGCCGAGCTGCGCCTGGCGCGCACGCGCCGGCGCGGCGGCGTCGCTGGCCTGCGCGAACGCGGAGAGGGATGCTGCGACGCCGACGCATGCGAGCGCCGCGGCAACGACGATGAAACGATTCTTCATGTCAGGCTCCAGTCTGGAATGAGGTCGTCGACGGCCGGCGAGCGGCGCCGCCGAGGGCGCCCGTCGACGGCCGGGCGCATCAATGCGCGGCCGCGCTGTAGAAAGTCACGAGGTCGGCTTTCTCCTGCGGACGCGACGTATCGTCGAGATAGACCATGTGCCCGCCCTGATAGTCCTTGATCGTCAGGTTCGGTTGCGTGCCGAGCCGCGCGAGGTCGAGCTCGGTCTGGTAGAACGGCGTCGCGATGTCGTGATACCCGTTCAGCGACAGCACCTTCAGCTGCGGATTCAGCGTCAGCGCCGCGGCCAGGTCGGGAATCGTGTCGGGCATCGCGAGGCCGTCGTGCGTCCAGTCCCACGTGTTGATCGCATTGCTGCTCACCGAGTAGGCCGACTGCGCGGTGTACTTCAGCTCGTTCGGCAGGTAGCTGCCGATCGTGTCGGTGAACGGCTTCGTGATGAACGAGCTGGACGGATCGCCGTCGGCCGCGAGCGGGCTCGACACCGGCACGTTCACGCGTGCGTCGTAGCGGCCGATCAGCGTGCCCGGCACCAACGACAGCTGGAAGCTGTTGTCGAAGAAGGTCGGGACCACGTTGAAGTCGGCATTCCACAACGCCTGCTTCACGCCGGTCGAATTCGCCATCGTCGTGACGAGATTCGGCGGCGGCGGCGTGTGGCTCGCGAGGTACGCGTTCACGGCCGGCGCGTAGCTGCCGGCCGTCAGCAGGCGCATCTGGTCCGCATACTGCGGCAGGTCCGACGGGTTCGGGTTGTCGAGCTGGTAATACGCGCCGACCGTGCCGTACGACGGCACGAAGCCCGCGCAGCTCACCGGGCTCGCGCCGTTGTTCGAGTTGCCGACATAGTCGCTCGCCATGTCGCAGTTCGTGTTGTAGTTCAGGATCGACGACTGCAGCACGATGCCGTCGAGCTTCACGCCGGCCGTCTCGAGCAGGTTCGCGAGCACGTCGGTGCGCGGCGTGCCGTACGACTCGCCGAACAGGTATTTCGGCGAAGCGCTGCGCTGGTTCACGCTCAGGTAGCGCGTCACGAAATCGCGGAACGCGCCGGCGTCCTGGTCGACGCCCCAGAACGTCTGGTTCGTGTTCGGCGCGACCGCTTCGGAGAAGCCGGTGCCGATCGCATCGACGAACACGAGGTCAGTCGTGTCGAGCAGGGTTTCCTGGTTGTCGACGAACGGGAACGTCGACGTGTTCGCGTTCGGGTCGCCGGTCTGGATCCGGCGCGGGCCGAACGAGCCGAGGTGCAGCCACACCGACGCCGAGCCGGGGCCGCCGTTGTACAGGAACGTGACGGGCCGCTTCGCCGCGGGCTGGTTGTCGGCCGTGTAGGCGACGTAGAAGAACGAGGCTTCGGGCGCGCCCGTCTGCGGATTGCGGGCGACGAGGTGGCCGGCGGTGGCCGTGTACCGGATCGTCTTGCCGTTCAGCGTGATCTGATGGTGCGTGACGGCGGCCTTTTCGACCGCGGCGGATGCGTCGAGCGACGCGTTCGCACTCGACGAATAACTGTTCGGATCGTTGTACGCACGGTCGACCTGACCGGCAGGATCGGCTGAATTCGCGGCGCTCGCTGCAGACGACGACGTCACGTCGCCGTTGCAGGCCGTCAGAATCAGCGAAGAACACACCACTCCCAACAACAGCTTCGCTTTGCTCGCTGGCATCGTTGCGTTCCTTCTTCTCGGATGTTTTTTGTGTCGAGCAGCCGGATAAGCCACCCCCCGCCTCGATTGCGGCCGATGAGCCGAGGCGCTGGCCAATATACGCGAGCCCGTCAGCTTTGAAAAATTTGGAAATATTTCGCACGCAAGCGGTGCAGCGCACACCTTTCAGGAATGCTTCGATTCGTGAAACGTTGCATTTCACGTCGCTTTCATCGACTTTCCGCGTTTACCCGCAGCGCCTAAAAATGCACGGATTTCGTGCGATGCCGGTCAACAAAATCGCGCGGTGGCTCGTATTGCTCAGCAAAGCGAAATAGACGGATTCGTCTAACAGATGTGACCCGAAATGGTCGCGACACGCATGCGCTGCAGCGCACCAATCGCGCCTCGACGGCGGAATGGACAATGCAGCAGCGCTGCCGCTCACTCCGATTGCGGCAACTCGGCCGCGCCCATGCGGCGCGCGATGACCGCCGCGCGCTGGGCCTGGTAGGCCGAGCCGCGATGCGCATCGAACCAGCGCGGCTTCGGCAGCATCACCGCGAGCCGCGCCGACTGCCACGCGCCGAGCCGGCTCGCGGGAATCTTGTAGTAATAGCGTGCGGCCGCTTCGGCGCCGTACACGCCGCGCCCCCATTCGACCGAGTTCAGGTAGATCTCGAAGATGCGCTCCTTGTCGAGCACCGTTTCGAGCATCCACGTGATGATCAGCTCCTGCCCCTTGCGGATGTAGCTCTTCTCGCGCGACAGGAACAGGTTGCGGGCGAGCTGCTGCGTGATCGTCGAGCCGCCCGCGACGATCCTGCCGCGCGCCTTGTTCTTCTCCCACGCCTGCAGGATCGCGTCGACGTCGTAGCCGTTGTTGGTCGCGAAGGTCGAATCCTCGGACGCGATCAGCGCGCGCTTCAGGTTGCGCGAGATCTGGTCGTACGGCACCCACTGGTGCCGGATCTGCGCGGGCGGCGTGTCGCGCGACAGCCACCACGCGTCGGTGCGCATGAACGCGGTCGAGCCCGGATTCACGAACGACCACAGCGCGATCTGCGCGAGATAGAACAGTTGCGTCGCGAGCCATGCACCCGCGAACACCGACCCCGCGTAGACGGCCCAGCGAGCGAGGCTCACCGTCCGCGTGCGCTGCGTGCCGCTCACCGCCACCACGTGCCGCGCTCCGTTCAGCTCGCCGCGAGCGCCTGGCGCAGCGCGGCCAGCACCGGTGCGCCGTCCGGCCGCACGCCGCGCCAGATGAAGAACGATTCGGCCGCCTGCTCGACGAGCATCCCGAGGCCGTCGGCCGTGCGCGCGCCGAGCGACGCCGCGTGCTGCATGAACACGGTCGGCTGCGCGCCGTACATCATGTCGTACGCGAGCGTGCCGGCGCCGAACGCGGCCGCGTCGCATTCCGGCAGCGCGGCATCGAGGCTGCCGGCCGTCGCATTGATCACCACGTCGTAGGGCTCCGCCCGCACGACGCCGGGGCCGCCGCCCGCGAGCGTGCAACCCGCATCGTGCGCGGCCTGCATGAACTGGCCGACGAGCGCTTCGGCCTTGCTCGCGGTGCGGTTGACGATTGCGATCGACAGCGGTGCGCGGTCGAGCAGCGGCAGCACGACGCCGCGCGCGGCGCCGCCCGCGCCGAGCAGGAGGATGCGCGCGCCGGCGAGCGACACGCCGAGATTCGCTTCGATGTCGCGCACGAGGCCGACGCCGTCGGTGTTGTCGCCGTGGATGCGGCCGTCGGCGTCGATGCGCAGCGTGTTCACCGCGCCTGCGGCCGCCGCGCGCGGCGACAGCGTGTCGGCGAGCGCATGCGCGTCGAGCTTGAACGGCACCGTCACGTTCGCGCCGCGACCGCCTTCGGCGACGAACGCGCGCACGGCCGCCTCGAAACCATCGACCGGCGCGAGCCGGTGCGTGTATTCGATCGGCTCGCCGGTCTGCGCGGCGAACTGCGCGTGGATGAACGGCGACTTGCTGTGCGCCACCGGGTTGCCGAACACGACATAGCGGTCGGCGCCGCTCGTCGACGCAACTGCGTTCATGATGCGCGCCCCGTTTCGCCGTCGTTGCCGCTCGCGGCTTCGCCGCCCTCCGCCGTCGCGTCGCCCGATTCGGCCAGCGCTTCGGCCTCGGCTTGCGCCGATGTGTCTTCCGCGTCGACCAGCGTGTCGTCGCCGCCTTCGGCGTCATCCTCTTCGTCGGTCGCGTCGCCGCTCGTCACGGTCGGCGCGTCGAGCACGTTCAACAGGCGCACCGACGCCTCGATCGTCAGCTCGTCGAGCGACATCACGTCGAGCAGCACGCGCGTGCCGCGCGCATGCACGCCGAGACCCGGCACGTGCAGCAGCAGCGGGATTTCCTCCAGGCGCACGAGATCGCCCTTCACGACGCTCGCGACGACCTGTTTCTTCTGCTCCTGCTTGAGCCAGCGCAGGCACCAGAAGTACTCCATCCGGCGCTGGTAGTCGGCGTAGGCCGTGTACGTATCGTCGAAGCCCTGCACGACCGCGTAGAGATCGGCGTCCTTCGGCTTGAACGGCGCGGCGAGCTTCGCGGTGACGCCGTGCTGCACGCACGCGAGCAGTTGCCACTGGTTCACGAGGTCGACGTAGCGGCGCAGCGGCGACGTGCTCCATGCGTACTGCGCGACGCCGAGGCCTTCGTGCGGCGCGGCCGTCGTCTGCATCCGCGTGCGCTTCGGGCCCGGCGCGCCGAAGCCGCGCTGCGAGCGGTAGATGCCCGGCACCGTGTGGTCGTGCAGGAACGCGCCCCAGGTCGAGTTCGCGAGAATGGCGAGTTCCGACACGATCAGGTCGAGCGGCGAGCCGCGGCGGCGCGGCGTGATCGTCACGTGCTCGCCTTCGACGTAGAAGTTGTAGTCGGTGTTGCGCTGCACCTCGCGCTTCAGGCCGTAGCCCGCGCGCGCGACCTGGCGCTTCTCGAACAGCGCCTGCGCGAGCGGCCACAGCACGGCGATGTCGTCCTTGTGCGGGTAGTCGCCGGTGCCGGCCGCGAGCGTCTCTTCGGTGACCAGCTCGTCGAGCGTGTTGTGGCGCAGGTTGTTCTTCACGAACACGAGCTCGGCACGCGTCTCGTTCGCGACGATGTCCTGCGTCTCGCGGTTGACGATGATGTACAGCGACAGCGCCGGGCGGTAATCGCCCTCTTTCAGCGTGAACACGTCGACGACGTCGTCCGGCAGCATCGTGATCTTGTCACCCGGCATGTAGACCGTCGACAGGCGCGCGCGCGCGATCGCGTCGACCGGATCGCCGCGCACGATACCGAGCGCCGGCGCCGCGATGTGCACGCCGATCCGCACCCGGCCGTCGGACAGGTGTTCGACCGAGAACGCGTCGTCGATTTCGGTGGTCGTGACGTCGTCGATCGAGAACGCCTCGACGTTCGCGGGGCAGGTCGTCCGGCAGCGGGCCGACCGTGACGGGCGGAAAGCCCGTGCCGTGCGGAAAGAATTCCGCGAGGAAGCGCGCTTCGTGCAGCGCGCGCGGCGACTCGATGCCGCCGCAGTCGAGCATCAGCCGCGCCGGCGACACGCCGCGCGCGCCGGCCGCCGCTTCCATCGCCTTGTATTCGATCGAATTCTTGTCCGGCCGCGTCAGCAGCCCGAGCACCTTGCCCGCGAACGCTTCCGGCAGCTTGCCGGCCTTCAGTTCCTCTTCATACTGCGCCTGCACCAGCGCCTGCTGGCGCTTGCGCTCGAGCGACGCGAGCGCCATCTTGAGCTGCTCTTCCGGTGCGCGCTGGTACTGGCCGCGCCCCTTGCGACGGAAGTAGACGGGCGAGCCGTGCAGCCGCAGCACCAGCGCCGCGCGCTCGACCGGGCCGTACGTCGCGCCGAAGTACTCGGCGGCCAGCGCCGTATAGGCGAACTCGTCGGCCGGCGCGCATTCCCACAGGAAGTCCAGATCGATCTGCTGCGCGGCCGTGTCAGCCTCCTGCATCAGTTCGCCCGCGGCCGGCTTGTCGAATTCGATCAGCACGTCTTTCGCGCGCACCTTCGCCCGCCGCCCGCCAGGCAACTCGACCTGAAATGCGTCGCCCTGGCGCGACAGCACGCTGCCCGCCTTGAAACTGCCCGATTCCTCGAAGAAAACGTTCACTCAGTACTCTCGTTCAGACTGCCGGGCGCCGCGTCAGCGGCGCCGCATGATGATGGGAATTCGATCGGCACGCGGCCGGTTTAAGACGTCTTTCCGTCGCAAAACGCGAGAACGTCGTCGACATAGTCGGCAAATTCGCTGATCCCGTGATCGCTGCCGTCGATCACGCGGGTTTTCGCGCCCGGGTAGTGGGCGAGCATTTCGCGATAATCGAGCACTTCGTCGCCGGTCGCCGCGAACAGATAGTAGCGGTCGGCGCGCGTGATCGCCGGCACGCGCAGCGCGTCGAGTTCGTGCAGGTGACGGCGCTCGACGACAATCGTGCCGCCGCCGTGCCACAGCGACTGTTCGCCCAGATACTGTTCGAGATCGCGCTGCGGCACGATGGCCGGATTCAGCAGCACGGCCTTCCAGCCATGCTTTTCGGCGAGCCATGTCGCGTAATAACCGCCGAGCGAGCTGCCGATCACGGTGACGTCGCGTGCGCCCGCGACCTCGGCTTCCGCGACGGCGATCGCCTCGAGCGGCGACACCGACAGCGACGGGCATCGCCACTCGCCGGTGCGGCCGAGTTCGGCCATGCGCGCGGCGAGCAGGCGCGACTTCTGCGATTCCGGCGATGACCGGAAGCCGTGCAGATACAGGATCACGGCCGGCTCCCGAGCGCATCGAGCAGCTTCTGGTGCACGCCGCCGAAGCCGCCGTTGCTCATCACGAGCACGTGGTCGCCCGGACGCGCGGCCTCGACCACCGCCTTCACCAGCAGATGCAGATCGTCGAATGCACGCGCACGCTCGCCGAGCGGCGCAAGCGCTTCGGCGAGATTCCAGCCGAGCGCATCGCGCCCGGTCGGCGCGCCGTAGCCGAACACGAGATCGGCATCGGCGAGGCTCGCCGGCAACTGCGACTTCATCACGCCGAGCTTCATCGTGTTCGAGCGCGGCTCGAGCACGGCGAGGATGCGGGCGTTCCGGCGGCCGATACGCGCACGAAGGCCGGCGATCGTGGTGTCGATCGCGGTCGGATGGTGCGCGAAGTCGTCATAGACGGTCACGCCGTCCACGCTGCCGCGCACTTCCATGCGGCGCTTCACGTTGCGGAACGAGGCGAGCGATTCGGCCGCCTGTGCCGGCGGCACGCCGACGTGGCGCGCGGCGGCGATCGCCGCGAGCGCGTTCATCCGGTTGTGGTCGCCCTGCACCTGCCATGCGACTTCGCCGACGCGCCCGGCGTGCGAATACACCGCGAAGCGTTCGTCGACCGGCACGCCGTCCTCGGCCGGCAGCGCCTGCCAGCCGCCGTCGACACCGAAGCGTTCGACCTCGCTCCAGCAGCCGCGCGCCAGCACGCGCTCGAGCGCGTCCGAGCGGCCGTTCGTGACGATCCGCCCGACGCCGGGCACGGTGCGCACCAGATGATGGAATTGCGTTTCGATCGCGGCGAGATCGGGGAAGATATCGGCGTGATCGAATTCGAGATTGTTCAGCACCGCGGTGCGCGGCCGGTAGTGCACGAACTTCGAGCGCTTGTCGAAGAATGCCGTGTCGTACTCGTCGGCCTCGATCACGAAGAAGCTCGAATCGGTGAGCCGCGCGGACACGCCGAAGTTCAGCGGCACGCCGCCGATCAGGAAGCCCGGGTTCAGGCCCGCGTCTTCGAGCAGCCACGCGAGCATCGACGACGTGGTCGTCTTGCCGTGCGTGCCCGCGACCGCGAGCACCCATTTGCCGACCAGCACGTGCTCGCCGAGCCACTGCGGGCCCGACACGTAAGGCAGGCCGCGGTCGAGAATCGCCTCCATCAGCGGATTGCCGCGCGTGACGACGTTGCCGATCACGAACAGGTCCGGCTTCAGGTCGACCTGCTCGGCGCCGTAGCCCTCGATCAGCGTGATGCCCTGCGCCTCGAGCTGGGTGCTCATCGGCGGATAGACGCCCGCGTCGCAACCCGTCACCGTGTGGCCCGCCTCGCGTGCGAGTACGGCGAGACCGCCCATGAAGGTGCCGCAGATGCCAAGAATGTGGATGTGCATAGAGGAATGCTTTCGCGCCGCCGGGCGCCGTCGATTCGGAAAGGATGCGTGTGTGTCGCGCCGGACGGGCCGTGCGGCCGGCGCCCGGCCCACGACTTTGCCGCGACACAAAGAACACTATTGTAACTGACGGCCTGCGATGCCCGGCGGCCCGAACGATGCGCGCGAACGGGGTCGGCACCGTCGGGCGGCGGGCCGCCGCGCCCGTGCTCGGGCGCCGCGACGATCGAGTATGATTGCCGGATCATGTCTCGCAAACCTCTTGTCGACCCGCGGCGCGTCCGCGAGGAAATTGCCCAGTCCGCCGCCCGCCTGATCGCGGAGGACGGCCTGGACTATGCCGGCGCGAAACGCAAGGCCGCGCGCCAGTTGCTGGGCGATTCGCGCGTTGCCGGCGAATGGCTGCCGGATAACGACCAGATCGAGGAAGAACTGCGCGAGTATCTGTCGCTGTTCCAGAGCGACACGCAGCCGGACGAACTGCGCCGCCTGCGCGAGATCGCGCTCGACTGGATGCGCCGGCTCGCCGAGTTCCATCCCTATGTGACGGGCGCCGTGCTGAACGGTACCGCGAACGCGCATTCGGATATCCACTTGCAGGCATTCACCGACAACCCGAAGGACGTCGCGATCTACCTGCTGAACCAGAACGTCCAGTACGACGTATCCGAGACGCGGCATTTCGCGGGCCGCGGCGATGTAGAAACGCTCAGTTTCCTGTGGCGCCCGCGGCGCGACGTGGACGCGATCGGCATCCATCTCGCGCTGTATGCGAGCGACGACCTGCGCGGCGCGGTGAAGGCCGATGCACGCGGCCGCGTCGCCCGCGCGGACGCCGCCGCGCTGCGCGCGCTCGTCGAGGCAAGCCAGGCCCCTTCCGAACCGGAATGATTCAACGTTGACGTCCTCCTCCGCCCAAAAGGCAGAGGATTCCCACACCTGGCGATGCACGTCCGCATCGGAGAATGTTCAGCGCAGCGTTGGTATCTCGATCATGCTCGACACCACAGTCACTGCAGACCCACTCCCTTATTCTCAGTCCCGCGATACCTTTCGGCCGCGTCGTGCTGTCTTTCGACCCGCACGCCGAGCAGAACTGGGTCGAACCGCTTTCGTCGACTTCCTCGAACACGGCCCCGTGCGCGATCGCTTTGTAGCGGAGCTTGTTTCGGAAGGACGACCAGGATGCGTCGTAGACGCTCTTCGCCATCCTGGTTCTGGCGAGTTTGACGGCAGATACGTTGCCAACCGCGATGTAATCGAAACGCCGCACCAGATCGAGCGCGAGCTTATGCTGGAAATCGACACGGGCATTTGCCATCTTGGCGTGCAACTTCGCGCTATGCCGCTTGTGCTTGTGCGCACGCTGCGCCTTCGCCAGCTTTTCCGCCGCTCGTCGACCGAACGGGTCATTGGGCAGCTTCTCGCCGGTCGAAAGTGTGGCGAAGGTGATCCTAACCCGTGGAAGAAGCTGCCTGTCAACCCCACTCCTTTCCTTCCCGCCATCAATGGCGGGGTTTCTCGGAGCAAATTCTGATGATGAAACGCATGTTGGCGCTCGCGGTGGTCGCGGCCGCCGCCGTTGCCGGCGGGATCGCCGCCGGCCACTGGTTCCGCGGCACCACCGACGACGGCGTCGCCGTCGCCGCGCCGGCCGCCCACGGCAACCCGGTCGACCAGCTGTGGGCGTCGTCGCTCACCGGCATCGACGGCAAGCCGGCCACGCTCGCCGCCTTCAAGGGCCAGAAAGTCGTCGTCAATTTCTGGGCGTCGTGGTGCGGCCCGTGCGTCGAGGAGATGCCCGAGTTCGTCGCGCTGTCGCACCAGTACAAGCAGAAAGGCATCCGTTTCGTCGGGATCGGCGTCGATTCCGAGCAGAACGTGAAGAACTTCCTGCAGAAGGTGAAGGTCGACTATCCGGTCTTCATCAGCGGCTACGCAGGCGCCGATCTGGCCCGCAATTTCGGAAATACCGCCGGCGCGCTGCCGTTTACCGTCGTCATCGACGAAACCGGCAAGATTCGCGAGACAAAATTAGGACAAATCCAACCGGCCGAGCTGAAAAAGACGCTCGACGCGCTGTAATCTGTCCGAACGGCAGTCCGCGCGTTGGCGGCGATTTGCAGGTCGATCGCCGCAATTTCGCGTGAATTCGCCGATACTTTGCGCCTGCGCCGGTAATTCTTGCAGGTCCGCCGCGCTTGGCCGTTCGGCAAAACTAGACAAATTTCTCTAAATAGCGCTAAAGTTCGCGCAATTCCGCAGAAATAGAAGCGACCATGACACGATTGCTGGTGCTGCACGGCCCCAACCTGAACCTTCTCGGCACCCGGGAACCGGAGGTGTACGGCCGCGTCACGCTCGCGCAGATCGATCAGGCGCTTGCCGCGCGCGCCCGGGAAGCCGGCGCCGACCTGTCGTCGTTCCAGAGCAACCATGAAGGCGCGCTGGTCGACCGCATCCAGGCCGCGCGGGAGGAACAGACCGATTTCATCCTGATCAATCCGGCCGCGTATACGCATACGAGCG
Organism: Burkholderia cenocepacia; assembly: GCF_014211915.1. Classification (NCBI taxonomy): domain Bacteria; kingdom Pseudomonadati; phylum Pseudomonadota; class Betaproteobacteria; order Burkholderiales; family Burkholderiaceae; genus Burkholderia; species Burkholderia cenocepacia. Next base: position 1,099,406 of record NZ_CP060039.1, on the reverse strand, counting down.
TTGCGATCCGGGACGCGATCGCCGGCGTTGGCATCCCGTTCGTCGAGGTTCACCTGTCGAACGTGCATCGCCGCGAAGCGTTCAGGCACCACTCCTACTTTTCCGACCAGGCCGAAGGCGTGATCTGCGGGCTCGGCTGGAAAGGTTATCTGTACGCGCTCGAGTACGCGCTGGACAAGCTGCAAGGCGCGTCGCGCGGCTGATTTCGCGATCTAGATTCAGCGCCGGCCCCTAACCGGCGCTTTCACGTATTGAAAGGGGAATTCCCGATGGATCTTCGTAAGCTGAAAACTCTGATCGACCTCGTTTCCGAATCCGGCATCTCCGAGCTGGAAGTGACGGAAGGCGAAGGCAAGGTGCGCATCGTCAAGAACGCGCCGCCGGTCTACGTGCAGCCGACGGCTGGGTATGCCCCGCAAGTCAGCGCGCCGGCGCCGTCGGCCGCGCTGCCGACCGACGGCGCCGCGGCACCGGCCGCCGGCGCCGCAGCCGCGCCGGCCGCTCCGCAGGGCCACGTCGTGACGTCGCCGATGGTCGGCACGTTCTACCGCGCGCCGTCGCCGGGCGCCGACCCGTTCGTGCAGGCCGGCGACACGGTCAAGGAAGGCCAGACGATCTGCATCATCGAAGCGATGAAGCTGCTCAACGAGATCGAGTCGGACAAGGCCGGCGTGATCAAGGAAATCCTCGTCGAGAACGGCCAGGCCGTCGAATACGGCCAGCCGCTTTTCGTGATCGGCTAAGCCCGCCGCGCGGCCCTGCCGGCCGCGCGCCGCCGAGATGCTCGCCAGGCGCCGTTCGCGCGCCCCTCGAAGAGACGAATACTCGCTATGTTTGAAAAAATCCTCATTGCCAACCGCGGTGAAATCGCGCTGCGCATCCAGCGCGCGTGCCGCGAACTCGGCGTCAAGACGGTGGTCGTCTACTCGGAAGCCGACAAGGAAGCCAAGTACGTGCGCCTCGCGGACGAAGCCGTCTGTATCGGCCCGGCCCCGTCGAACCTGAGCTACCTGAACATGCCGGCGCTGATCAGCGCCGCGGAAGTCACCGATGCCGAGGCGATCCACCCCGGCTACGGCTTCCTGTCCGAGAACGCCGATTTCGCGGAGCGCGTCGAGCAATCGGGCTTCACGTTCATCGGCCCGCGCCCGGAAACGATCCGCATGATGGGTGACAAGGTCACCGCGAAGCAGACGATGATCAAGACCGGCGTGCCGTGCGTGCCGGGCTCGGAAGGCGCGTTGCCGGACGATCCGAAGGAGATCGTCAAGATTGCGCGCACGATCGGCTATCCGGTCATCATCAAGGCGGCAGGTGGCGGCGGCGGGCGCGGGATGCGCGTCGTGCACACCGAGGCCGCGCTCGTCAACGCGGTCAACATGACCCGCGAGGAAGCCGGCCGTGCGTTCGGCAACCCGCAGGTGTACATGGAGAAGTTCCTCGAGAACCCGCGCCACATCGAAATCCAGGTGCTGTCGGACGCGTACAAGAACGCGATCTGGCTCGGCGAGCGCGACTGCTCGATGCAGCGCCGTCACCAGAAGGTGATCGAGGAAGCGCCGGCGCCCGGCATTCCGCGTCGCCTGATCGACCGCATCGGCGACCGCTGCGCGGACGCATGCAAGAAGATGGGCTACCTCGGCGCGGGCACGTTCGAATTCCTGTACGAAAACGGCGAGTTCTACTTCATCGAGATGAACACGCGCGTGCAGGTCGAGCACCCGGTATCGGAGCTGATCACGGGCGTCGACATCGTGCAGGAACAGATCCGCATCGCGGCCGGCGAAAAGCTCACGCTGCGCCAGCGCGACATCCAGTTCCGCGGACATGCGATCGAATGCCGGATCAACGCCGAAGATCCGTTCAAGTTCACGCCGTCGCCGGGCCGGATCACGTCGTGGCATACGCCGGGCGGCCCCGGCGTGCGCGTCGATTCGCATGCCTACAATGGTTATTTCGTGCCGCCGAACTATGATTCGATGATCGGCAAGCTGATCACCTACGGCGCGACGCGCGAGCAGGCGATCAGCCGGATGCGCATCGCGCTGTCGGAAATGGTCGTCGAAGGCATCCAGACCAACATCCCGCTGCACCGCGAGCTGATGATCGACGCGAAATTCGTCGAAGGCGGCACCAGCATCCACTACCTCGAAAACCGGCTCGCGCAGAAGCAGCAGGTCGCACCGGAAGAAGCGTAAGCATGAGTTATCGCGAACTCGTCGTCGAACTGGCCCGCGAGCATGCGGAGGCCCTGTCCGACGCGCTGCTCGATCTCGGCGCGCTGTCGGTGTCCGTCGAGGATGCCGACGCCGACACGCCCGACGAACAGCCGCTCTTCGGCGAGCCGGGCCTCGTGCCCGATCGCACCGCGTGGCAGCACTCGCGCGTGGTCGCGCTGCTGTCGGCCGACCATGAGCCCGCCGTGCTGCTCGCGGCGGCCGCGAACGAGATCGGCCTCGCCGAGACGCCGAAGTTCGTCGTGCGTGAAGTCGAGGAGCAGGACTGGGTGCGGCTCACGCAGTCGCAGTTCGAGCCGATCCCGATCGGCGAGCGGATCTGGGTCGTGCCGTCGTGGCACGATGCGCCCGATCCCGATGCGCTCGTCCTCGAGCTCGACCCCGGCCTCGCGTTCGGCACCGGCAGCCACCCCACGACCCGTCTGTGCATGGAATGGCTCGAGCAGTCGGTGAAGCCCGGCCAGTCGGTGCTCGACTACGGCTGCGGCTCGGGCATTCTCGCAATCCTCGCGAAGAAATGCGGGGCGAACCCCGTGATCGGCATCGACATCGATCCTCAGGCGGTCGAATCGGCGCGCCAGAACAGCGAACGCAACCGGGCGGAAGTCACGTACGGGCTGCCCGATGCGTGCCCGGAAGGCGAATTCGACATCGTCGTCGCGAACATCCTGTCGAATCCGCTGAAGCTGATGGCATCGATGCTCGCGTCGAAGGTCAAGCCGGGCGGGCGCATCGCGCTGTCGGGCGTGCTCGCTCGTCAGGCGGACGAAGTGGCGGCCGTTTATGCGCGCTACGTCGACATCTCGGTCTGGCGCGAACACGAAGGTTGGGTATGCCTTGCCGGAACCCGCCGCGAAAGCCATTAGAATAGCGCTGTCCTTCACTCTGGCCAGCAGGCCGCCCGGCTCGACATGCTTCTTGCGACGCGCTGCCCTCATTGCGAAACCGTCTTCCGGCTGCAGCAGGAACAGCTCTCGCTGCATCAGGGGCTCGTGCGCTGCGGGCATTGCCACGAAGTCTTCAACGCCGCCGAATCGCTCGTTCCCGAGTACGCGCAGCAGCCCGAACCGGCATTGACCGAACCGGCTGCCGCGCCGCACGTCGGCGACATGCGCCAGCAGGCCGCGCCGGCCCGGTTGTTCGCCACCGACACGCCGCCCGAATTGCCGACCGGCACCGATTACAAGCCGGAAGGCTGGGACATGTGGGCGCCGTGGCTCGACGCCGGCGTCGATCCGTCGCTGCAGCACAGCGTCGAGACCGTGCGCACCGAGCCGCTGATACCGCTCGCGCTCCCGTCCACGGAAGCCGGCGTCGTTCATCTGTCGGGTACGCCCGCGCCGTTCGCGACCTCTCCGGCCGAACTCGATTCATCGACGGCCGTCGAGCAACCGGCGGAACCGCATTCGCCGCAGGCGCAACACGCACCGCACGAAACCGAAGAAGCCGCGCCCTCGCCCGCGCCGGTCGAGCGCGACCCGCGCGAGCCTCGCTTCGTCGCCCACCTTCCGTCGGAAACCGAAACCGCCGCCGAACCGGCCGAACCCGTCGTCCCCGCGCACTTCGCCGCGCCGGACGACGAACGCGCGCCGCGCGAACCGCGCTTTGCGTTCACGCCCGCGCCGGCCGTCACCGAAGCCGAAACCGCATCGGAACCCGGCACCTTCGCCCGACACGACACGGCCCCGCCCGCAGTGGCAGCCCATGAACCGGTCGCCCAACCGGCCGTCCCATTCCCCGCCGCACTGTCCGACGACGATCGTCCGCACTTCGCCGTCACGCGCGAAACGCGCGCGCCGCAGCGACGCGGGATGCTCGGCGGCTTTTTCGGCGGTCTCGTCGCGGCCGCGCTGGTCGGATTGCTCGCCGCGCAACTGGCGTGGTGGCAGCGCGAAACGCTGATGATCTACTGGCCCGTCACGCAAGGCTGGTTCCGGCAGGCCTGCGCGCCGCTCGGCTGCACGGTCACGCCGCCGCGCGCGATCGACGGGCTGCGGCTCGACGCGACCGACCTGCGCCAGCTCGACGGCCCGCGCGAGCTCGAACTGAAGGTGCCGCTGACGAACCGCTACCGCGTCGCGCTCGCGTATCCGTCGGTCGAACTCACGCTGCTCGACGACACCAATCACGTCACCGTGCGCCGCGTGCTCGCGCCGCGCGATTACGTACGCCCGGGCACGCCGATCGACGCCGGGCTGCCGCCCGGCACGACGCAGACGATGGTGGTCCGCCTCGAAACGAACGGCACGCCCGCCTCGAATTTCCGCGTCCAGATCTTCTATCCGTGACGCGCCGCGGCGCGCATGCGCGCCCGTCTCAACCCGCGCGCCCGAGCGGCGCGCTATTTCGGAGCACGAACATGAGCAAAGTTACGCTGGGTGGCAACCCGATCGATCTCGCCGGCACGTTCCCGGCCGTCGGCGCGCAAGCCGCCGATTTCAAGCTGGTCGGCAAGGACCTCGCCGACCTGTCGCTCGCCAGCTTCGCCGGCAAGCGCAAGGTGCTGAACATCGTGCCGAGCCTCGACACGCCGACCTGCGCGACGTCGACCCGCAAGTTCAACGAAGCGGCGTCGTCGCTCGACAACACGGTGGTGATCGTCGTGTCCGCCGACCTGCCGTTCGCCGCCACGCGCTTCTGCACGACCGAAGGCCTCGCGAACGTCGTGACGGCATCGACGTTCCGCACCGGCCGCGCGTTCGCGAACGCGTACGGCGTCGACGTGACGAGCGGCCCGCTGAACGGCCTGACCGCACGCGCGGTGGTCGTGCTCGACGCGCAGGACAAGGTGATCCACGCGGAACTCGTCGGCGAAATCAAGGACGAGCCGAACTACGATGCAGCGCTCGCCGCGCTGAAGTAAGCTTTCTTCCGCTTTCCCCTGCCGCGCCGCGCCCTTCGCGCGGCGTTGTCGCGCAGGGCCCCTCATTTCTACAGGAACGCACACCTTGGCTACGCTGATTTGCGGCTCGATCGCCTACGACTCCATCATGACCTTCGAAGGGCGGTTCCGCGAGCACATCCTGCCCGACCAGGTGCACCTCATCAACCTGAGCTTCCTCGTGCCGACGATGCGCCGCGAATTCGGCGGCTGCGCGGGCAACATCGGGTACGCGCTGCATCTGCTCGGCGGCGACGCGCGCATCATGGGCACGATGGGCGCGCTGGATGCGCAGCCGTATCTCGACCGGCTCGACCAGCTCGGCCTGCGCCGCGACCACGTTCGCGTGCTGCCCGATACGTACACCGCGCAGGCGATGATCACGACCGATCTCGACAACAACCAGATCGCGGCGTTCCACCCGGGCGCGATGATGCAGTCGCACCTGAACCACGCAGGTGACGCACCGGACATCAAGCTCGCGATCGTCGGCCCGGACGGCTTCGACGGGATGGTGCAGCACGTGGAAGAGCTCGCCAAGGCCGGTGTGCCGTTCGTGTTCGATCCGGGCCAGGGTCTGCCGCTGTTCGACGGTGCGACGCTGCGCCGCAGCATTGAACTTGCGACCTACGTAGCGGTCAACGACTACGAGGCCAAGCTGGTGAGCGACAAGACGGGATGGTCCGAAGATGAAATCGCCAGCCGGGTCGACGCCCTCGTCATCACGCGTGGCGAGCACGGCGCGATCATCCGCCACAAGCAGGGCGCGGAGCAGATTCCGGTCGTGCCGGCCGAGCGTATCGCCGATCCGACCGGCTGCGGCGACGCCTTCCGGGGCGGCCTGCTGTACGGCATCGAGCATGGGCTCGACTGGGCAACCACCGGCCGCCTCGCGAGCCTGATGGGCTCGCTCAAGATCGCCCATCAAGGGCCCCAGACTTACGTACTGACGCGCGCCGAAATCGACGCACGCTTCGAGACTGCATTCGGTTACAGTCTCAAATGAATATTGTGGGAGAGCAAAGATGTTGACGAAAAAAACCCTCACGCTCGCGGCCATGCTGACGGCCACGCTGACCCTCGCCGGCTGCTTCACGGCACCCGGTTCGGCGGATGTCTATAGCGTCGGCCAGGCGCAGCGCGAACAGACGGTCCGCATGGGCACGGTCGAAAGCGTGCGTGCGGTGCGCATTCAGTCCGACGGCGGCGGCAGCGCGATCGGCACGCTCGGCGGCGGCGCACTCGGCGCGGTCGCGGGCAGCGCGATCGGCGGCGGCAAAGGCTCGATCCTGACGGCGATTGCCGGCGGCCTCGTCGGTGCGGTCGCGGGTAACGCGGTCGGCGAAAACCTCAGCACGGCGAACGGTGTCGAAATCACCGTGCGCCTCGACAACGGCGATCTGCGCTCGATCACGCAGGCAGCCAGCGGCGAAGCATTCCGCGCCGGCGAGCGGGTACGCCTGCTGTCGAGCGGCGGCGTCACGCGCGTCACGCACTAACCGATATCCTCAGCACGCGGCGCAAGCCGCGGTCGAACGCATGTGCGAAACCGCACATGCGTTTTTTTTCGTCCGCGCTCGCGTCGGCGAGCTGATCGGCGCCCCATCGACGACGCGTGCGGACGAAAAAAATCCCGCCACCTGAGCCAGATGGCGGGACTGATTGAGTAGCGCTACTCAACCCACGGACACCACGTGAGTGTCCGGGTGATGCTGCTCAGCCGCGATTACGGACGGCTGCCGGTCGGGAACGGCCATGCTGCTGCCGGGTTGAGCGCGGTCTTCACGCCCGATGCCGGCGCAACCGATGCGGTCGACGCGGTCGTTGCCGGCGCAGCCTTCTTCACGACGGTCTTCTTCGGAGCAGCAGCCTTCTTCGCCGGTGCGGCAGCCTTCTTCGCAGGGGCAGCCTTCTTGGCGGGCGCGGCCTTCTTCGCAGCAGCCTTCTTCGCAGGCGCGGCCTTCTTCGCAGCAGCCTTCTTCGCAGGCGCAGCCTTCTTGGCAGCAGCCTTCTTCGCCGGTGCGGCCTTCTTCGCAGCAACCTTCTTCACTGCGACTTTCTTGGCTGCAACCTTCTTCGCGGCGGCCTTCTTAGCCGGTGCTGCCTTCTTTGCAGCAACCTTCTTCACCGCGACTTTCTTCGCTGCGACCTTCTTGGCTGCAACCTTCTTCGTTGCGACCTTCTTGGCTGCGACCTTCTTTGCAGCGGCCTTCTTCGCCGGTGCTGCCTTCTTCGCGGCAACCTTCTTCACCGCGACCTTCTTCGCAGCAACCTTCTTCACCGCGGCCTTCTTCGCCGGAGCGGCAGCCTTCTTCGCAACGGTCTTCTTGGCAGCAACCTTCTTAGCAGCCGGTTTCTTCTTGGCAGTAGCCATGTTGTTCTCCTTCAGGTTCAGATGAGAGTCAGTTCAAACTACACCCTTCGTCAAAACCCGCTTCCCACGGACGCTGTTCAGGACGTGCGCTTCGAAGCGGGCTATTCATCGGCGTACGCAGATACCGCGCGCTTACGCTAATGAATACGGTATGGCGCGCGTGACCACTCGGCCTCGCGCGCCAAATCAAGTCGGTAGCCGGCGCACCTCGCGCCGCTACCCCTAATCGCTTGATCAAGCGGACCACCACACGGCCGTCCGCTTTTTCCGGAGGGAAGTTTGCCCATCCCACTGAAGGGTTCGCAAAGTGCCTGTCGTATCGTTGGGCCGTTAAGGCACCGGGCATGCTTTGCATCAGGCGTTCTTGCTCCTAAACCTTGGGCCGGGGCCGAGAGGCCACCGGCTGCTCCATCATGTAACGGGTTCGCTGCTGCGGGTTATTCCCAGGACAGCGCGCCCCCGTCTGATACTCGATCACACGCGTCTCGAAGAAGTTGCGTTCCTTCTTCAGGTCGATCATCTCGCTCATCCACGGGAACGGGTTTTCCTCGTTCGGGAACAGCGGATCGAGGCCGATCTGCTGGCAACGGCGGTTGCTGATGAAGCGCAGATAGCTCTTGAACATCGACGCGTTCAAACCCAGCACGCCGCGCGGCATCGTGTCCTCGGCGTAGCGGTATTCGAGTTCGACAGCCTGCTTGAACAGCTCGCGGATCTCGGCGCGGAATTCGGCGGTCCAGAGATGCGGATTCTCGAGCTTGATCTGGTTGATCAGGTCGATGCCGAAGTTGCAGTGCATCGACTCGTCGCGCAGGATGTACTGATACTGCTCTGCAGCACCCGTCATCTTGTTCTGGCGGCCGAGTGCGAGGATCTGCGTAAACCCGACATAGAAGAACAGGCCTTCCATGATGCAGGCGAACACGATCAGCGACTTCAGCAGCTTCTGATCCGCTTCGAGCGTGCCGGTCTTGAAGGCCGGGTCCGTCAGCGTATGAATGAACGGGATCAGGAATTCGTCCTTCGCGCGGATCGACGTGACCTCGTGGTACGCGTTGAAGATCTCGCCTTCGTCGAGACCGAGCGATTCGACGATGTATTGGTACGCGTGCGTGTGGATCGCTTCCTCGAACGCCTGGCGCAGCAGGAACTGCCGGCACTCGGGCGCCGTGATGTGGCGGTACGTGCCGAGCACGATGTTGTTCGCCGCGAGCGAATCGGCCGTCACGAAGAAACCGAGGTTGCGCTTCACGATGCGGCGCTCGTCCTCGGTCAGACCGTTCGGGTCCTTCCACAGTGCGATGTCGCGGGACATGTTGATTTCCTGCGGCATCCAGTGGTTCGCGCAACCGGCCAGATACTTTTCCCACGCCCACTTGTACTTGAACGGCACCAGCTGATTGACGTCAGTCTGGCCGTTGATGATGCGCTTGTCGGCGACATTGACCCGCGCTTCCGTACCGCCGGCGGGAACAGCCGATGCTTGCGGCGGCACCGCGAGATCGCCTTCGAAAATGTCACGGACCTGATGGGCGGCAGGCGTTGCGGCCTGCATTCCGACAGCCATCCCGGCGGAGGTGCGCATCGCGTTTTGCTGCGCTCCGCTCGCGGGGGTTACGGCAGTCTTCTCGTCATCCCAGTTGAGCATAAATTCTCACCATCAATTTAGAACGGTTTGTACCATCTTTTCCTGAGCGATAAAAGGGTTCGCTCACGAAAAATCCTTTTTTCGATTCGCGTTGCGACCTCGATACAACACTTTGAGCAACGCATCGTCGTTCATGCAGCGCGCGATGTGAGTCGCGCTTGTATCGCGAGGTGCGCTCGACGCATCGAACGCTGATCGAAACGCGACGTCGTCGGGGATGTTTCGATCGCTTGTCATTGCCTGCAACGCAGGTGTCGCGTTACAGATTCCTTATCATTTTTTTAGTTGAGAGCGGCGCACACTTCAACCTCGATCGGTCGTCGTGTGCGCCGCCCAGGCCTGCTTCTCAGGTCAGGCGCACTGCGTTACTGGCACGCTTCGCACTCGTCGAAGCCGGGGTCGCCCGGACGCATCGTGCACACCGGGCCGTCTGCTTCGACCGGCGCGAGCGCCGCTGCAGCGTTGACCGCGCCCGACGACGCAGCGCCGCCTGCCGCACCGAAGCCGCCCGCTGCGCCTTGCGCGCCGCCGCTGCTCGAGCCGCCGCTGCCTGCACCGCCCGTCGGCACTGCGTTCAGCGCGCCGTGTGCGACCGTCGACTTCTCGACGTGCGTCGCCGCCATCGTGCGGAGGTAGTAGGTCGTCTTCAGGCCGCGCAGCCATGCGAGCTTGTACACCTCGTCGAGCTTCTTGCCCGATGCGCCGCCCATGTAGATGTTCAGCGACTGCGCCTGGTCGATCCACTTCTGGCGACGCGATGCCGCTTCGACCAGCCACGTCGGGTCGACCTCGAACGCGGTCGCGTAGATCGCGCGCAGGTCGGCCGGGATGCGGTCGATGCGCGACAGCATGCCGTCGAAGTACTTCAGGTCGGCGACCATCACTTCGTCCCACAGGCCGCGTTCCTTCAGGTCGCGGACGAGGTACTCGTTCACCACCGTGAATTCGCCCGACAGGTTCGACTTCACGTACAGGTTCTGGAAGGTCGGCTCGATACAGGCCGACACGCCGATGATGTTCGAGATCGTCGCCGTCGGCGCGATCGCGACGCAGTTCGAGTTGCGCATGCCGTGCGTGGCGATCCGCGCACGCAGCGCCGTCCAGTCGAGCGATTCCGACGTGTCGACCTCGACGTAGCCGCCGCGCGCTTCGGCCAGCAGCTTCAGCGTGTCCTGCGGGAGGATGCCGCGATCCCACAGCGAGCCGCGGTAGCTCGAGTAGCGGCCGCGTTCTTCGGCCAGCTCGGTCGACGCGTGGTACGCGTAGTAGCAGACGGCTTCCATCGAACGATCGGCGAACTCGACCGCCGCTTCCGACGCGTACGGCGTACGCAGCAGGTGCAGGCAGTCCTGGAAGCCCATGATGCCCATCCCGACCGGGCGGTGCTTCAGGTTCGAGTTACGCGCCTTCGGCACCGCGTAGTAGTTGATGTCGATCACGTTGTCGAGCATGCGCATCGCGACGCTGATCGTGCGCTTCAGCTTGTCGTGGTCGAGCGCGTAGCTGCCGTCGGCCTGCTTCACCAGGTGGGCGACGAGGTTCACCGAGCCGAGGTTGCACACCGCGATTTCGGTGTCGCTCGTGTTCAGCGTGATTTCCGTGCACAGGTTCGACGAGTGGACGACGCCGACGTGCTGCTGCGGCGAGCGCACGTTGCACGGATCCTTGAACGTGATCCACGGGTGGCCCGTCTCGAACAGCATGCCGAGCATCTTGCGCCACAGCTGCGCCGCCGGGATCTTCTTGAACAGCTTGATCTCGCCGCGCGCGACCTTGTCTTCGTAAGCCGTGTAAGCCTTCTCGAAATCGGCGCCGAACTTGTCGTGCAGGTCCGGGCAGGTCGACGGCGAGAACAGCGTCCAGTCGCCGCCTTCCATCACGCGCTTCATGAACAGGTCGGGAATCCAGTTCGCCGTGTTCATGTCGTGCGTACGGCGACGGTCGTCACCGGTGTTCTTGCGCAGCTCCAGGAACTCCTCGATGTCGAGGTGCCACGATTCGAGGTACGCGCAGACCGCGCCCTTGCGCTTGCCGCCCTGGTTCACCGCGACGGCCGTGTCGTTCACGACCTTCAGGAACGGGACCACGCCTTGCGACTTGCCGTTCGTGCCCTTGATATGCGAGCCGAGGGCGCGCACGCGCGTCCAGTCGTTGCCGAGGCCGCCGGCGAACTTCGACAGCAGCGCGTTTTCCTTCAGCGCTTCATAGATGCCGTCGAGATCGTCCGCGACCGTCGTCAGGTAGCACGACGACAGCTGCGAGCGGTGCGTGCCCGAGTTGAACAGCGTCGGCGTCGAGCTCATGAAGTCGAAGCTCGACAGCACGTTGTAGAACTCGATCGCGCGCGTTTCGCGGTCGATCTCGTTCAGCGACAGGCCCATCGCGACGCGCATGAAGAAGGCCTGCGGCATTTCGATGCGGGTGCCTTCGACGTGCAGGAAGTAGCGGTCGTACAGCGTCTGCAGGCCGAGGTAGCCGAACTGCAGGTCGCGGTTCGCGTCGAGCGCTTCGCCGAGGCGCTTCAGGTCGAACTGCAGCAGCTTGTCGTCGAGCAGGCCGGCGTCGACGCCGCGCTTCAGGAACTGCGGGAAGTATTCGGCGTAGCGGGTCGACATCTCGGCCTGCACGACTTCCTCGCCGAGGATCTCGCGACGGATCGTGTGCAGCAGGATGCGGGCCGTGACCTGGCTGTACGCCGGGTCCTTTTCGATCATCGTGCGCGCAGCGAGGATCGCCGAGTCGTAGACCTGGCTCATCGGCACGCCGTCGTACAGGTTCTTCACCGTCTCCGCGACGATCGGGTCAGGGTTAACCGCAGCGCCCAGGCCGTCGCATGCCGACACGATCAGCGCACGCAGCGCGTTCTGGTCGAGCGGGCGCGTGACGCCGTTGTCGACCACGTTGATGCCGGTGGCCGACTCGCCGCCCGCTGTCGCCGCTTCCTCGCCCGCATGCTGGCGCTCGAGGTGACGCTTCTCGCGATACAGCACGTACGCACGCGCGACGTTGTGCTCGCCGCCGCGCATCAGCGCGAGTTCGACCTGATCCTGGATGTCTTCGATATGGAACGTACCGCCGTTCGGGCGGCTGCGCACGAGCGCGCGAACGACGTTGTGCGTCAGTTGCTCGACCTGCTCGCGTACGCGCGCCGATGCCGCACCCTGCCCGCCATTGACGGCCAGGAAAGCCTTGGTCACCGCGATCGCGATCTTCGAAGGTTCGAACGACACCACGCTGCCGTTGCGGCGGATCACCTTGTAGTCGGCGAACGTGGCCTGCGGCGCGAGCGCCTTCGCGCCCTGTTCGGTCCCGCCGAGCGGACGGCTCGAGGCGCTCTCGTACTGGGACGTCGCGTTGTCGGTGGTTTGCATGTGCAAAGCTCCTGGTGTTGGATGGTGCGGAGAGAACCGCGGATTAAAACGAACGCTGCGCAATGCGGTGCGCGAGCGGTAAGAGGCGAGCGATGCGCCGGGGAAGCCGGTTCGGTCGATGCGCGACAACCCAGCCGGTCGTGTGCTTCGTCATGTATACCCTGCCCCGTCGATGTTCGCTGCGCTGATCGCGACGCCCGGACCGCCCGGCCTGACGCGCCGCCCTGAGAACCCTGTCCGCCGGCGTTGCCCGCCGGCCGGTGCCGCTCGGGTTTTCCCCTGCGACACACACTATATCTAGTACAGAACTACTCAACTGGCACCAAGTATAGTGGACATTCGGAGGACGTCCAAACGGATAATTTGCGATAGAGGTCTTGACATCGCTCACGCGCAGACACGGCAAGGCATTGATCGGAGAAAAAACTTTCTCCGATCAAAAAACCCCGCGATCAGTGCTGACGGAAAGGAAAGTATTCGGCGGAAAAACCGGCATCGCTCGCGAAGCGTTGCCAATCGAAATGCGGGCCCGGGTCGGTCTTGCGGCCCGGCGCGACGTCCGAGTGCCCCGCGAACGCGTCGACCGGGTAGCGCGCGGCGAGCGCGCGGGAGAGCGCGGCGAGCACCGCGTATTGGGCATCGTCGAACGGCACGTCGTCCGCGCCCTCGAGCTCGATGCCGATCGAGAAGTCGTTGCAGCGCGTGCGGCCGAAGAACTCGGACGAGCCTGCATGCCATGCGCGCTCGTCGCACGACACGAACTGCACGAGCTCGCCGCCGCGGCGGATCAGGAAATGGGCGGACACGCGCACGCCGCGCAGGTGGCTCTGGTAATAGGGGTGCGCATCGCAGTCGAGGCGATTCAGGAACAGCGCCTCGATCGCGTCGCCACCGAATTCGCCGGGCGGCAGGCTGATGTTGTGAACGACCACGAGCGTCGGCACCGCCCCCGCGGGCCGCGCCTCGAAGTTCGGCGACGGCGCATGGCGCGCTTCGCGCACCCAGCCGTTCGCGTCGACCGACAACACGGCCGCGTCGCTCATCGTGCGTCGCGACCGTTCACGCGCGCGGCATGGCGCCGCGCATGCTCGGCGCTGCAGAAGTATTCGCCGCTCGCGGCAATCGCGTCGCCCTTCGGCGCATGCACGCCGCATTCGGCGCAGCGCACCATCGGCTCGGGCAGCGACCGCGCGTCGCCGTTCGGGCGCGCGGCACCCGCGCCGGCGCCGGGCGCCTCGTCGTAACCGGCGCCGCGGCCGGTGCGCGCCTGCGCCTGTTCCTGCGCGTGACGCAGCTTGCGCGCGAGCCACGAACCCGCGAAGAAGAGAAGGATCAGGAGAAGAATCTGTCGCATCGGAAACCTGCGGTCAAACCACGGAGCGGTGCAGCAGCACCTCGAAAACGAACCGGCTGCCGACGTACGCGAGCAGCAGCGCGGCGAACGACACGAGCACCCAGCGCGCGGCGCCGCGCCCGCGCCAGCCCGACGTCTTGCGGGCCACCAGCAGGCCGCCGAACATCAGCCACGACAGGATCGCGAACACCGTCTTGTGGTCGAGCCGCAATGCGCGCGCATCGACCTGCTCGCTGAACAGGATGCCCGACGCGAGGGTGAGCGTCAGCAGCACGAAGCCGGCGCCGATCAGGCGGAACAGCAGCTTCTCGAGCGTGAGCAGCGGCGGCAGCGTTTCGAGCCAGCTCGCGATCCAGCCCGTCGAGCCGTCGCGCCCGCCGCTACGCAGCGACTGCAGGCGCCGCTCCACCATCAGCATCAGGATCGCGTGCAGCGCGGCGATCGCGAAGAGGCCGTACGCGATGTTCGCGATCAGGAAATGCAGCTTGAACAGCGGCGCTGCGGCATAAGGCAGCACCCGCACGCCGCCGAACACGAGCGGCAGCAGCGACGCGCCGCACGCGAGCGGCAGCACCAGCAGGCGCAGGCTGTCGAGCGGGAAGAAAAAGCTCTCGATCCAGTAGATGCCGGCGCCGAGCCAGAACATCGCGGACAGCGCGAACGCGAAGCCGAACACCATCGCGTCGTTCGGAAAGATCGTCATGTGGAGCAGCACGCCGTGCGCGAGCAGCGCGGCGAACAGCAGCGCGCGGCCGGCCCCGCTCATCCCGGACGCGGCGGACGCGGGAACCGGCACGGCCGGCACGCTCGCGACGAGCGGCGTCGCGCCCTGACGGTGCGTACGCCAGCCTGCGACGGCGAGGCCGCCGTACAGGAATGCGGTGAGGGCATACAGTACAATATCCATGTTCGAAGTTTACACTAGGCCCCCTTCCCGCGACGGCTCCCTTTTGTTCGGTTCCGCCGCGCCTTCGGGCCCCACTGTCCAACGCTCCCCATGCTCGACAATCTCACTCAACGGATGGCGCGCGTCGTCAAGACGCTGCGCGGCGAAGCCCGGCTCACCGAGGCGAACACGCAGGAGATGCTCCGCGAGGTGCGTCTCGCGCTGCTGGAAGCCGACGTGTCGCTGCCGGTCGTCCGCGAATTCATCGCCAAGGTCAAGGAAAAGGCGCTCGGCGAAGAAGTGATCAGCAGCCTGTCGCCGGGCCAGGCGCTCGTCGGCGTGGTCCAGAAGGAACTGACCGCCGTGATCGGCGGCGACTACGAAGGCAAGGCCGCGGAGCTGAACCTCGCGGTCACGCCGCCCGCCGTGATCCTGATGGCCGGCCTGCAGGGCGCCGGCAAGACCACGACCGTCGGCAAGCTCGCGAAGCTGCTGCGCGAGAAGTACAAGAAGAAGGTGCTGACCGTGTCGTGCGACGTGTATCGCCCGGCCGCGATCATGCAGCTGAAAACGGTGACCGAGCAGGTCGGCGCCGACTTCTTCCCGTCCACGCCGGACCAGAAGCCCGTCGACATCGCGCTCGCCGCCGTCGACTGGGCGAAGCGCCACTACCATGACGTGCTGCTCGTCGACACGGCCGGCCGCCTCGGCATCGACGAGGCGATGATGCAGGAAATCGCCGCGCTGCACGGCACGCTGAAGCCGGCCGAAACGCTGTTCGTCGTCGACGCGATGCTCGGCCAGGACGCGGTCAACACCGCGAAGGCGTTCAACGACACGCTGCCGCTCACCGGCGTCGTGCTGACCAAGCTCGACGGCGATTCGCGCGGCGGCGCCGCGCTGTCGGTGCGCCACGTCACGGGCAAGCCGATCAAGTTCGTCGGCGTCGCCGAGAAGCTCGACGGCCTTGAGGTGTTCCACCCCGACCGGATGGCGAACCGGATCCTCGGCATGGGCGACATCCTCGCGCTCGTCGAGGAAGCGCAGCGCGGCGTCGATGTCCAGGCCGCGCAGAAGCTCGCCGACAAGGTCAAGAAAGGCGGCGACTTCGACCTGAACGATTTCCGCGCGCAGATCTCGCAGATGAAGAACATGGGCGGCCTGTCGTCGCTGATGGACAAGCTCCCCGCGCAGTTCCAGCAGGCGGCGGCCGGCGCCGACATGGGCCAGGCCGAAAAGTCGATCCGCCGGATGGAAGGCATCATCAGCTCGATGACGCCCGCCGAGCGCGCGAAACCCGAAATCATCAAGGCGACGCGCAAGCGCCGCATCGCAGCCGGCGCGGGCGTGCCGGTGCAGGAAGTCAACCGGATGCTGAACCAGTACGACCAGATGCGTACGATGATGAAGAAGCTGAAGGGCGGCAACATGCAGAAGATGATGCGCGGCCTGAAGGGCATGATGCCCGGCATGCGCTGATTTCGTCCGTCGGCCGGCGCGCGGGTTTTTGCCGTAGCGCGCGCCTGCCGTTCTGCTTCATCCTTATTTGTATACCGACTGCCCGCCAGAACACATGAACCGCGAAGAAGCCCTCCACATTTTCGACCACTCCGAAGAGATCGTCTCGGCCGACGCCGTCAACGCGTCGATCTCGAAGATGGCCGACGCGATCCGCGCCGAAATCGGCGACGCGTTCCCGCTCGTTCTCTCGGTGATGGGCGGCGCCGCGGTGTTTACCGGGATGCTGCTGCCGCATCTCGATTTCCCGCTCGAATTCGACTACATCCACCTGACCCGCTACCGCAATACGACGCAGGGCAGCCCGGAGATGCACTGGCGCGTCGCGCCGCGCGAATCGGTAAAGGACCGCATCGTGCTCGTACTCGACGACATCCTCGACGAAGGCGAGACGATGGCCGCGATCCGCGACCGCATCCTCGACATGGGCGCGAAGCGCTTCATGTCGGCCGTGCTGTGCGAGAAGACGCTCGCGAAGGCGAAACCGCTGCACCCCGACTTCTGCGGCTTCTCGGTGCCGGACCGTTACGTGTTCGGCTGCGGGATGGACGCGAAGGGCTACTGGCGCAACCTGCCGACGATCCGCGCGCTGACCGCGAACGTCTGATCGCCGCCCGGCCTGCTATATAAATGGAAAGCGGCGCTCCGGTTGCCCGGAGCGCCGCTTTTTTCGTGCGTGCCGCCTGCGTTATAACTGGTGCACGAACGCGCGGATGCCGGCCAGCAGCATCTCGACCGAGATCGCCACCAGCACGAGGCCCATCAGCCGCTCGAACGCGGCGACCGTCCGCTCGCCGAGCCACTGCTGAATCCGCTCGGCCAGCACCAGCGTGATCGCGCAGACGATCATCGTGACCGTCAGCGCGCCGACCCACTCGAGCATCTTGCCGGGCGCCTGCGACGTCATCAGCATCACCGTCGCGAGCGCGGACGGCCCGGCCAGCGCCGGAATCGCGAGCGGCACGATGAACGGCTCGCCGCCCGCGCGCGGATCGCTGCCGAGCGCGCCGTCCGGGTGCGGGAAGATCATCCGCAGCGCGATCAGGAACAGCACGATCCCGCCGCCGAGCCGCAGCGACAGGTCGGTGAGGCTCATCATCCGCAGGAAGCGGTCGCCGACCAGCATGAAGAACAGCAGGATCACGAACGCGATCCCCACTTCGCGCAGGATCAGCTTCACGCGCCGCTCGCGCGGCACATCCCGCATCGCCGAAATGAACAGCGGGATATTGCCGAGCGGATCCGTGATCAGCACGAGGAGCACGGTGGCCGACAGGAATGTGTATTCCATCGTGTCGCCCGGTCGCCGCGCTTAGTGCGCGAGCGCGGCGCGGATCTTCTCCGCGACCGCCGCCGCGGCCGTGTCGGCCGGCAGCAGCGTCGCTTCGGCATCGCGGCGGCCCTGGTACTCGATCTTGCCTTCCTTCAGGCCGCGCTCGCCGATCACCAGACGATGCGGCACGCCGATCAGTTCCCAGTCGGCGAACATCACGCCCGGGCGCTCGCCGCGATCGTCGAGGATCACGTCGATACCGGCCGCGACGAGTTCCGCGTACAGCTTGTCGGCCGTCTCGCGCACCATGTCGCTGCGGTCATAGCCCATCGGGCACAGCACGACCTCGAACGGTGCGATCGACTCGGGCCAGATGATCCCCTTGTCGTCGAAGTTCTGTTCGATCGCCGCGCCGAGAATGCGCGTGATGCCGACGCCGTAGCAGCCCATCAGCATCGGCTGCGGCTTGCCCGACTCGTCGAGGAAGGTCGCGCCCATCGCTTCCGAGTACTTGGTGCCGAGCTGGAACACGTGGCCGACTTCGATGCCGCGGCAGATGTCGATCACGCCCTTGCCGTCCGGCGACGGGTCGCCCTTCTTCACGTTGCGCACGTCGGCGACTTCCGGCTCCGGCAGGTCGCGGCCCCAGTTCACGCCGGCGATGTGATAGTCGACCTCGTTCGCGCCGACGACGAAGTCGCTCATGTTCGCGACCGTGCGGTCCGCGATCACCTTCACGGGCTTCTTCGTGCCGACCGGGCCGAGGTAGCCCGGCGGCGTGCCGAACCACTCGACGATTTCCTGCTCGGTCGCGAAGCGGTGGTTCTTCAGGCCCGGCAGCTTCGCCACCTTGATCTCGTTCAGGTCGTGATCGCCGCGCAGCATCACGAGCCAGATGGTCGGCTCGGCGCCTTCGTTGTCGGTCGCGAGCACGATCGACTTGATCGTGCGCTCGAGCGGGATCGACAGCAGTTCGGCGACGGCCTCGCACTTCGCCTTGCCGGGCGTCGCGACCTTTTCCATCGCTTCGGCGGGCGCCGCGCGCTCAGGCGTCAGCGGCAGCGCTTCGGCCGCCTCGACGTTCGCCGCGAATTCGGACGTCGGGCAGTAGGCGATCGCGTCCTCGCCGGTGTCGGCGATCACGTGGAACTCGTGCGAGAAGTTGCCGCCGATCGAGCCGCTGTCGGCCGCCACCGCGCGAAACTCGAGGCCGAGGCGCGTGAAGATGCGCACGTACGCGTCGTACATCTTGCGGTACGACTCGTTCAGGCCGGCCGCATCCTTGTCGAACGAATACGCGTCCTTCATGATGAATTCGCGGCCGCGCATCACGCCGAAGCGCGGCCGGATCTCGTCGCGGAACTTCGTCTGGATCTGGTAGAAATTCACCGGCATCTGCCGGTAGCTCTTGATCTGGTTGCGCGCGATGTCGGTGACGACTTCCTCGTGCGTCGGCCCGATCACGAAATCGTTGTCCTTGCGGTCCTTGAAGCGCAGCAGCTCGGGGCCGTACTGCTCCCAGCGGCCCGACTCCTGCCACAGCTCGGCCGGCTGCACGGCCGGCATCAGCAGCTCGATGGCGCCCGCCCGGTTCATTTCCTCGCGCACGATCGCCTCGACCTTGCGAATCGAACGCAGGCCGACCGGCAGGTAGTTGTAGATGCCGCCGGCGACGCGACGGATCATGCCGGCGCGGACCATCAGCTTGTGGCTGACGATCTCTGCGTCGGCGGGTGCCTCTTTCAGGGTGCCGATAAAGAAACGGGAAGCTTTCATGCGGACGGTTCCAAAAACGGCGCCTCCAGGCGGGGCGCCCGAAAAAGTTTCAAGGTGAAAAAGCTGCGCGCGGCGAACAACGAGGGACGACGATGGCGCAGACGACGTAGCAGACTAATCAGGGACAATTCAGCCGGCGTACCCCGCGCGGATTCGCTCCGTCACGGTGCGCAGCGCCCGTTATCTGTTTATAATCAAAGCAATTTTAAAGGATTCGAAGGTGGTTGTATGCTGGATCGTGAAGGCTTTCGCCCGAACGTCGGCATCATCCTCTTGAACGCGCGCAACGAGGTGTTTTGGGGCAAGCGGCTCCGCGAGCATTCCTGGCAGTTTCCTCAAGGTGGGATCAAGTACGGCGAGACCCCCATGCAGGCGATGTACCGGGAACTGCACGAGGAAACGGGCCTGCATCCGGAACACGTCAAGATAATCGGCCGCACACGCGACTGGTTGCGTTACGAGGTGCCTGACAAGTTCATCAAACGCGAAGTACGCGGTCATTACCGCGGCCAGAAGCAGATCTGGTTCCTGCTGCGGATGGTCGGACGCGATTGCGACATTTGCTTGCGCGCGACCGACCACCCGGAGTTCGATGCGTGGCGCTGGAACGAGTACTGGGTGCCGCTCGATGCGGTGATCGAGTTCAAGCGGGATGTCTATCAGTTGGCGCTGACGGAACTGTCGCGCTTCCTGCGCCGCCCGGCGCAGCGAGCCGAGAAGCCGCGCGGGCCGCGTGTGTCGCGCTATCCGCGCGTCATTGGCGCACAGGCCCAGACGCTGACGATTGTCGACACATCGGTAGTCTGTTCGGAGATCGAAGTGGAAGCGAGCACGCTCGACGAGATGCCGCCCCACGTGATCGTCGGCAAATGACGAGTCGGACTGCATGACCGGGCGCGACCTTGGTGTCGCGCCCTTTTTTTACGAGGAATGCATATTGAAAGCGATTGCTCTCGCGCTCGCATCGATCGCCGCGATGGCCGCCCTGGCCGGCTGCGCGAACTCGAAAGCGCCGTCCAACAAGGACGACAGCGAGTTCGTGTACCTGCTCGATCGTCAGGGAACCTGGAAGGAAAATGCCGTCGACACGCTGCCGCCGCTGCCGCAAACGGGCGATCTGCTGCCGTTCAACGTGTCGCAGAACACGCCGCTCAAGTTCTTCGTCGATGCGAAGTCGCTCGAGGTCGGCACCGACGGCGTCGTGCGCTACGCAGTCGTCGTCACGAGCCCGGCCGGTGCACGCAACGTGAACTACGAAGGCATCCGCTGCGACACCTACGAATGGCGCCAGTACGCCGGCCTGAACTCCGACCACAACGGCTGGGATCGCACGGTGGAAAACGACTGGCGGCGCATCGAGAACGGCGAGCTCAACGCCTACCACTCCGCGCTCTACCAGGACTACTTCTGCTCGAACAAGATGCCGCAGGGCTCGACCCGGCAGATCCTCGAAAACATCCGGTTCCACCGCACCGCGATGACCCAGTTGCGCTGACGGCACGCGATGCGGGCCGCCCGCATCGTCCGCCGCACAAAAAAGCCCGCATCACGCGGGCTTTTTCATTTGAACGACGAAACCCGGCCGGCGATTACACCAGCACGAGGTTGTCGCGATGAATCAGTTCGGGCTCCAGCATGTAGCCGAGCACGGTCTCGATCTCGCCGCTCGGCTTGCGGTGAATCAGCTTCGTTTCCGCGCTGCTGTAGTTCGTGAGCCCGCGCGCCACCTCGCGCCCGTCCGGGCCGACGCAGGCGATCACTTCGCCGCGCGCGAACGCGCCCTGCACGTCGATCACGCCGATCGGCAGCAGGCTCTTGCCGCCGGCCGTCAGCTTCTCGACCGCGCCCGCATCGATCACGACGTGGCCGCGCACCTGCAGATGGTCGGCCATCCATTGCTTGCGTGCCGCCATCCGCGCGGTACGTGCGATCAGTTGCGTGCCGATCGCCTCGCCGGCCGCCAGACGGACGAGCACGTCGGCCTCGCGGCCGCTCGCGATCACGGTATTCGCGCCGCTGTGGGCCGCCCGCTTCGCCGCGAGGATCTTCGTCAGCATCCCGCCGCGACCGAGACTCGAACCGGCCCCGCCCGCCATCGCCTCAAGCTCCGGTGCGCCCGCATTGGCCTCGCCGACGAGCGTCGCGTTCGGGTCCTTGCGCGGATCGGCCGTGAACAGCCCCGACTGGTCGGTGAGGATGATCAGCGCATCGCCTTCGATCAGGTTCGCGACGAGCGCCCCGAGCGTGTCGTTGTCGCCGAACTTGATTTCGTCGGTGACGACCGTGTCGTTCTCGTTGATGATCGGCACGACGCCGAGCCGCAGCAGCGTGAGCAGCGTCGAACGCGCGTTCAGGTAGCGCTCGCGATCCGCCAGATCGGCGTGCGTGAGCAGGATCTGCGCGGTGCGGATGCCGTGCTCGGTGAAGCGGCTCTCGTAGACTTGCGCGAGCCCCATCTGCCCGACCGCGGCGGCGGCCTGCAACTCGTCGATTTCCCGCGGCCGCTTGCTCCAGCCGAGCCGCTGCATGCCTTCGGCAATCGCGCCCGAACTGACGAGCACGACTTCCTTGCCCTGCGCACGCAGCGCAGCGATCTGGGCTGCCCAGCGGCCGATTGCAGCATGATCGAGCCCCTTGCCGTCGTTGGTCACGAGGCTCGAGCCCACTTTCACCACCAATCGCTTCGAATCCGCGATGATCGAACGCATCCTGCACTGTCTCCTGTATCTGATGCCTGCCCGGCCGGGCGCGATCGAACGCCAACGCCGGGCGGCACGCCCGGCGCGTTAGCAAACGTTCAGGCGTCGTCGCCCGGCGTCGCACCGCCCTTCGCCGGCGGCGCATCGCGGAAACGCACGTCGGCTGCGAGATCCTCCGCCTCCGCCGCGCGATGCGCGTCCGAATGTTCGGAGAGGTAGTCGTAGATCGCGTAGCACAGCGCTTCGCAGCCCTGGCCCGTCAGTGCCGAGATCTCGAACACGGGGCCGTCCCAGCCGAAGCGGTCAAGGAAATCCGCGACGCGCGCCTCGCGCTCGTCTTCCGGCACCATGTCCAGCTTGTTGAGCACGAGCCAGCGCGGCTTCTCGTAGAGCGCCTCGTCGTACTTGCGCAGTTCGCCGACGATCGCCGTCGCTTCCGCGACCGGATCGACGCTTTCGTCGAACGGCGCGAGATCGACCAGATGCAGCAGCACGCCGGTACGCTGCAGGTGACGCAGGAATTGATGCCCGAGGCCTGCGCCTTCGGCCGCCCCTTCGATCAGCCCCGGGATATCGGCGATCACGAAGCTCTTGCTCGGGCCGACACGCACCACGCCGAGATTCGGCGCGAGCGTCGTGAACGGGTAGTCGGCGATCTTCGGCTTCGCGTTCGACACCGACGAGATGAAGGTCGACTTGCCCGCGTTCGGCATGCCGAGCAGACCGACGTCGGCAAGCACCTTCAGCTCGAGTTTCAGCATGCGCCGCTCGCCCGGCTTGCCGTCCGTCTTCTGGCGCGGCGCGCGGTTCGTGCTCGACTTGAAATGCAGGTTGCCGAGACCGCCGGCGCCGCCCTGCGCGAGCATTACCTGCTGGTCGTGCTCGGTCAGGTCGGCGATCAGCTCGCCCGTATCCATGTCGCTGATGATCGTGCCGACCGGCATGCGCAGCGTGACATCGTCGCCGCCCTTGCCGTAGCAATCCGAGCCGCGGCCGTTCTCGCCGTTGCGCGCGAGGTGCTTCTTCGCGTAACGGTAGTCGATCAGCGTGTTGATGTTGCGGTCGGCGATCGCGTAAACGCTACCGCCCCGGCCGCCGTCGCCACCGTCCGGCCCGCCGAACGGGACGAATTTCTCGCGGCGCATCGACGCGCTGCCATCGCCTCCGTCGCCGGCGATGACTTCGATTCGTGCTTCGTCAATGAACTTCATTCGTCACTCCGCCCAGTATTTCCGCTATTGTGCCGCGCGCCGGCACGCTTGAACAATCTGCCGTTCGGCCGATCGTACGCCGGTTGCGCAAGGGTCGCCGGCCCGCACTTGCGGGCGGCGACCCAATAAAAAAAGGCCCCGCGAAGACTGCGGGGCCTTTCGGCTACGAAGCCCGTGGGTGCCTGACTTAGGCAGCCGCCGGGACGACGATGACCAGATGCTTCTTGTCCGCGCCCTTCGTCGCGAACTTGACGTGACCGTCGACCAGCGCGAACAGGGTGTGATCCTTGCCCATGCCGACGTTCTCGCCTGCGTGCATGCGCGTACCGCGCTGACGCACGATGATGCCGCCGGCATTGATTGCCTGGCCGCCGTACACTTTCACGCCGAGACGTTTCGACTCGGAGTCGCGGCCGTTCCGGGAAGAGCCGCCTGCCTTTTTGTGTGCCATCTGATTGCTCCTTTACCGAGGCGCTTACGCGTTGATCGCGTCGATGCGCAGCTCAGTGTAGTTCTGGCGGTGGCCGCCGTGCTTTTGGTAGTGCTTCCGGCGACGCATCTTGAAGATGGTGACCTTGGCATGACGACCGTGCGACACAACGGTGGCCTTGACGGAAGCCCCACTGACCAGCGGCGTACCGAACTTAATCGATTCGCCTTCGCCCACTGCGAGAACCTGGTCGAGCGTGATTTCAGCGTCAATGTCAGCCGGTATCTGTTCTACTTTGAGTTTTTCGCCAACGGCAACCTTGTACTGCTTGCCGCCGGTTTTTATGACCGCGTACATTGAGAACCTCACTCTGGATCCAATTTTTCCGCACACCACGCGCGGAAAACACGTGATTATACATGGGGTTAGCACCGAAGTCAAAACCGATCGACGATTACCGCGCGCGGGCCTCTGCCGGACGGCCAAAATCGCGCCGCCGGCACGTCTGACAGACCGGCATATCGCGGATTCGACTTATAATCCGCCGCATCACCCAATTCCATCATCATGTCGTCGTCCACCGCCTCCCCCACCCTCAGCGCCACCCACCTGCTCGCCCCGATCACCAGCGACATGGAGCAGGTGAATCGCGTTATCCGGCAAAGCCTCGCGTCCGACGTGCTGCTGATCAACCAGATCGCCGAGTACATCATCGGCGCGGGCGGCAAGCGGCTGCGTCCGGCGTTGCTGCTGCTCGTCGCCGGCGCGCTCGGCGAAACGTCGCACCAGCGGCACGTGCTGGCCGCCGTCGTCGAGTTCATCCACACGGCCACGCTGCTGCATGACGACGTCGTCGACGAATCCGAACTGCGCCGCGGCCGCCAGACCGCCAATGCGCTGTTCGGCAACGCGGCGAGCGTGCTGGTAGGCGATTACCTCTACTCGCGCTCGTTCGAGATGATGGTCGGCGTCGGCAAGATGCGCGTGATGGAGATCCTGTCCGAAGCGACGACGATCATTTCCGAAGGCGAGGTGCTGCAGCTCCTCAACATGCACGACGCGGACGTCGACGAAACGCGCTACATGCAGGTGATCCGCTACAAGACGGCGAAGCTGTTCGAGGCGTCGGCGCGCCTGGGCGCGGTGCTCGCGGGCGCCGATGCGCCGACCGAGGCCGCCGCCGCCGAATACGGCCGCCGGATCGGCACCGCATTCCAGATCATGGACGACTGGCTCGACTATGCGGGCACCGCCGAGGCGATGGGCAAGAATGCCGGCGACGACCTGCGCGAAGGCAAGCCGACGCTGCCGCTCATCTATCTGATCGAACGCGGCACGCCCGAACAGTCGGCGCTCGCACGCGAGGCGATCGAACAGGGCGGCACCGATCGCTTCGACACGATTTTCGAAGCGATCACGCGCTCGGGCGCGCTCGATCACACGCTCGAATGCGCCCGTCAGGAAGCGCAGGCGGCGGCGGCGGCGATTGCCGCGTTCCCCGATTCGATCTACAAGGAAAGCCTGCTCGGGTTGTGCTCGTACTCGACGTCGCGGCAGTCATGAACACGCCGCGAACGGGAAGCGATGCTCTGTCTCGAAAATTTTCTTCGTCAAAGTATTCCCTTTTAGAAAAAACATCGTTATAGTTACATTCTTGCTTGAGACGACGCAGAAATCTTCACGAAGACGGCGAAGTCCGAAGAGCAAAAATCGGGGTGTAGCTTAGCCTGGTAGAGCGCTACGTTCGGGACGTAGAGGCCGGAGGTTCGAATCCTCTCACCCCGACCAGATTTAAAAAACCGTGCACCGTGTGCACGGTTTTTTTTCGTCCGGCCGCCGCGAACCCCTTGTATCGCGCGCGACACATCGCGGTCGCCGGCCTCTGCTATATTTGCCCCATCTCTGTCCTTCACTGCCCTTTCCAACGCGTGGACCAAATTCCCTTATGGGCGCAAATCGGCGCCGTCTTCCTGCTTCTCCTCTGTTCCAGCTTCTTTTCCATTTCCGAGACCGCGATGATGGCGCTCAATCGCCATCGGCTGAAGCACCTCGCCGGTCAGGGCGCACTCGGCGCGAAAACCACGCAGGGGCTGCTCACGCGCACTGACTTGCTGCTCAGCGTGATCCTGATCGGCAACAACCTGTTCAACACGATCATCCCGGTCCTCACGACGTCGCTCGCGCTCCATACGTTCGGCCGCAACAACCTCGCGCTGTCGATCGCGACCGGCGTCGTCGCGTTCCTGATCATCGTGTTCGCGGAAATCGCCCCGAAGATCGTCGGCGCGACGTTCCCCGAACGCATCGCGCTGCCGGCAAGCCTCGTGATCGCCCCGCTGATGCGCGTGTTCAAGCCGGTCGTCTGGTTCGTCAACGCGCTCGCGAACGGCGTGCTGTGGGTACTGCGCATCAACACGAAGAAGGGCCGCGACCAGCGGATGTCGGCCGACGAGTTGCGGGCCATCGTGCTCGAATCGAGCAGTTTCATGCCGACCAAGCACCGCAGCATCCTGCTCAACCTGTTCGACCTCGAGAACATTACGGTCGACGATGTGATGGTGCCGCGCCGCCAGATCGAGTCGCTCAACTTCTACGCGCCGCTCGACGACATCCTGCATCAGCTCGAAACCTGCTACCACAACCGCCTGGTCGTCTATGAAGGCGACATCGACAAGGTGCTCGGCGTGCTGCACGTGCGCAAGACGCTCACCGGGCTGCACAACCAGGATTTCGACCGCGAGACGCTGCGCACGCTGCTCGCCGAGCCGTACTACGTGCCGTCCGGCACGCCGGTGGTCCAGCAGCTCCAGTTCTTCCAGGAAACGCGGCAGCGCACCGCGCTCGTCGTCAACGAGTACGGCGAACTCGAAGGGCTCGTCACGCCAGAAGACATCATCGAGGAGCTGATCGGCGAATTCACGACGTCGATGCCGCGCAGCGAACGCGCGGGCGGCTGGGACGAGAACGGCGAATGCATCGTCTCGGCCAGCATGCCGCTGCGCGAACTGAACCGCTGGCTGCACCTGAAGCTGCCGACCGACGGGCCGAAGACGCTGAACGGACTGGTGCTCGAGATCCTCGAGGAAATTCCGGAAGACGACGTGTGCCTGAAAATCGGCGACGTGATGCTCGAAGTGATGCGCAGCGACGATCAGGCAGTACGCACCGTCAAGCTCTTCAAGCCGCGCGGCACGCGTACCGGACGCACCGCCACGCGCTAACCGAACGGCCGACTGCCAGCGCCGCCCGCGACGCGCGATCATCTGCGCATCACGGTCAACAGGCGGCCCGCGTGCCGGCTCACATGCATTTCCCTTCCCCCGGGGCGCCGCTGCACACGCAGTCGCCGCCCGCGCATTCCGACGCGCCAGCGGCCGCGCCCCATGCACTCGATGCGGCGCAGCTCGACGATGCCCCCGCCGTACGCCTGCTGACGGATACGCTACACGCGGCGCGTGTGCGCGACGCGTCGGACATCCACGTCGAGCCATTCGAGGCCGGCTGGCGCATCCGTCTGCGCATCGACGGCGTGCTGCATGAACATGCGCGCCCACCGCTGCACCTGCGCGATGCGCTCGTCACGCGGATCAAGGTGCTCTCGCGCATGGACATCGCCGAGCGGCGGCTTCCGCAGGACGGCCGGCTGCGCATCGCGATCGACGGCGGCACGCGCGGCGACTACCGCGTCAGTTCGCTGCCCACGCTGTTCGGCGAAAAGCTCGTGCTGCGGCGGCTCGAAACGCTGCCGCCCGATCTCACGCTTGCCAACCTCGGCTTCGACGCGCGGCAGGCCGCCGCGATGGAGGCCGCGATCCGCGCGCCGCATGGCCTCGTGCTCGTCACGGGCCCGACCGGCAGCGGCAAGACGCTGTCGCTCTACTGCGCGCTGCAGATGCTCGATCGCGACGCGCACAACGTCTGCACGGTGGAAGATCCCGCCGAAATCCAGCTCGACGGGATCAACCAGGTGGGAGTCGCCGACAAGGCGGGGCTCACGTTCGCGACGGCGCTGCGCGCGCTGTTGCGGCAGGACCCGGACGTCATCATGGTCGGCGAGATTCGCGATGCGGAGACGGCCGATGTCGCGATCAAGGCCGCGCAGACGGGCCATCTCGTGCTGTCGACGCTGCACACGAACGACGCGCCGGCCGCCGTCGCGCGGCTGCTCGACATCGGCGTCGCGCCATACAACCTCGCGGCCGCACTGCACCTCGTCACCGCGCAGCGCCTCGTCCGGCGCCTGTGCGTCGCGTGCCGCGTGCATTCCGACGCATCGGCGCACGCGCTGCGGGAAGCCGGCTGCGACCCGGCGGCGCTGGCAGCCGGATGGCGGCCGTTCGTCGCGCGCGGCTGTTCCGCCTGTCACGGCATCGGCTATCGCGGCCGCATCGGCCTGCATCAGACGATGCCGGTATCGCCCGGGCTGGCCGAGCGCATCGTCGCGCGGGCGAGCGTCGGCGAGCTCGCGCAATGCGTGGCGGCCGAGGGCGTGCGCACGCTGCGCGACGCGGCATTCGCGCGCGTCCTGGACGGCACGACGAGCATCGCGGAAGCCGTCGCCGCCACCCCCGCGGTGTGAGCATGCGCACGCCACCGCGCGAAACCCGCTTTGCATGGCGCGGCCGCCATCGCGACGGTTCGCCCCGCCGCGGGACCGTCATCGCCTTCGACGCCACGGCCGCACGCGCCACGCTCGCGCGCGACGGCATCGCGGTACTGTCGCTCGATCTTCGCGGGTCGGCCCGTCCGCCTGCGGCGGCCGCGCGTGACATCACACGCTTCACGCGCCAGCTCGCGAGCCTGCTGCAGGCCGGCCTGCCGCTCGCGCCGTCGCTCGAAATGCTCGCGCGCACCCGCACGCGCGACGGCGTGCCCCGCATCGCCGCAGGGCTCGCCCGCGAGATCGTCGGCGGCCAGCGCTTCGCCGATGCGCTCGCACGCTATCCATCGCAATTCGGCACGCTGTATCGCCAGTTGATCGAGGTCGGCGAGGCGTCCGGTTCGCTCGGCATCGTGCTGACGCGGATTGCGGAACACCGCGAGCGCGCCGATGCGCAATGGCGCAAGCTGCGTGCCGCGCTCGCGTATCCGGCCGCCGTCATCCTGTTCGCACTTGCGATCTCCGCAGCATTGATGGTGTGGGTCGTGCCGACCTTCCGGCAGATCTTCGACGGCTTCGGCGCCGCCCTGCCCGCGCCGACCCGCGCACTGCTCGCGCTGTCCTCCGCGCTGTCGGCATGGGGCGGCGTACTCCTGGCCGGTGCGGCCGCCACGGGGCTCGCCGCACAGCACGCGCTTCAGCGCTCGGCCGCGCTACGCCATGCGCTCGCACGGCGCCTGCTGCGCGCGCCGTTCGCGGGCAGCGCGCTGGCACGGTTCGCGGCCGCACGCTGGTGCCGGTCGCTGGCGACCCTGCTCGGCGCCGGCGTGCCGCTCGCCGATGCGTTCGCCACGCTCGAGCGCACCGCCGGCCATCCGGTGTTCGCGCACGCCACCGCGCACATCGCCGCACGCGTGCTGCGCGGCGTGCGTCTGGCCGATGCGATGCATTCGGCTGGCTGCTTTCCGGACGACGTCGTGCAACCAATTGCCGTCGCCGAGGAAACCGGTGCGCTCGACACGATGCTCGCCGACATCGCCGCATTGTGCGAACGCCAGCTCGACGCGCGTCTCGATACGCTCGCGGCGTTGGGTGAACCGTTGATCGTGATCGTCCTGGGCGCACTCGTCGGCGGCCTCGTGATCGCGATGTACCTGCCGATCCTTCAGCTCGGCAACGTGGTGTAGCATCGCAACCGATTCTGTCGCCTTTTAGTCCAACCTCGAGCCTCATGACGCCAGCGCCCCTGTCCGCCGTATCCGATTCGCCCGAGAGCACGCTGCTCGCGCTGGCGATGCTGCCGCCCGCGCTGCAGTACGCGTTAGCGGTCGTCATCGGCCTTTGCATCGGCAGTTTCCTGAATGTGGTCGTGCACCGGTTGCCCGTGATGATGCAGCGCGCGTGGCAGGCCGAGATCGCCGAAGCGACCGGCGCCGCGGGCGCCCCGCCCAACGACGGTTATCCGCCACGCTACGATCTGTGGCGCCCGCGCAGCGCCTGCCCGCACTGCGGCCACGTGTTGCGCGCCTGGGAAAACGTTCCGCTCCTTAGCTACCTGATGCTGCGCGGACGCTGCCGGCGCTGCGGCCACCCAATCGGTATCCGCTATCCGCTCGTCGAACTCGCGTGCGCACTGCTCGCGGCCGGCTCGCTCGCGGCGTTCGGCCCGACCGTCGCCGCGTTCGCCGCGTTCGCGCTGTGCGCGGCGCTGCTCGCGATGAGCGCAATCGATATCCGGACCGGCTACCTGCCCGACTCGATGACGCTGCCATTGCTGTGGGCCGGGCTCGTGCTGAACCTCGGCGGCACTTTCACGTCGCTGCGCTCGGCCGTGATCGGCGCGATGGCCGGCTACCTGTTCCTGTGGTCGATCTACTGGCTGTTCAAATGGCTGCGCGGCATCGAGGGCATCGGTTTCGGCGACCTGAAGCTGCTTGCCGCGCTCGGCGCATGGATGGGCTGGGCCGCACTGCCGCAAGTCGTGCTGTTCGCGGCGGTGACCGGCGCGGTCGTCGGGCTCGTCGCGACCTGGCGCGGCCGCATGCGCTTCGAGGAGCCGATCCCGTTCGGCCCGTTCCTCGCGGCCGGCGGCGTCGCCACGCTGTTTTTCGGCACCCCTTTCTATGCGGCGCTCGGAGGCTGACATGTTTTCAGTAGGACTCACGGGCGGCATCGGCAGCGGCAAGACGACCGTTGCCGACCTGTTCGGCGCCCGTGGCGCATCGCTCGTCGATACCGACCTGATTGCCCACCGCATCACCGCGCCGGGCGGCCTCGCGATGCCGGCGATCGAGCAGGCCTTCGGTCAGGGCTTTGTGGCCGCCGACGGCTCGCTCGATCGCGCGAAGATGCGCACGCTGATCTTCAGCGACGACGACGCGCGCCGGCGCCTCGAAGCGATCACGCATCCGCTGATCCGCGCGGAGACCGATCGCGAGGCGCGCGAAGCACGGGGCCCGTACGTGATGTTCGTCGTGCCGTTGCTCGTCGAGTCGGGCACCTGGAAGGCGCGCAGCAATCGTGTGCTCGTCGTCGACTGCCCGGTCGAAACGCAGATCGCGCGCGTGATGCGACGCAACGGTTTCACGCGCGAACAGGTCGAAGCGATCATCGCGCGCCAGGCGACGCGCGAAGCGCGCCTCGCGGCGGCCGACGATGTGATCGTCAACGACGCGGCCACGCCCGACGCGCTCACCGCCCAGGTCGATGCACTGCACCAACGCTATGTCGGATTCGCGGCCGCCGCGCACTGAGCCTCGCACGCAATCGTGATGGTGTACGAAATTGGCGCGTTGCTAGGGTAGAGAGGGGGCATTAGAATGTCCTTCATTGTTTCAATCCCTACCCAAGAGGCGAGCGCGCTTGATTCTTTACGAGTATCCGTTCAACGAGCGAATTCGCACGCTGTTGCGTCTCGAAGATCTGTTCGAGCGCTTCGCGTTCTTTTTGGCTCAGGAGGACCCGCGTGAGCACCACGTCGCGCTGACGACGCTGTTCGAGATCGCCGAGGTAACAGGCCGCGCGGACCTGAAATCGGATCTGATGAAGGAGCTCGAACGTCAACGCCAGACGCTCGCCCCCTTTCGCGGCAATCCGGGCATCGAGCAGAATGCGCTCGAGGCCGTGCTCGGCGAAATCGAGCAGACGCTCGCGAATCTTGCGCAGATGCAGGGCAAGACCGGCCAGCATCTCGTCGACAACGAGTGGCTCGCCAGCATCCGCAGCCGCGCGGTGATTCCGGGCGGCACGTGCAAGTTCGACCTGCCGTCATACTACGCGTGGCAGCAATGGCCCGCCGAGCAGCGTCGCCAGGACATCGCGAAGTGGATCCTGCCGATGCTGCCGTTGCGCGACGCCGCGGCGATCGTACTGCGGCTCGCGCGCGAATCGGGTCAGGCGTCGAAGGTCATGGCGATGCAGGGCAGCTACCAGCAGATGCTGTCCGGGCGCAGCTATCAGTTGATGCAGGTGCGGGTGCCGCCGGAGTTGCGCGTGATTCCCGAGGCGAGCGCCAACAAATACATGCTATGGGTACGGTTCACCATGCAGGACGGCGACGTGCGGCCGCGTGCGGTGGACATCGACGTGCCGTTCCATCTGACCCTGTGTAATCTGTAACGGCCGCGTGCCGGTTCAACGCTTTCGTATGACTACCGTTGTGAAATGTCCGTCGTGCGGCGCAGAAGTGCGCTGGACGCCTGAAAACAAGTTCCGTCCCTTCTGCTCGGCCCGCTGCAAGCAGCTCGACCTTGGCGCATGGGCCGCAGAAAAGTATCGGATCGGCGGCGCCTCCGACGAGGGTCCGTCGTCGGAAGAGGACGGCACGGACAACCGCCGCGACAGCTGAGCGGCGCGCGGTGCCGCCGCCCACTTGATATGGCCCGCGTTTCAGGCGGGCCGCCACAGCGTCATTGCGACGCCGCTTCCTTCTCGAGCAGTTCGAGCACCGGCAGCGCCGCCGGCAACAGCGGCGCGACCTCGACCGGCAGTTGCTGCCATACGAACGCCTGCCCTTCCTTGCTGTGCGGCTCGCCCGTCCAGCCCGTCACCTTGCAGAAATAGAGCCGCACGTACGCGTGCGGATAATCGTGCTCGAGCGTGTGCCACCGGTGGCTGGCCGTGACTTCGATGCCGAGTTCCTCGTGCAGCTCGCGCGCCAGCGCGTCCTCGACGCTTTCGCCGGCCTCCAGCTTGCCGCCCGGAAACTCCCAGTAACCTTCGTACGGCTTGCCCTGCAGGCGTTGCGCGAGCAGATAGCGCCCGTCCGGCTGCACCATCACGCCGACCGCGACTTCCGTCACCTTGCGGCCGTCCGGCGCCCGCACGGCGCCCTGTGCCAGATCCGCGCTCATGCCTGCTCCTTGCGACCCGACCAGTCACGCGCGAACTGCCACGCGACGCGGCCCGAGCGCGAACCACGCTCGAGCGCCCATACGAGCGCGTCGCCGCGTGCCGTCTCGATCTCCGTATCCGGGCAGCCGAAGTGACGCAGCCAGTGCGCGACGATGTCGAGGTAGTCGTCCTGCTTGAACGGATAGAAGCTGACCCACAGGCCGAAGCGCTCCGACAGCGAGATCTTCTCCTCGACGACTTCGCCAGGGTGAATCTCGCCGTCCGGCAGATGCTTGTACGACTCGTTGTCGCTCATGTACTCGGGCAGCAGATGGCGGCGGTTCGACGTCGCGTAGATCAGCACGTTGTCCGACTGCGCGGCGATCGACCCGTCGAGCGCGACCTTCAGCGCCTTGTAGCCCGATTCGCCGTCCTCGAACGACAGGTCGTCGCAAAATACGATGAACCGCTCCGGACGCTGCGAGATCAGGTCGACGATGTCGCCGAGATCGTGCAGGTCGTCCTTGTCGACTTCGATCAGGCGCAGCCCGTCGTTCGCGTACGCATTCAGGCACGCCTTGATCAGCGACGACTTGCCGGTACCGCGTGCGCCGGTCAGCAGCACGTTGTTGGCCGGCTTGCGCTGTACGAACTGCCGCGTGTTCTGATCAATCAGCGCTTTCTGGCGGTCGATGTTGTGCAAGTCGCCGAGCGTGATCGACGACACGGCCGGTACCGGCTGCAGGTAACCGCGCCCCTGGCGCTTGCGCCAGCGGAACGCGTGCGCCGCGTTCCAGTCGATGGCCGCCGGTGCGGGCGGCAGCATCCCTTCGAGACGGCCGAGCAGCGCTTCCGCGCGCGTCAGAAACTGTTCAAGCTTGTCCATGTCGTTCGAGCGCTCCCGATCAGGAGCGGTAATCCGCGTTGATGCTCACGTAATCGTGCGACAGGTCGCACGTCCAGACGGTGGCCTGCGCGTCGCCACGGCCGAGCAGCACGCGGATCGTGATCTCGCTCTGCTTCATCACGCGCTGGCCGTCCTCTTCCTGGTAGGCCGGGTTGCGGCCGCCCGCCTTCGCGACGAGCACGTCGTCCAGATAGAGGTCGATCTTGCCGACGTCGAGATCCGCGACGCCCGCATAGCCGATCGCCGCGAGAATCCGGCCCAGGTTGGGGTCGGATGCGTAGAAGGCCGTCTTTACGAGCGGCGAATGGCCGATCGCGTACGCGATCTGGCGGCATTCGGCGACGCTCTTGCCGCCTTCGACCTGCACCGTCATGAATTTCGTCGCGCCTTCGCCGTCGCGCACGATCAGTTGCGACAGCACCTGCGCGACTTCCGTCACCGCGTCGCGCAGCGCCGCATAGGCCGGCGAATCGGTCGACGTGATCGCCGGCAGCGTGCTCTTGCCCGATGCGATCAGGATGAACGAGTCGTTCGTCGACGTGTCGCCGTCGATCGTGATGCAGTTGAACGAGCGATCGGCGACTTCCTTCACGAGCGTGTCGAGCACCGGCTGCGCGACGTTCGCATCGAACGCGAGAAAGCCGAGCATCGTCGCCATGTTCGGCTTGATCATGCCCGCGCCCTTGCTGATGCCCGTCAGCGTGACCGTGTGGCCGTCGATCGTCACCTGGCGCGACGTCGCCTTCGGCAGCGTGTCGGTCGTCATGATCGCCTGCGCGGCGTCGAACCAGTTCGCGGCGTTGCGGTTCGCGAGCGCAGCCGGCAAGCCGGCCTTCAGACGATCGATCGGCAGCGGCTCGAGAATCACGCCGGTCGAGAACGGCAGCACCTGCGCCGGCTCGATGCCCGCGAGACGCGCGAGTTCCGTACACGTTTCACGGGCGTTCACGAGGCCCGGCTCGCCGGTGCCCGCGTTCGCATTGCCCGTATTCACGACCAGCGCGCGGATGCCCGCGCCGCCCGCGCGCACCTTCGCCAGGTGCTCGCGGCAGACGGTGACCGGCGCTGCGCAGAAACGGTTTTCGGTGAACACGCCCGCGACCGTCGCACCTTCGTCGACGGAGATGACCAGCACGTCCTTGCGATTCGGCTTGCGGATGTTCGCTTCCGCCCAGCCGAGCGTGACGCCGGCGACGGGATGCAGTTGGGCGGGATCGATCGACGGAAAATTGACAGCCATGGGGCACACCTGCCGGATGGAAAATGCCGGCACGCGCCGGCATCGATTGGAAGAACCGGCGGCCGCACGCGCGGGCCGCCACAACTCACATCACTGACTCGAAGCTGCGAACGACGCGGCACGCGTGACGCGCGCCGCCGCCGATCATGACAGCTTCCCGTGACATTGCTTGTACTTCTTGCCGCTGCCGCACGGACACGGGTCGTTGCGGCCGACCTTCGGCATTTCGCCGCCGGGGCCGCTGTGCGTCATCGCGCTGCCGACCATGTCGGCCGTCGCCGTGGCCGCCGCAGCTGCCGTGACGTTCGCCACCGGTGCACCGGCCTCCGCGTAGTCGGCGTGCTGGTATTCGACGTTCTCGAGATGACCGCCGCGCTCCTCGATCTGCTCGGCCGCCTCTTCCAGCTGCTCCGGCGACTGGATCTGCACGTTCATCACGATGCGCGTGACTTCCTGCTTGATCGCGTCGAGCATCGCGGCGAACAGCTCGAACGCCTCGCGCTTGTACTCCTGCTTCGGGTTCTTCTGCGCATAGCCGCGCAGGTGGATGCCCTGGCGCAGGTGGTCGAGCGCTGCGAGGTGCTCGCGCCACAGGCGGTCGACCGTCTGCAGCATCACCGAGCGCTCGAATGCGCTGAACGATTCGCGGCCGACCATCGCGACCTTCGCCTCGTACTGCTCGTCGGCGGCCGTCATCACGGCGTCGAGGATCTCCTCGGCGGTGATCGACGACGACTCGTTCACCATTTCCTGGATCGCGAGATCGAGCTGCCAGTCGTTGCGCAGCGCTTCCTCGAGCTCGGGCACGTCCCACTGCTCTTCGATGCTGCCTTCCGGCACGAACTGGCGGACGACTTCGGTGATCACGCCGTGACGCATCGCGGTGATCGTCTCGGTGATGTCGTGCGCTTCCAGCAGCTCGTTGCGCTGCTGGTAGATCACCTTGCGCTGGTCGTTCGACACGTCGTCGTATTCGAGCAGCTGCTTGCGGATGTCGAAGTTGCGCGCCTCGACCTTGCGCTGCGCCGATTCGATCGACCGCGTGACGATGCCCGCCTCGATCGCCTCGCCTTCCGGCATCTTCAGGCGATCCATGATCGAGCGCACGCGGTCGCCCGCAAAGATGCGCAGCAGCGGGTCGTCGAGCGACAGGTAGAAGCGCGACGAGCCCGGATCGCCCTGGCGGCCCGCACGGCCGCGCAGCTGGTTGTCGATCCGTCGCGATTCGTGGCGCTCGGTGCCGATGATGTGCAGACCGCCCGCGGCTTTCACTTCCTCGTGCAGCGTTTCCCACTCGTCGTGCAATTTCTGGATGCGGCGCGCCTTTTCGTCGGCCGGGATCGCATCGTCGGCCTCGATGAACGCCGCCTGCTTCTCCGCGTTGCCGCCGAGCACGATGTCGGTACCGCGGCCGGCCATGTTGGTCGCGATCGTGATGCGCTTCGGACGGCCGGCTTCCGCGACGATCGCCGCTTCACGCTCGTGCTGCTTCGCGTTCAGCACTTCGTGCGGCAGCCCGGCCTGCTTCAGCAGGTGCGACAGCAGTTCGGAGTTCTCGATCGACGTCGTGCCGACCAGCACCGGCTGGCCACGCTCGTAGCAGTCGCGGATGTCGCGGATCACCGCGTCGTAGCGCTCCTTGGCCGTCTTGTAGATCTGGTCCTGCTTGTCGATCCGCTTCGGCGGGCGGTTGGTCGGGATCACGACCGTCTCGAGACCGTAGATCTCGTTGAATTCGTACGCTTCGGTGTCCGCGGTACCGGTCATGCCAGCCAGCTTCGCGTACATCCGGAAGTAGTTCTGGAACGTGATCGACGCGAGCGTCTGGTTCTCGCTCTGGATCTTCACGTGCTCCTTCGCCTCGACCGCCTGGTGCAGGCCGTCCGACCAGCGGCGGCCGGCCATCAGGCGGCCCGTGAATTCGTCGACGATGACCACTTCGCCGTTCTGCACGACGTAGTGCTGATCCTTGTGGAACAGCGTGTGGGCGCGCAGCGCCGCGTACACGTGGTGCATCAGCGTGATGTTCTGCGGCGCGTACAGGCTTTCGCCCTCGCCGATCAGGCCCCATTCGGCGAGCAGACGCTCGGCCTTCTCGTGGCCCGATTCCGTCAGGAACACCTGGCGCGCCTTCTCGTCGAGCGTGTAGTCGCCGGGCTTCTCGACGCCCGTGCCGTCGGCCTTCTCCTCGCCGATCTGGCGCTCGAGCAGCGGCGGCAGTGCGTTCATCCGCACGTACAGCTCGGTGTGATCCTCGGCCTGGCCCGAAATGATCAGCGGCGTACGCGCTTCGTCGATCAGGATCGAGTCCACTTCGTCGACGACCGCGAAGTTCAGGGCCCGCTGCACGCGCGCGTCGGTCTCGTAGACCATGTTGTCGCGCAGGTAGTCGAAGCCGAATTCGTTGTTCGTGCCGTACGTGATGTCCGCCGCGTAGGCCTGCTGCTTCTGGTCGTGCTCCATGCCGGACAGGTTGATGCCGACCGACAGACCGAGGAAGTTGTAGAGGCGCGCCATCCATTCGGCGTCGCGCTGCGCGAGGTAATCGTTGACGGTCACGACGTGCACGCCGCGGCCGGCCAGCGCATTCAGGTACACGGGCAGCGTCGCGACGAGCGTCTTGCCTTCGCCGGTGCGCATTTCCGCGATCTTGCCGTAGTGGAGCACCATGCCGCCGATCATCTGCACGTCGAAGTGCCGCATCTTCAGCACGCGACGGCTCGCTTCGCGACAGACCGCGAAGGCCTCGGGCAGCAGCTTGTCGAGCGACTCGCCGGCCGCGACCCGCTGGCGGAATTCGTCCGTCTTGCCGCGCAACTGGTCGTCCGTCAGCTTCTCGATCTGCGTTTCGAGCGCATTGATCGTCGCGACGGTCTTTTGGTATTGCTTGACGAGCCGCTGGTTGCGGCTGCCAAAAATTTTCTGGAGAAAACCGGTTGTCATCGGATCGGATCCTGCGTCGCAGCACCGGCGCCCGGCGCGTGTTGCGCGCCCCGGCGCCCGAGCCTCGGCGGCTTAGCGAATTAGTGGACTCAAACGTCGAATTTTAGCACGCGGGGACGCGTGCGCCTGCGTCCCGGCCGGACGGGCATCGCGCGCCGCGGCCGGGCGGGCGGAGCCGAAAGCCGCCCGTGCACAGGCGGGCGCGGGTACAATCGGCTGCACCGTCCGCGCGCGTGCGCGCTCGAAGAAAGCCTCGATGAACCGATTTTCCAAGCGTTTCGGCCCGCTCGCCGCCTATCGCCCGCAACCCGTGTCCGAAGTGCTCGGCCGTACCGACGCTTTCGCGGCGCTGCGCGCGGGTGTCGAGCAGATCGCGTCGCTGCAGCGCGACCTGGGCGCATGCCTGCCCGACTATCTGGCGAATCACGTCGAGCCGGGCTTCATCAAGGACGGCACCCTGACCCTCTTTGCCGCGCACAATGCGCTGGCCGCGCGGCTGCGGCAGGTGGAGGTGCGGCTGCTCGGCGACCTCCAGAAACGCGGCTGGCCCGTGACGACGCTGCGCGTGCGCGTGCGGCCGAAGGACGCGCCGGACCCGCCGCACGTGAAGCAGGCGCGGATGACCTCGGCCGGCGCCGCCGCGCTGCGCGACCTCGCCGACCACCTCGAGCCGTCGCCGCTGCAGGCCGCGCTCGCGCGGATGGCGGCACGGCACGGCGCGAAGCCGCGTTGACCGCACCGGTCATCGGCGGCCGCCAGCCAACAAAAAAGCGACCCGAAGGTCGCTTTTTTTATCGCTTGCGCTGAAAGCCGGTCACGCGAAGGCCGTCTGCGCGTCGAACGCGAACCCCTTCGGTGCAGCCTGCGGATCGTCGAACGTCACGATCTCGTACGCGTCTTCGTGCGCGAGCAGTTCGCGCAGCAACGCGTTGTTCAGGCCGTGGCCCGACTTGTACGCGGTGTACGACGCCAGCAGCGGGTGGCCGATCACGTACAGGTCGCCGATCGCGTCGAGCATCTTGTGCTTCACGAACTCGTCGTCGTAGCGCAGCCCGTCGTTGTTCAGGATGCGGTACTCGTCGAGCACGATCGCGTTGTCCATGCTGCCGCCGCGCGCCAGGCCGATCTCGCGCAGCATCTCGGCCTCGTGCGCGAAGCCGAACGTGCGCGCACGCGCGATCTCGCGCACGTACGACGTGGTCGCGAAATCGACCTCGAGCTCCTGGCCCGTCTTGTCGACGGCCGGGTGGCGGAAGTCGATCGAGAACTTCAGCTTGAAGCCGAAATACGGATCGAGCCGCGCGAACTTGTCGCCGTCACGGATTTCGACCGGCTTCTTCACCTTGATGAAACGCTTCGGCGCGTTCTGCTCCTCGATGCCGGCGGACTGGATCAGGAACACGAACGTGGCGGCGCTGCCGTCCATGATCGGGATTTCCTCGGCCGTCACATCGACATACAGGTTGTCGATGCCGAGACCCGCACACGCGGACATCAGGTGCTCGACCGTCGACACGCGCACGCCATCCTTCTGCAACACCGACGCGAGCCGCGTGTCGCCGATCGACATCGCCGATGCGGGAATGTCGACCGGCGTGGGCAGGTCGACGCGTGAAAAGACGATGCCCGTGCCGGGCGCGGCGGGACGGAGCGTCAACTCGATCTTGCGGCCCGAGTGGACACCGATACCCACGGTCTTCACGATGGATTTGATGGTGCGCTGCTTCAACATGGTCTTCTTCGTCTTGATTGAAGATATCAATCAGGAGTTATATTCGATAGGCGGGATTATAGCGTAATTCCCTATTCAGCGCTGTCTGAAACTGCGTATCAATCTGTTTCGACAGTTTACCCGCGCCGATACGGGACGGGCCGATGCCCGGAACGGAGGCGTTTCCGGTCATCAGCCCGTGTTACAACTGCCCTGAGGCCGGTGAGCAGCGTTGCCGGAAGGCAACGGCGCACCGCACGATCAGGACGTCAACGTCGCGAGAACACTCGCCGCATCGCTCACTTCGAATTTGCCCGGCGCCTCGACGGCCAGCGTCTTGACCACACCGCCGTCAATCACCATCGCGTAGCGCAGGGAACGAATTCCCATGCCACGCGCGGACAAATCCTGCGTCAGCCCCAGCGCATGAGTGAAAGCCGCGCTGCCGTCCGCCATCATGCGCACCTTGCCCGCGGTGTGCAGATCACGTCCCCATGCGCCCATCACGAATGCGTCGTTGACGGACACGCACCAGATCTCGTCGACACCCGCCGCGCGCAATTGCTCGGCGCGCTCGACGTAGCCCGGCACATGCTGCGCCGAGCAGGTCGGCGTGAACGCGCCCGGCAATCCGAAGATCACCACCCGCTTTCCCGCAACCTGGTCGCGCACGCTGTAGGCGTTCGGCCCCAGCGTGCACCCTTCGCGCGCGTCGTCGATGAACTCGAACAATTGCGCGTCGGGCAGCGCGTCGCCCACTTGAATCATGGCTGGTCCCTCATAGCGATACGGTTTTTCAGCGTGTTGCGGACAGCACGGCCCATCCCGCTCCGCTCAAGCGAAGAGGGCACGTTTCCCGGCCCGGCGTCGCATCCGACGCGGCCTGTCTGGGTCCGTAGCATCCGTCACGCCGGCGTTACCGCGGCAACTTCGCCGCGGCTTCGCCTGTGTTTGCGTCAGTCAGCCTGCTTGCGCAGGAAAGCCGGGATGTCGTACGTGTCGACACCCTTCTCCTGCAGCGCCTGCACGTGCGATGCCGCGGTTTCGCGCGAATTGCGCCACACCGCCGGCGTATCGAGCGCGCCGTAGTCGGCCGTGCTGACGTGATGCGGCTGCGCATAGCCGTGCGACACCGCGCTGACCGGCTGGTTGTCCGTACCCGTGCGCAGCAGCGTCATCGGGGCCGACTGCTGCTTCTTCGCCGCACGGCCCAGACCCGTCGCCACGACCGTCACGCGCAGTGCATCGCCCATCGCGTCGTCGTACACCGCACCGAAGATCACCGTCGCATCTTCCGCCGCGTAGCTCTTGATCGTGTTCATCACTTCGCGCGTTTCCGACAGGCGCAGCGAACGGCTCGACGTGATGTTGACCAGCACGCCGCGCGCGCCCGACAGATCGACGCCTTCGAGCAGCGGGCTCGCCACGGCCTGTTCCGCCGCGAGGCGTGCGCGATCGACGCCGGCGACCGTCGCCGTGCCCATCATCGCCTTGCCCTGCTCGCCCATCACCGTCTTCACGTCTTCGAAGTCGACGTTCACGAGGCCGTCGACGTTGATGATTTCCGCGATACCTGCCACCGCGTTGTTCAACACGTCGTCCGCGCACTGGAAGCACTTGTCCATCTCGGCGTCGTCGCCCATCACGTCGAACAGCTTGTCGTTCAGCACGACGATCAGCGAGTCGACGTGATCCTCCAGTTGCTGCGAGCCAGCTTCGGCGACGCGCATGCGCTTGCCGCCTTCGAACTCGAACGGCTTGCTGACGACGCCAACCGTCAGAATGCCCATCTCCTTCGCGATCTGCGCGACCACCGGTGCGGCGCCCGTACCCGTGCCACCGCCCATGCCGGCCGTAATGAACACCATGTGCGCGCCGCGCAGTGCGTCGGCGATGCGCTCACGCGCTTCTTCCGCTGCCGCACGACCCATTTCCGGCTTCGCACCGGCGCCCAGACCCGTGTTGCCGAGCTGGATCACCGACGATGCACGCGAACGCGACAGCGCCTGGGCGTCCGTGTTCATCACGATGAAGTCGACGCCCTGCACGCCGCGGTTGATCATGTGCTGGACGGCATTGCCGCCAGCGCCGCCAACGCCGACCACCTTGATGATGGTGCCGTTGGTTTCGGTTTCCAGCATTTCGAATTCCATTGTTGCCTCCGTCAAGAGAATGACTGCTACTCGGCCGTTATTCGGCAGGAGATCGGGCAACCCCCTGTCGCGCGCCAGCCGCCGGCACCAGCGCGAATTTCGATTCGGTTTGTCAGAAGTTGCTCAGGAACCATTCCTTCATCCGCGAGAACACCTGCCCCGCGTTGCCGGACTGCACGGCGACCTTGCGGCCGCGCATGCGCTGCGCACTGCCTTCGACGAGCAGCCCCATCGCCGTCGAGTAGCGCGGATTGCGCACGACGTCGGAGAGGCCGCCTGCATATTCCGGCGCGCCGATGCGCACCGGTTTCAGGAAAATGTCTTCGCCGAGCTCGACCATGCCCGGCATCATCGACGCGCCGCCGGTAATGACCACGCCGGAGCTCAGGAGTTCTTCGTAACCCGACTCGCGCACGACCTGCTGCACGAGCGAGAACAGTTCCTCGACGCGCGGCTCGATCACCGCCGCGAGCGCCTGGCGCGACAGCGTGCGCGGGCCGCGTTCGCCGAGGCCCGGCACTTCGACCATTTCGTCCGGATCGGCGAGCGCCTGCTTCGCGATCCCGTAGCCGACCTTGATGTCTTCCGCGTCCGGCGTCGGCGTGCGCAGCGCCATCGCGATGTCGCTCGTGATCTGGTCGCCGGCGATCGGGATCACCGCCGTGTGGCGGATCGCGCCTTCGGCGAAGATCGCGATGTCGGTCGTGCCGCCGCCGATGTCGACCAGCACCACGCCGAGATCCTTCTCGTCTTCCGTCAGCACCGCCAGCGACGACGCGAGCGGCTGCAGGATCAGGTCGTTCACTTCCAGCCCGCAGCGGCGCACGCACTTGACGATGTTCTGCGCGGCGCTCACCGCGCCCGTCACGATGTGCACCTTCACTTCCAGCCGGATGCCGCTCATCCCGATCGGCTCGCGCACGTCTTCCTGGCCGTCGATGATGAATTCCTGCGTGAGGATGTGCAGCACCTGCTGGTCGGTCGGGATGTTGATCGCCTTCGCGGTCTCGATCACGCGCGCGACGTCCGTCTGCGTGACTTCCTTGTCCTTGATCGCGACCATCCCGCTCGAATTGAAGCTGCGGATGTGGCTGCCCGCGATCCCCGTGAACACGTTGGTGATCTTGCAGTCGGCCATCAGCTCGGCTTCCTCGAGCGCGCGCTGGATCGATTGCACGGTGGCCTCGATGTTGACCACCACACCTTTCTTCAGACCCTTCGACTCGCTCTGGCCGAGACCGATCACCTCGTAGTGACCCTCGCCCTTCAGCTCGGCGACGATGGCCACCACCTTCGACGTGCCGATGTCGAGGGAAACCAGCAGATCCTTGTAGTCTTTGCTCATAAAGTGCTCTTGCGTGTGATCTCTCGTTACTTCTTGCGCTTGTCGGTATCGGTCAGGAACCGCATGCCTGCCGCGCGAATCGCGAATCCGTTCGGATACCGCAGGTCCGCGTACTCGATGTCGTTGCCCCAACGCTCCGTGACGGCCGGCCACGCGGCGACCAGGCGCTGGCTCCGGTCATGCAGCGTGTCGCTGTTGCGTTCCTTGCCCAGCTCGACCTGCATGCCGTTCGACAGCTTCACCGTCCACGCGTACCGCGCCGACAGCGTCACTTCTTCCGGCGCCGCCTTCAGCGGCGCAAACCATTTCCCGAAGTCGCGATACCGCGTGACGACTTCCTTCGCACTGCCTTCCGGGCCGTCGAATGCCGGCAGTTCCTGCTCCAGCTCGCCCTGGTTCGCGGTGAACAGCTCGCCGTCGACGCTCACCAGCTGATCGCTGCCCCAGGTCCCGAGCGGTTTGTACTCCTCGAGCGTGACAGCCAGCGCATTCGGCCACACCCGGCGCACGCTCGCGTGACGCACCCACGGCATCTGCTCGAACGCCGCGCGCGCCGTATCGAGATCGACCGTGAAGAAATTGCCCTTCAGCCGGCCGACCACGCCCGCGCGCACCGTCGGCGAGTTGATGTGCTCGGTATCGCCGTCGATCCGGATTTCCCGCAGCGCGAACGTCGGGCGCTGGATCAGCCAGTAGCAGCCGGCCGCCGCCAACACGAGCAGCAGCAGCGCGTACAGCGCGCTGGCGGCAAGGTTGAGTTGGCGAACGTTGTTCCACATACGTCGTTCCGTTCCTGCGTCAGTCGTTGAGCGTGAGCGACAGCACCTTCACGACCAGCTCGGAATAGCCGATGCCGACCGCGCGCGCGGCCTTCGGCGGCAGCGAGTGGTCGGTCATCCCGGGGGCCGTGTTCACTTCGAGGAAATACGCATTGCCGGCCGCGTCGAGCATGAAATCCGCGCGGCCCCAGTCGGTACAGCCGAGCACGTCGAACGCGCGGCGCGCGATGCGCTTCAGTTCCGTTTCCTGTTCCGCCGGCAGGCCGCACGGGATCAGGTACTGCGTATCGTCGGCGACGTACTTCGCGTGGTAGTCGTAGAACTCGCCCGCCGGCACGATCTTGATCAGCGGCAGGTCGAGATCGCCGGCGATGCACGCGGTATATTCGCCGCCGCCTTCGATGCTCTTCTCGACGATCACGATCTTGTCGTGCGTCGCGGCTTCCGCGAGCGCGGCCGGCAGCGCGTCGGCCGTCTTCACCTTCAGCACCGCGACGCTCGAGCCTTCGCTCGCCGGCTTCACGAACAACGGCAGGCCGAGCTTCGCGACGATGTCGGTCGCGCGCGCGGCCAGGTCGTCGCCGCGCATCACCGTCTCGAACGGCGGCGTCGGCACGCCCGTCTGCTGCCACACGAGTTTCGTGCGGAACTTGTCGAGGCCGAGCGCCGAGCCCAGCACGCCGCTGCCCGTATAGCGAATCCCGTAGAAATCGAGCGCGCCCTGGATCTGGCCGTTCTCGCCGTAGCCGCCGTGCAGCGCGTTGAACGCGCGCACGAAGCCTTCGTCCTTCAGCGCCGACAGCGGCCGCTCGGCCGGGTCGAACGGGTGCGCGTCGACGCCCGCGTCACGCAGGCCCTGCAGCACGAGGCGGCCCGAGGTGAGCGACACCTCGCGCTCGGC
The DNA here is from genome assembly GCF_014211915.1 of Burkholderia cenocepacia. Classification (NCBI taxonomy): domain Bacteria; kingdom Pseudomonadati; phylum Pseudomonadota; class Betaproteobacteria; order Burkholderiales; family Burkholderiaceae; genus Burkholderia; species Burkholderia cenocepacia. Next base: position 1,054,837 of record NZ_CP060039.1, on the reverse strand, counting down.
GGATTCGCCGCCGAACAACACCGCCACCTTGCCGAAACGTTTCGGATCGATCCCGCTCATGTCATGCCTTCTGTTGAATGTGTTGCACGAGCTTCGCCGGCACGCCGCCGATCGAACCCGCCCCCATCGTGATCACCACGTCGCCGTTCTGCGCGACTTTCGCCAAAGCGTCCGGCACGTCGTCGACCGTCGCGACGAACACCGGGTCGACCTTGCCCACCGCGCGCAGCGCGCGCGACAGCGCGTCGCCGCTGGCCGTCGGGATCGCCGCTTCGCCGGCCGCGTAGACTTCAGTCAGCACCAGCGCATCGACCGTCGACAGCACGTTGACGAAATCGTCGAAGCAGTCGCGCGTGCGCGTGTAGCGGTGCGGCTGGAACGCCAGCACGAGGCGGCGGCCCGGGAACGCGCCGCGCGCGGCCGCGATCGTCGCCGCCATCTCGACCGGGTGATGACCGTAGTCGTCGATCAGCGTGTACTGGCCGCCGTCCGCGCTCGGCACGTCGCCGTAGCGCTGGAAGCGCCGGCCGACGCCGTTGAATTCCGCCAGCGCCAGCTGGATCGCGTCGTCCGACACGCCGAGATCGGTTGCGATCGCGATCGCCGCGAGCGCGTTCTGCACGTTGTGCAGGCCCGGCATGTTCAGCACGACCGCGAGCGGCGCACGCCCTTCGCGGATCACCGTGAAGTGCATCCGGCCGTCGCGCGCGTCGATGTCTTCCGCGCGCACCTGCGCGTCCGGCGACAGGCCGTAGCGCACGACCGGCTTCGAGATGAACGGAATGATCTGCCGCACGTTCGGATCGTCGACGCACACCACCGCGCTGCCGTAGAACGGCAGGCGCTGCGTGAATTCGATGAACGCCTGCTTGAGCCGCGCGAAATCGTGGCCGTAGGTGTCCATGTGGTCAGCGTCGATGTTCGTGATGACTTCGATCACCGGATACAGGTTCAGGAACGACGCATCCGACTCGTCGGCCTCGGCGACGATGAAGTCGCCCGTGCCGAGCCGCGCGTTCGCGCCGGCGCTGATCAGCCGGCCGCCGATCACGAAGGTCGGGTCCAGCCCGCCCGCCGCGAGCACGCTCGCGACGAGGCTCGTCGTCGTGGTCTTGCCGTGCGTGCCGGCGATCGCGATGCCCTGCTTCAGGCGCATCAGCTCCGCCAGCATCACCGCGCGCTGCACGATCGGCACGCCCTGGCGGCGCGCGGCCAGCACTTCCGGGTTATCCGAGCGCACGGCCGTCGACACGACGACCGCGTTCGCGCCCTCGATGTTCGCCGCATCGTGGCCGATCGCGATCCGCGCGCCCAGCGCCTCGAGGCGATCGGTCACCGCATTGCGCGACAGGTCCGAGCCGCTGACCGCATAGCCGAGGTTGACGAGCACTTCGGCAATGCCGCTCATGCCGGCGCCGCCGATCCCGACGAAATGAATGTGTTTGACGATGTGTTTCATTGCAGTATTTCCAGGTTCGCGCCGGCCGCCTTCGCGCAGACGCGCGCGACTTCGTCGGTGGCCTCGGGCTTCGCGAGCGCACGCGAACGTTCCGCCATGTCCGCGAGCGACGCCCGCGACTGGCCGCGCAGCCAGTCGGCGAGCAGCTCCGCCGACAGGTCGCGTTGTTGCACCAGCACGGCCGCGCCCGCATCGGCGAGAAACGCGGCGTTGGTCGTCTGGTGATCGTCGACCGCATACGGGAACGGCACGAACAGCGCCGCCACACCCACCGCCGCGATCTCCGACACCGTCATCGCGCCCGATCGGCAGATCACCAGATCCGCCGCCGCATACGCGGCCGCCATGTCGTCGATGAACGGTACGAGCCGCACGTCCTCGCCGGCCGCGAAACCGGCCGCTTCGTAATTCGCCTTCAGTGCCTCGATGTGCTTCACGCCGGCCTGGTGCACGACGCGCGGGCGCTCGCCCGGCGCCAGCAGCGCCAGCGCGCGCGGCACGACTTCGTTCAGCGCGGCCGCCCCGAGGCTGCCGCCGACGACCAGCACGTTCAACGGGCCGCTGCGCGACGCATAGCGTGCCTGGGGCGGTTCCGTGTGCGCCAGTTCCGCGCGAATCGGGTTACCCGTCCATTCCGCGTGCGGCAGCGCGCCGGGGAACGCGACGAGCACGCGCTTCGCGAGTTTCGCGAGCACCTTGTTGGTCAGGCCCGCGATCGAATTCTGTTCATGCAGCACGAGCGGCCGCCCCGACAGCGCGGTCATCACGCCCGCCGGGAACGTGATGTAGCCGCCCATCCCGAGCACGACGTCCGGCCGCACGCGGCGCAGCGCGCCGAGGCTCTGCCAGCATGCGCGCAGCAGGTTGACCGGCAGCGTCAGCTTGGTCTTCAGGCCCTTGCCGCGCAGCCCGCCGAACCGCACGTACTCCATCGGAATGCCGTGCTTCGGCACCAGCGTCGCTTCCATCCCGGCCGGATTGCCGAGCCATACGACGCGCCAGCCCGCCGCTTCCATCCGGTGCGCGACCGCGAGCCCCGGGAACACGTGGCCCCCGGTGCCGCCTGCCATCACCATCAGCGTGCGTTGCGACGCGGTCATACCTTCCCTCCGCGCATCAGCACCCGGTTCTCGTAGTCGACCCGCAGCAGCACCGCGAGCGCGACACAGTTCAGCAGGATGCCGGAGCCGCCGTAGCTCACGAGCGGCAGCGTCAGCCCCTTGGTCGGCAGCAGCCCGAGGTTCACGCCCATGTTGATGAACGTCTGTGCGCCGAACCAGATGCCGATGCCCTTCGCCATCAGGCCCGCGAACGTGCGATCGAGCGCGAGCGCCTGGCGGCCGATTTCGAACGCGCGACGCACGATCCAGTAGAACAGCAGGATCACGACCAGCACGCCGATGAAGCCGAGTTCCTCGCCGATCACCGCGAGGATGAAGTCGGTATGCGCTTCCGGCAGGTAATTCAGTTTCTCCACACTGCCGCCGAGGCCGACGCCGAACCACTCTCCGCGGCCGAACGCGATCAGCGAGTGCGTGAGCTGGTAAGCCTTGCCCTGCGCGTAGCGCTCGTCCCACGGATCGAGATACGCGAAGATCCGCTCGCGACGCCACGGCGACAACCATACGAGCATCGTGAACGTGCCGACCGCCGTCGCGACGAGGCCGCCGAACAGCTTGCCGTTCACGCCGCCGAGGAACAGCACGCCCATCGCGATCGCGGCGACGACCATGAACGCGCCCATGTCGGGCTCGAGCAGCAGCAGCGCGCCCACCAGGCCGACCGCGAACGCCATCGGCAGGAAGCCCTTCGCGAAGCTCTGCATGTATTCCTGCTTGCGCACCGTATAGTTCGCCGCGTAGATCGTCACCGCGAGCTTCATGATTTCCGACGGCTGCATGTTCGTGATGCCGAGCGGAATCCAGCGGCGCGCACCGTTCACGCCCTTGCCGACGTGCGGGATCAGCACGATCACGAGGCCGACCAGCGCGATCAGGAAAAGATGCGGCGCGTACTTGTCCCAGGTCGACACCGGCACGCGGAACGCGAGCACCGCCGCGATGAACGCGACGGTGAGCGACACACAGTGGCGCATCAGGAACGCGTAATCGTGATACGACGCGTATTTCGGCGAATCGGGCATCGCGATCGACGCCGAATACACCATCACGACGCCGAGTCCGAGCAGCGCGATCGCGACCCACAGCAGCGAATAGTCGAAATCGAGCATCCGCGAACGGCTCGGGCGCACACCGTTGACGACGCTCGCGAGGCCGCCCGTCGCGGCGCGCGTGGCCGATGCGACGCGGCCGCCCGCGGCATTGCCGCCGGTGTCGCGCCGGTCATTGAAGCGGGAGACGAGGCGATCGGACCAGCTCATGGCGTCGCTCCTTTGTCGATGGCGATTGCGTCGACCGCCGCGCGGAACACTTCCGCGCGATGGGCGTAGTTCCTGAACATGTCGAGGCTCGCGCAGGCAGGCGACAGCAACACCGCATCGCCCGGCTCGGCGAGCTCGGCTGCTGCGTGCACCGCTGCTTCGAGCGTCGCGTGGTCAGCGAGCGGCACGCCCGTTTCGGCGAGCGTGTCGCGGATCACCGGCGCGTCGCGCCCGATCAGCATCACCGCGCGGCACCAGCGCGCGACCGGCGCGACCAGCGGCGCGAAATCCTGCCCCTTGCCGTCGCCGCCCGCGATCAGCACGATCTTCTGCGCGAGCCCGTCGAGCGCGGCTACCGTCGCGCCGACGTTCGTGCCCTTGCTGTCATCCACATAGTCGACGTCGTCGATCGTCGCGATCACTTCGACGCGATGCGCTTCGCCGCGGTATTCGCGCAGCGCGTGCAGCAACGGTGCGGCCGGAAGGTCGATCGCGCGCGCGAGCGCGAACGCGGCCAGCGCGTTCGCCGCGTTGTGCAGCCCGCGGATGCGCAGCGCGTCGGCCGGCATCAGGCGCTTTTGCGCGATGTCGGGCGTATGCGCGGCGTCGCGCTTGCGCCGGCGGGTCGTGGTCACTTCATCCGGTGCGTCGCGATCGACGGCTTCCACCAGCCATGCGATGCCGTTGTCGCGCGACAGCCCGTAGTCGCCGTCCTGCGTCGGCTCGTTCAGGCCGAACGTGACTGTGCGCGGCGCGTCGGCCGCGCCAACCGCGGGAGCGAACTTCATCACGGCTGCGTCGTCGCGGTTCAGCACGCGCGTCGTCGTCGCACCGAAGATCCGGCCCTTTGCCTGCGCGTACGCGTCGAAGCTGCCGTGCCAGTCGAGGTGGTCTTGCGTGATGTTCAGGATCGCGGCCGCGTCCGGCGCAAACGTGCGCGCGGTCTCGAGCTGGAAGCTCGACAGTTCGAGCACCCATACGTCGGGTAGCGCGGTTTCGTCGATCGCGCTCGCGAGCCGGTCGAGCATCGCCGGGCTGATGTTGCCCGCGACCGCGACCTTCTTGCCCGAGCGCTGACACAGCAGGCCCGTGAGGCTCGTTGTCGTGGTCTTGCCGTTGGTGCCGGTAATCGCGAGCACCTTCGGCTGGTAGCCGCTCGTGCCGAGCGCACGCAGCGCCTGCGCGAAGAATTCCAGTTCGCCCCATACCGCGACACCGCGCTCGTTCGCGGCCGCGACCAGCGCCGCGAGTGCCGGCTCCAGCGGCGACAGGCCGGGGCTCAACCCGACGATCTCGACGCCGCCGTCGAGCAGCGCGGGCGTGAACGCCCCGCCGACGAATTCCGCATCGATGCCTTCGGCCTGCAGCGCGGCAAGGTTCGGCGGCGCCTCGCGGGTATCGGCAATACGCAGCCGGCACCCGTGCCTCGCGCACCATCGCGCGATCGCGAGACCCGATTCCCCGAGCCCCAGTACGAGCACCATCGGCCGTTGCCGATCTCCAAACATCTCGCCAGACATCCTTGTTACCTTTCCTTTACCGCAGCTTGAGGGTGGTCAGACCGAACAGGCACAGCATCAGCGTGATGATCCAGAAACGCACGACCACCTGCGTTTCCTTCCAGCCGGACAATTCGAAATGGTGGTGCAGCGGCGCCATCTTCAGCAGGCGGCGTCCTTCGCCGTAACGCTTCTTCGTGTACTTGAACCACGATACCTGCAGCATCACCGACAGTGTTTCCGCGACGAAGATGCCGCCCATGATGAACAGCACGATTTCCTGGCGCACGATCACCGCGACCGTGCCGAGCGCGCCGCCCAGCGCCAGCGCGCCGACGTCGCCCATGAATACCTGCGCGGGGTGCGTGTTGTACCAGAGGAACGCAAGCCCGGCCCCGCCCATCGCGGAACAGAAGATCAGCAGCTCGCCCGCGCCCGGGATGTGCGGGAACAGCAGGTATTTTGAATAGACCGCGCTGCCCATCACGTACGCGAACACACCGAGCGACGCGCCCACCAGCACGACCGGCATGATCACGAGGCCGTCGAGACCGTCGGTCAGGTTCACCGCGTTGCTCGCGCCGACGATCACGAAGTAGGTCAGCACGATGAAGCCCCACACGCCGAGCGGGTAGCTGATCGACTTCAGGAACGGCAGCATCAGGTCGGCGCGCGCCGGCAGCCCCATCGACAGGCCGCTCCGCACCCACGCCATGAACAGGTCGAACACCCGCACGTTGTTCGCCTCGGACACGCTGAACGCGAGATAAACGGCCGCGAACAGCCCGATCACCGATTGCCAGAAATACTTCTCGCGCGACGACATCCCGCGCGGGTCCTTGTGGACGACCTTGCGGTAATCGTCGACCCAGCCGATCACGCCGAAGCCGAACGTGACGAGCATCACGATCCAGATGAAACGGTTCGTCAGGTCGCCCCACAGCAGCGTCGCGACCGCGATGCCGATCAGGATCAGCACGCCGCCCATCGTCGGCGTGCCGGACTTGACGAGGTGGGTCTGCGGGCCATCCTTGCGCACGGCCTGCCCGACCTTCATTTGCGTCAGCTTGCGGATCACCCACGGACCGCACACGAGCCCGATCCCGAGCGCGGTGATGGTGGCCATCACCGCCCGGAACGTGAGGTACGTGAACAAGCGCAAAAAGCTTGCGTCTCCTTGCAGCCATTGCGCCAGCGCCAGCAGCATGCTTCCTTCCTTCTACTCAGTGTGCGGCGGGCACGGTGCCCGCCGCGGGTTGGTTCGTCAGCGCGTCGACCACGCGCTCCATCTTCATGTACCGCGAGCCCTTCACGAGCACCGTCGCCTGCGCGCCGTAACCGGCCGCGAGCAGCGCCGAAACGAGCGCGCCGACGTCGTCGAAATGGCGTGCCGTGTCGCCGTAGGCCGTGCACGCGTCGCGCGATGCGTCGCCGAGCGCGAACAGCGCGTCGATCCCGCGTTCGCGCGCGTACGCGCCGATCTCGCGATGGAAGGCCGGCCCTTCGTCGCCGACTTCGCCCATGTCGCCGATCACCAGCACGCGCGGCGCCGGATGCGCGGCGAGCACGTCGATCGCGGCACGCATCGAATCGGGGTTCGCGTTGTACGTATCGTCGACGACCGTCGCGCCCGCGAGGCTGCCGACGCTCGCCTGCTTCACCTGCAGCCGGCCCTTGACCGGTTCGAACGATTCGAGACCCTGCCGGATCGCCGACAACGCGACGCCGGCGCCGAGCGCCGCGGCCGTCGCGGCCAGCGCGTTCCGCGCGTTGTGCTCGCCGAGCGCGCGCAGCCGCACCGTGACGGCGCCGGCCGGCGTGTCGATCGCGAGTTCGCCGCCGTGCATGCGGCCGACGATCTGCGCGTCGTTCTGCCGTTCGGCGTCGTGCAGCGCGAAATCGAGGATGCGGTTGCCGGTCGCCGCGACGCGCCAGATGCCCGCGTACGCGTCGTCGGCCGGGAACACCGCGACGCCGTCCGGCGGCAGCGCGTGAATCACGGCCGCATGTTCGAGCGCGACGGCTTCGACCGTCGCCATGAATTCCTGGTGCTCGCGCTGCGCGTTGTTGACGAGCGCGACCGTCGGCGCGGTGAGGCGCGCGAGGACTTCGGTTTCGCCCGGATGGTTCATGCCGATCTCGATCACCGCGAGACGATGCGCGGCCGACAGGCGCAGCAGCGTCAGCGGCAGGCCGACATCGTTGTTCAGGTTGCCGGCCGTCGCGAGTCGCGCGTCGGCGCCGACCGCTGCCGCGAAGATCGACGCGATCATTTCCTTGACGGTCGTCTTGCCGTTGCTGCCCGTCACCGCGACGAGCGGCAGCGGGAATCGCATCCGCCAGCCGTGCGCGAGCGCGCCGAGCGCGGCACGCGTTTCGCCGCCTTCGATCATCGGCATCGCGACGTCCGCCGGCGCGTGCGCGACGAGCGCCGCGGCAGCGCCGCGCGCGGCAACGTCGCCGAGAAAGTCGTGCGCATCGAAACGCTCGCCCTTCAGCGCGACGAACAGGTCGCCCGGGCCGACCGTGCGGCTGTCGGTCGACACGCGGTCGAACGTGACGCCCGCGTCGCCGTGGACGGTGGCGCCGGGAATCAGGCGGGCGGCTTCGCCGAGGCTGAGCATCGTCATTCGGCGCCTCCCTTGCCGTGCGTCGCGCGCGCTGCGAGCGCGAGCCGTGCATGATCCTGGTCGGAGAACGTACGCTTCTTGCCCATGATTTCCTGCGTGGCCTCGTGGCCCTTGCCGGCCAGCACGACGACATCCTCGCGTGCGGCGCCCCGCACGGCCTGCAGGATCGCGCTGGCGCGATCCTCGATACGGCGTGCGCGATCAGGCGCGGTCATGCCCGCGACGACCTGGTCGATGATGTGCTGCGGATCTTCGCTGCGCGGGTTGTCGCTCGTGACGACGACTTCGTCGGCGAGCCGCTCCGCGATCGCGCCCATCAGCGGACGCTTCGTCGCATCGCGATCGCCGCCGCAGCCGAACATGCAGACGAGCCGGCCGCCGCGCGCCGCGGCGATCGGGCGCAGCGCGTCGAGCGTCTTTTCGAGCGCGTCGGGCGTGTGCGCGTAGTCGATCACGACGAGCGGCTCGTCGTTCTGCAACCGGCCGCCGAGCCGCTGCATCCGGCCGTTGACCGACTCGAGCCGCTCGATCTCGGCGAGTGCCGCGTCGAACGGCACGTCGGCCGCGAGCAGCGCGCCGAGCACCGCGAGCAGGTTGCTGACGTTGAACGTGCCGAGCGTGCCGACCTCGACGTTCGCGTCGCCCCACGACGAACGCAGGCGGAATGCGGTACCCGTCGCGGTGGCGCGCACGTCGAGCGCGACCAGTTCGCGATCGGCGTCGGGCGCCGGTGCATCGCCGATCCCGTACGCGATCGTGCGCACGCGACCGGCCAGCTTCTCCAGCAGGCGGCGGCCCGCCGCATCGTCGCGGTTGATCACCGCCGCGCGCAGGCCGCGCCACGCGAACAGCTTCGCCTTCGCGGCCTCGTACGCATCGAACGTGCCGTGATAGTCGAGGTGATCCTGCGTGAGGTTCGTAAACACCGCGACGTCGAACGCCGTCCCGTTCGCGCGCCCCTGATGCAGCGCGTGCGACGACACCTCCATCGCCACGGCCTGCGCACCCGCGTCGCGCAATTGCGCGAGGCTGCGCTGAAGTTGCGGCGCGTCGGGCGTCGTGAAGCCGGTCGGCACGAGCTGACCGGGCATCCCGGTGCCGAGCGTGCCGATCACCGCGCACGGCTGGTGCAGTGCCGTCAGCGCGGTGGCGATCCATTGCGTGCACGACGTCTTGCCGTTCGTGCCCGTGACACCGACCGCCAGCAGGCTGTCGCTCGGGTCGCCGTACCAGCCGCTGGCGATCTCGCCGGCGAGCTGGTCGAGCGCCGGCACCGCCAGCGCGACGGGTACGGCCGGCGCGGCCGGTGCGTGGGCCAGCCCTTCCGGCTGATACAGCACGGCGGCCGCGCCGCGTGCGACGGCATCCGCCATGAAAGCGCGGTTATCTGCCCCGTCGACCGCATACGCGACGAACACGTCGCCAGCCTCGAGGCTGCGCGTGTCGGCATGCAGTTGCGCCGTGGGGGCCACATGCTGACGCAGCCACGCAAGCGCGGCTGCGATCTGCTGATGCGCCGGATGGGAACTGCGGGCGGCGCTCATCGAACAACTCCTGGTGAATTACGCGTCGTGCTGGACACGATCATATGCTTCGCGCCGCCATTCGTAGCCAGCTTTTGCGGGCCCTTTGCGGCAGCGGAGTCCGGCGAATCGTCGGACACCACGAGCTGCTTGATCGGCATGTTCGGCGGAACGTTCAACGCACGCATCGTGTCGCCGGCGATCGCCGAGAATACGGGGCCGGACACCTGGCCGCCGAAGTGGCTGCCGGCAGTCGGTTCGTCGACCGACACCGCGATCACGACACGCGGATTCGGCATCGGCGCCATCCCGACGAACGACGCGCGGTACTTGCGCGTGTAGCCGTGCCCTTCATGTTTGTACGCGGTACCGCTCTTGCCGCCGACGCGATAGCCCGGCACGGCCGCATCCGGCGACGTGCCGCCCGGGGCGACCACCGTCTCCAGCATCGAGCGCACTTCGCGCGCGGTGGTCGGATTGAACACCTGCGTGCCCGCGACCGGCTGATTGGGGTCGGTCTTGAAAATGGTCACGGGCATCAGCTCGCCGTCGTGCGCGATCGCCGTGTACGCCCGCGCGAGCTGGAACAGCGACACCGACAGGCCGTAGCCGTACGACATCGTCGCCTGCTCGATGCGGCGCCAGCTCTTCCACGGACGCAGGCGGCCGGCCACCGCGCCCGGGAAGCCGACCTTCGGCGCCTGGCCGAGGCCGATGCTCGTATACATATTCCACATTTCCTCGGGCCGCATCGTCATCGCGATCTTCGTCGCGCCGATGTTGCTCGACTTCTGGATCACGCCGCCGACCGTCAGCGTGCCGAAACCCGCGTCGTCGGTGATCGGCGCGCCGTCGAGCACGAAATGCCCGTTGCCCGTCTCGACGAGCGTATTCGGCGTCACGCGGTGCAGGTCGAGCGCGAGCGACACCGTGAACGGCTTCATGATCGAGCCCGGCTCGAACACGTCGGTCATGATCCGGTTGCGCAACTGCTCGCCCGTCATGCGCGAGCGGTCGTTCGGGTTGTACGTCGGGTAGTTGACGAGCGCGAGCACTTCGCCGGTACGCACGTCGACGACCATCGCCGCGCCGGCCTTCGCCTTGAACTTCTCGACGGCGGCCTTCAGGTTCGCGTACGCGATGTACTGGATCTTGCTGTCGATCGACAGGTCGACGTCGGTGCCGTTGTGCGGCGGAATCTGCTCGGCGACATCCTCGATGATGTGCCCCATCCGGTCCTTGATCACGCGGCGCATGCCCGACGTGCCGGACAGCATCTTCTGGTCGCCCAGTTCGACGCCTTCCTGGCCCTCGTCCTCGACGTTCGTGAAGCCGATCAGGTGGGCGGTGATCTCGCCTTCCGGGTAGAAGCGCTTGTATTCGTTGCGCTGATAGATGCCGGGAATGTCGAGCGCGGCGACCTTGTCCGCGACGTCGATCGGCACCTGGCGCTTCACGTAGACGAAACCCTTGTCTTCCGACAGCTTCACGCGCAACTCCTTCGACGTCATGCCGAGGAGCTTGCCGAGCTGATTGACCTTGTCCGCGTCGAGATCGTCCGGCACCGCGTCGGGAATCGCCCAGATCGCGCGCACCGGCAGGCTCGTCGCGAGCACGAGCCCGTTACGATCGAGGATCTTGCCGCGCGTCGCGGGCAGTTCGATCGTGCGCTGGTAGCGGCTTTCGCCCTGCTTCTGATAGAACGCGTTGCCGGGCCCCTGGATCCAGAACGCCCGTGCGGCCAGCGCGACGAACGCCATGAACAGCAGGAACACGACGAGCTTCGAGCGCCACATCGGCAAATGAACGCCCAGCACGGGGCTCGACGAGAACTTCACGTTCTGGCGCTTCGGGGACGGCTTCATCGCGCGCCCCCTTGCCCTTGCCGGCCGTGTCGGCCGACGCCGGGATCGGCGCGTCGATCGCCTTCGCGGCGCCCGCCGGCAGCGTCAGGTATTGCGTGCGGCCGGTCGAGATCGGCTGCATTTTCAGCGAATCGTTCGCGAGCTGCTCGATGCGCGACGTCTTCGACAGCGCGCTCTGCTGATATTGAAGCTGCGCGTAGTCCTGCTGGAGCTGACGCTCCTGCGACTGCGCACGCTGCAGCTGGATGAAGATCTGGCGTTGCTGGTTCGTCGAGTTGACGACCGACAGCGCGCAACCCATCACGATGATCAGCAGGAAGATATTGAGGCGGCTCATGGCGTGACGCGCTCCGCGATGCGCATCACGGCCGAGCGGGCGCGCGGATTCGCGGCGACTTCCGCTTCGCTCGGAAACTGGCGGCTGATGATCTTGAGCGGCGGGCTCGGGAGATCGACGGCGCGGATCGGCAAGCGACGATCGACCGCAGGCGCACTCGCGTGCGCCTGCATGAATCGCTTGACGATCCGGTCCTCGAGTGAATGAAAGCTGATGACCACCAGCCGCCCCCCTTGCTCCAGCAACGACAGTGCCGCGTCTAGTACGACTTGCAGGTCCGCAAGCTCTTGATTGACGTGAATCCGTATAGCCTGAAAGGTGCGGGTTGCCGGATCCTTGCCCTTCTCACGGGTTTTGACGACGTGACCCACGATTTGGGCAAGCTCGCCCGTGGTGTCGAGAGGCCCAAGACGGTCGGACTCTGCCCGGCGAGCAACAAGCGCCTTTGCAATCTGAAAAGCAAACCGTTCTTCCCCATAATCCCGTATCACCTCCGTCAATTCCTGCACCGAAGCCCGCGCGAGCCATTCGGCCGCCGACTCGCCACGCGTCGGATCCATTCGCATGTCCAGCGGACCATCGGCGCGGAAACTGAAGCCGCGCGCCGGATCGTCCACCTGCGGCGAGGACACGCCCAGGTCCAGCAACACCCCCGACACTTTCTCGACGCCGCGCGCCGCAAGCGCGTCGCGCATCGATGCAAAGCTGTCATGCACGATCGAGAAGCGCGCATCCTCGATGCCCTGCGCCGTCTCGATCGCCCTCGGATCCTTGTCGAACGCGATCAGCCGCCCGGCCGACGCCAGCCGCGCGAGCACCGCGCGGCTATGGCCGCCGCGCCCGAACGTGCCGTCGACATACACGCCGTCCGGCCGCGTCACGAGCGACTCGACCGCTTCATCCAACAGCACCGTCCGATGCCGCAATTCATTTCCCATCGCGGGCGTCTCCGTCACCGCAATCAGAACGTGAAATTCTTCAGCGCGTCGGGCATGCCCTGCGCCATCGCTGCCTGCTCCTTCGCGTTGTAGGTCTGCGAATCCCACAGCTCGAAGTGACTACCCATTCCCAACAACATGACTTCCTTTTCCAGTCCGGCTGCCATGCGCAGCTCGGGCGATACAAGAATCCGGCCCGCGCTGTCGAGATCGACGTCCATCGCATTGCCGAGAAAAATTCGCCGCCACCAGTGCGCGTCCATCGGCAGCGCGGCGATCTTGGCGCGGAACACTTCCCATTCGGGGCGCGGAAACAGCAACAGGCAGCCGTCCGGGTGCTTGGTCACAGTCACCCGTCCTTCTGCCTGTCCTTGCAGCGCTTCGCGATAGCGAGACGGCACCGACATCCGCCCTTTCGCATCGAGCGTCAGCGCCGACGCCCCTTGGAACACTTTCCGCTCTCCCGTTCAGGGCACCGAAGCACCCGCTCAATGCTGAGAATTTAGCCGGAACAGCCTGCTAAATCACACAAAAATACACTTTCTCACACCGTCTCCCACTTTAGAGGAAGGGTGTGGCACGGTCAAGGGAGCGGCCCGCTTTTTTGACGAATTTTGTTAGTTAGAACAAGGACTTACGCGCACATGCTCATGCGCCCCCTCATTCCAAAAACCGTTATAAATGAATGAGCTAGTGCAACTTGTGAAGGTGATACGTGAGAAAGACGGGCCAGACGGGCGTGCGGACGGGGCTTTCGGGGGCGGGAAAACGAGGAGGGAGCGGGCGATATCGGGGGCGGTGAACCGGGGCGGCGTCCCACGCCACCCCGGCGCAAATCTCAGAGATAGTACGCAGTGCTCGTCATGACTTTCGACGCGGCGCGCATCAGCATCCGCGCGGGCAGCGGCAGCTCGATCCCGCCGGCGTCGGTCGCGGCCTTGCCGTGCTTCACCTCGTCGATCCGCATCTGGTCGACGATCGCGCGCGACGCGGTATCGGTCGGCGGCAGCTCGGACATGTGACCTTCGAGATGGCTTTCGACCTGCCGCTCCGTCTCGGCCATGAAGCCGAGGCTGACCTTGTCGCCGAGCGTGCCGGCCGCCACGCCGATCGCGAGGGCGCCGGCATACCACAGCGGATTCAGCAGGCTCGGGCGCGAATCGAGCTCCTTCAGGCGGTGAGCGGTCCACGCGAGGTGATCCTCCTCCTCGCGCGCGGCTTCCTCGAACATCGCCTTCGCCGACGCCGTGCGCGCGGTGAGCTTCTGCGCCTGGTAGAGCGCCTGCGCGCAGACCTCGCCGACGTGATTCACGCGCATCAGGCCGGCCGCGTGCGTGCGTTCGGCGGGCGTCAGTTCGACGTCCGGCGTATCGGCCGGCACGGGCACCGGCCGGCTCATCCGGCTAATGCCGGTCAGCGATCGCAGGCCGCGATCGAATTCGCTGATCAGTTCATCCAACACCATCCTGTTCTCCTGGCTGCAGGTGCCGCTGCGCGCGGCAAGGGCACGAGTCCGCTGCGTAACCGACTTGATTATTCAGCGGAAATTGCGGTTAACCCGTGATTTTAACCATTGTTGCATAAAGGAAACATGGCGGTGTTGAGCTGCAGCATTTCGCTTTGTGGCAAAAACCGGCTTTGCTACATTACGTGCGACTTCTTGCGAAGTTGATGGGGCCCGTCGCCAGAACATAACTATCCGCCCCGCCAAAAAAATTCAGTGATTCTTGGAGATCCGTTAATGAAAAAGTCGCTTCTCGCGCTCGTCGCGCTGGGCGCGTTCGCTGGCGCTGCCCATGCGCAAAGCAGCGTGACGCTTTACGGCATCATCGATGAAGGCTTCCTCTTCAATAACAACGCAGGCGGCAAGCACTTGTACGGCCTGGCGAGCGGCGTGATGCAGGGTAGCCGCTTCGGCCTGCGCGGCACCGAAGACCTCGGTGGCGGCCTGAAGGCGATCTTCACCCTCGAAAACGGTTTCGACGTGAACAGCGGCAGGCTCGGTCAGGGCGGCCTGATGTTCGGTCGTCAGGCTTACGTCGGCCTGTCGAGCCAGTACGGTACGGTCACGCTGGGCCGTCAGTACGACTCCGTCGTCGACTTCGTCGGCCCGCTCGAGGCAGGCGACCAGTGGGGCGGCTACATCGCCGCTCACCCGGGCGACCTCGATAACTTCAACAACGCGTATCGCGTGAACAACGCGGTCAAATTCACGAGCGCGAACTACGGCGGCCTCACGTTCGGCGGCTTGTACAGCTTCGGCGGCCAGGCAGGCCAGTTCTCGAAGAACCAGGTCTGGTCGCTCGGCGCAGGCTACACCAACGGCCCGCTCGTCCTCGGCGTCGGTTACTTGAACGCACGTACGCCGAACCAGTTCGGCGGCATGTTCAACAACGGGTCGACGTCGTCGTCGGTTTCGTCGCCGGTCTACGGCGCGTACGCGAACAACGCGAACACGTACCAGGTCATCGGTGCAGGCGGCGCTTACACGTTCGGTGCAGCGACGATCGGCGCGACGTACTCGAACACGAAGTTCAAGGGCTTCTCGGCAGGCCCGTTCGTGAACCAGACCGCGACGTTCAACAACGGCGAAATCAACTTCAAGTACCAGTTGACGCCGGCGTTGATCCTCGGCGCGGCGTACGACTACACGCAAGGCAGCAAGATCGACGGCAACTCGGCAGCCAAGTACCACCAGGGCTCGCTGGGCGTCGACTACTTCCTGTCGAAGCGTACCGACGTCTACGCGATCGGCGTGTACCAGCACGCATCGGGCAACGTGCTCGATTCGAACGGCAACGTCCTGAAGGCAACGGCAGCGATCAACGGTCTGGCCGGGTCGAGCACGAGCAACCAGGTCGCGGCACGCGTCGGTATCCGTCACAAGTTCTAATCAGCTTGCCTGACAAGCCGCAGCATATTGAAGGCGCCTTCGGGCGCCTTTTTCTTTTGTGGTGAGGCGGTGACGGTGGTGGATCAGCGGGTCGGTGGGTCGGTGGGTCGGTGGGTCGGTGGGTCGGTGGGTCGGTGATCGGTGATCGGTGATCGGATGGTCGCTGTCGACACGCCCTCCAGCCGTCAGCTCGAAACGCAAGGCTTGCCGCCGCGCGCCCCCACGAAACAGGCGCTTCCGGTCATCCAGCCGCAGCCGCAAACAAAAAACCCGGCACAGGCCGGGCTTTTCGTTCAACCGCATCGTTGCATGCGTTACGCACGCCCATCGCGCAGTTCGCGCCGCAGGATCTTGCCGACGTTCGTCTTCGGCAGCTCCGTGCGGAACTCGACCAGCTTCGGCCGCTTGTACCCGGTGAGCCGCTCCTTGCAGTAGGCGAGGATGTCCTTGTCGGTCAGCGCCGGATCCTTTTTCACGATGAACAGCTTCACGGCTTCGCCGGAATGCTCGTCCGGCACGCCGACCGCCGCCACCTCGAACACGCCCGGATGCGACGCCACCACGTCCTCGACTTCGTTCGGGTACACGTTGAAGCCGGACACCAGAATCATGTCCTTCTTGCGATCGACGATCTTCACGTAACCGCGCGCATCCATCACGCCGACGTCGCCCGTCTTGAAGAAGCCGTCCGCGAACATGACCTTCGCGGTCTCGTCCGGCCGGTTCCAGTAGCCGGCCATCACCTGCGGTCCGCGAATACAGATCTCGCCCGGCTCGCCGAGCGCGACGTCGTTGCCGGCATCGTCGCGGATCGCGACTTCGGTCGACGGCAGCGGCAGGCCGATCGTGCCGCTGTATTCGGTCGCCGTCACGGGGTTGCAGGTCGCCACCGGCGACGTTTCGGACAGCCCGTATCCTTCGATGATCGCGGTACGCGTCTTTTCATACCAGCGCTTCGCGACGCCCTCCTGGATCGCCATGCCGCCGCCGTTGGCGATCACGAGCTTCGACAGGTCGAGCTGACCGAATTCGGGATGGTTCAGCAGCGCGTTGTATAGCGTGTTGACGGCCGGAATCGTCGAGATCTGGTAGCCCTTCAGCTCCTTGATCATGCCGGCGATGTCACGCGGGTTCGGGATCAGGATGCCCATGCCGCCCGTACGCATCGTCAGGAAACCGCAGACGGTCAGCGCGAACACGTGATACAGCGGCAGCGCGACAACCGTCACGAACTGCTCCACCTCCGGATACTTCTCGTGAGCCGGATGGTGCCAGGCGCCGGCCTGCAGCACGTTCGACACGATGTTCCGGTGCAGCAGCGTCGCCCCCTTCGCGACACCGGTCGTACCACCCGTGTACTGCAGGAACGCGACGTCGTCGGGGCCGATCTTCTGCGGCTTGAACGCCAGTCGCGCGCCCTCCGACAGCGCGGCCTTGAAGCGCGTGAACGACGGCAGCTGCCACGCAGGCACCATCTTCTTCACGTTGCGCACCACGTAATTGACGAGCCATCCCTTGATGCCCAGCAGATCGCCCATCGATGCGACGACCACGTGCTTGACGGCCGTATTGGCGATGACGGCCTGCAGCGTCGACGCGAAATTCTCCAGGATGACGATTGCCTCCGCACCGCTGTCCTTCAGCTGATGCTCGAGCTCGCGCGGCGTATAGAGCGGATTGACGTTGACGACGGTATAGCCGGCGCGCAGCACCGCGGCGATCGTCACCGGGTACTGCAGCACGTTCGGCATCATGATCGCGACCCGCGCCCCGCGCGCCAGGCCGCGGGATTGCAGCCATGCGCCGAACTGGCGCGACAGCTTGTCGAGTTCGCCGTACGTGATGCCCTTGCCCATGCAGACGAACGCGGTACGGTCGCGGTACTGACGGAAGCTCTCGTCGAGCAGGTCCGGGACGGACGGATAAGGAGAGGAGTCAATTTCGGCTGGAACGCCGGGTGGGTACGATTTCAGCCAAATTTTGTCCATACCGCGCGTCTCCTCACAGATTTTCGAATGGTCGTGCTAAAACGCATCGTAACGGCTCCCCCGCCCCGAGACAACAGGGTTAGATGTCCACTTCGAACTTCCATATCAATTTCGTCTGATGATACGGCGATATTCGATCAAATCCGCTCAACTTCCACAAGACAATCGTAAAACGTCGCCGAATTCCCCAAATCGGTCAGCGCCTGACTCGTCACTTCGTTCGCGTTCCTGCCGTCCGGCGACAGCTTCTTCCACCAGATCGACAATCCGACGACGAGCCCGGCACGGGCACGGTCGGTAATGCGCGCGAGCGCCTGCATCGAGCCGCGGTCATTGAAGATGCGGACGGTGTCGCCCTCCGCGATGCCGCGCGCATCGGCGTCGGACGGGTGCATGTCGAGGTGCGGCTCGCCTTCCGTCGAGCGCAGGCTGTCGACGTTGACGAACGTGCTGTTCAGAAAGTGGCGGGCCGGCGGCGAAATCATCGCCAGCGGATAGCGTGCGGCGAGCTCGGGCGCGGCTTCGGCCGACTCGAACGGCGGCAGATAGTCAGGGACCGGCTCCATGCCCATCTGCTCGAGCCGTGGGCTGTAGAACTCGCACTTGCCGGAGGGCGTGCGGAAACCACCATTCGCAAACGGCGCCTCCGGCAGCTTGAGCTTCAGCCAGCCGGCCCGCTTCAGCGTGTCCCAGTCGCTGTCGAGCGCCGGATCGTCCCAGCGAAGCGCCGCGCGAGCGACCTCTTCGTCGCTGTGATAAAGCGCCGGTTCGTCGAGTCCCATGCTGCGCGCGATTCCCCGGAAGATCTCTGTGTTCGGCCGCGCGTCTCCTACTGGCGGAATCGCCGGCAGGTTCGCCATCACGTAGGTATGGCCGTACGACTTATGGACGTCCAGATGTTCGAGCTGCGTCGTCGCCGGCAATACAATATCGGCGAAATCGACCGTATCTGTCTTGAAGTGCTCGAGAACGACCGTGAACAGATCGTCGCGCGCGAAACCTGCGGCCACCTTGGACGAATCGGGCGCGACCGCCACCGGATTCGAGTTGTACACGATCACCGCTTCGACTTTTGGCCCGAACGTCGCGTCGCCCGGGTGCAGCAGCGCGTCGCCGATCGCGTTCATGTTGATGATGCGCGGCAGCTTATGCGGCCAACCCGGCATCAGATCCGGACGCAGCAGCGCCGCCTGGTTGACCGGCGCGGATTCCGACGACGAGAGCAGCAGGCCGCCCGCCCGATCGCGCCACGCCCCCGTCAGTGCCGGCAGGCTGGCAATCGCACGCACCGCATTGCCGCCGCCGCGAACACGCTGCATACCGTAGTTGAGGCGAATCGAGGCCTTGCGCGTAGCGCCGTAGCGACGCGCAAGATCGACCAGCTCCGACGCATCGATGCCGCAGATCTGCGCGACGCGTTCCGGCGGATAGGACATTGCGCGCGCCCTGAGCGCGTCGAAGCCGAGCGTATGGTCGGCGATGTAATCATGATCGAGCAGGTTTTCGGTGATCAACACATGCATCATGCCGAGCGCGAACGCGCCATCGGTGCCGGGCTTCAGCGCGATGTGCTGATGGCATTTCTCCGCGGTCAGCGAACGATACGGGTCGATCGCAACCAGATGCGCGCCACGGCGCTTCGCTTCCTGGGCTCGGGTCCAGAAGTGCAGGCTCGATGCAATCGGATTCGCGCCCCATATCAGAATCAGTTCGCTTTCCTCGAAGTACTCGAGGTGCATGCCGACACTGCCGCCGTACGTGTATCGCAACCCCGCTGCGCCGGCCGCCGCGCAGATCGCACGCTCCAGCCGCGAGGCGCCGAGCTTGTGAAAGAAGCGCTGGGCAATGCCCTCGCCTTGCACGAGCCCCATCGTTCCCGCATAGCTGTACGGCACGATCGCTTCCGGCGCGCGCGCGGCGATCTCACCGAGGCGGCGGCCAATCTCGTCGAACGCCTCGCTCCAGCTGATCGGCACGAAGCGCCCTTCGCCCTTCGCACCGACGCGCTTGAGCGGGACAGTGAGGCGATCGGGATGGTGAACGCGATCCGCGTAGCGACTGACTTTCGTGCATAACACGCCCTGCGTCGGCGGATGGTCGGGATCGCCGGTGACCTTGATTGCCTTGCCGTTCTCGACGGTCACACGCATTGCGCACGTGTCCGGACAATCATGCGGGCAAACGGCCCGCGCTACCTGGGTGGCGGCGTTCATCGTTTTGAATGTAGAGATGGGGGGTTCGCAAATTTTACGTGGACGCGCCGAATAAAGCGTTCATTTCGCAGCGATTTTGGATGATCTGCGCGGCGGTCGAGTGGAAGGGGTGGCGGGCTGCGGTGGGCGGAAAGCTGATCATATGATCGCGCTTGTCGATACGCTGCGGAAAAGAAATTGCATCTTGATTGAAGATACGATCAATAAGCAATTGAATCGCCGGAGATAGAAGCGATTGAGAGAATGGGATGCAGGGATTGATGGCGTGGGTGGGATGCTAATGCAGTCGCGTTGGTAAGGCTTCACCCCGCCATGCACATTTCCGCCGCTGAAATGCAAAAACCCCCGCCTGGTCGGGCGGGGGTTCTTGGCTTGAGGGAGCCTGACGATTACCTACTTTCACACGGGAATCCGCACTATCATCGGCGTAGAGTCGTTTCACGGTCCTGTTCGGGATGGGAAGGGGTGGGACCGACTCGCTATGGTCATCAGGCAAAGGGGGTTGTTCTGCTGGCGTGGCCAACAGAACCAATCTGGAAGAAGCAGTAATTTTGAGTTGTGTGTATCACACACGAGAATCCAACATGTCGCTTTGGATCGCGGCCGGTGCTGTCGCACGGCGCCGATCTACAAGGCAGACTTGTTATAGGATCAAGCCTTACGGGCAATTAGTATCAGTTAGCTGAACGCATTACTGCGCTTACACACCTGACCTATCAACGTCCTGGTCTCGAACGACCCTTCAAGGGGATCTAGTCCCCAGGGATATCTCATCTTAAGGCGAGTTTCCCGCTTAGATGCTTTCAGCGGTTATCTCTTCCGAACATAGCTACCCGGCGATGCCACTGGCGTGACAACCGGTACACCAGAGGTTCGTCCACTCCGGTCCTCTCGTACTAGGAGCAGCCCCCTTCAAATATCCAACGCCCACGGCAGATAGGGACCAAACTGTCTCACGACGTTTTAAACCCAGCTCACGTACCTCTTTAAATGGCGAACAGCCATACCCTTGGGACCGGCTACAGCCCCAGGATGAGATGAGCCGACATCGAGGTGCCAAACACCGCCGTCGATATGAACTCTTGGGCGGTATCAGCCTGTTATCCCCAGAGTACCTTTTATCCGTTGAGCGATGGCCCTTCCATACAGAACCACCGGATCACTATGACCTGCTTTCGCACCTGCTCGACTTGTCGGTCTCGCAGTTAAGCACGCTTATGCCATTGCACTATCAGCACGATTTCCGACCGTACCTAGCGTACCTTCGTACTCCTCCGTTACGCTTTGGGAGGAGACCGCCCCAGTCAAACTGCCTACCATGCACTGTCCCCGACCCGGATCACGGGCCAAGGTTAGAACCTCAAACAAACCAGGGTGGTATTTCAAGGACGGCTCCACCGAAACTAGCGTTCCGGTTTCATAGCCTCCCACCTATCCTACACAGATCGGTTCAAAGTCCAATGCAAAGCTACAGTAAAGGTTCATGGGGTCTTTCCGTCTAGCCGCGGGTAGATTGCATCATCACAAACACTTCAACTTCGCTGAGTCTCGGGAGGAGACAGTGTGGCCATCGTTACGCCATTCGTGCAGGTCGGAACTTACCCGACAAGGAATTTCGCTACCTTAGGACCGTTATAGTTACGGCCGCCGTTTACCGGGACTTCAATCAAGAGCTTGCACCCCATCATTTAATCTTCCGGCACCGGGCAGGCGTCACACCCTATACGTCCACTTTCGTGTTTGCAGAGTGCTGTGTTTTTATTAAACAGTCGCAGCCACCAGTTTATTGCAACCCCTTCACCCTCCTGGCGCAGGCCAGTCAAGCTACAAGGGCGTACCTTATCCCGAAGTTACGGTACCAATTTGCCGAGTTCCTTCTCCCGAGTTCTCTCAAGCGCCTTAGAATACTCATCTCGCCCACCTGTGTCGGTTTGCGGTACGGTCATCGTTAGACTGAAGCTTAGAGGCTTTTCTTGGAACCACTTCCAATTGCTTCGCTCCCGAAGGAGCTCGCGCCACACCCTTGAATTGCGCGCCCGGATTTGCCTAAGCGCCTTCTCCAATGCAGCGACCGGGACTTCCAACACCCGGACAACCTTCCGCGATCCGTCCCCCCATCGCATCTAACAATGGTGCAGGAATATTGACCTGCTTCCCATCAGCTACGCATTTCTGCCTCGCCTTAGGGGCCGACTCACCCTACGCCGATGAACGTTGCGTAGGAAACCTTGGGCTTACGGCGAGGGGGCCTTTCACCCCCTTTATCGCTACTCATGTCAGCATTCGCACTTCCGATACCTCCAGCACCCTTTACAAGGCACCTTCGCAGGCTTACGGAACGCTCTCCTACCATGCGAGCAAGCTCGCATCCGCAGCTTCGGTATATAGCTTAGCCCCGTTACATCTTCCGCGCAGGACGACTCGATCAGTGAGCTATTACGCTTTCTTTAAAGGGTGGCTGCTTCTAAGCCAACCTCCTGACTGTTTTAGCCTTCCCACTTCGTTTCCCACTTAGCTATATTTGGGGACCTTAGCTGGCGGTCTGGGTTGTTTCCCTCTTGACACCGGACGTTAGCACCCGATGTCTGTCTCCCGTGATTGCACTCTTCGGTATTCGGAGTTTGCTATGGCGGGGTAATCTGCAATAGACCCCCCAACCATGACAGTGCTCTACCCCGAAGGTGAGACACGAGGCACTACCTAAATAGTTTTCGGAGAGAACCAGCTATTTCCAGGTTTGTTTAGCCTTTCACCCCTATCCACAGCTCATCCCCTAACTTTTCAACGTTAGTGGGTTCGGACCTCCAGTACGTGTTACCGCACCTTCATCCTGGCCATGGATAGATCACCTGGTTTCGGGTCTACGCCCAGCAACTGAACGCCCTATTCGGACTCGCTTTCGCTACGCCTGCCCTATACGGTTAAGCTTGCTACTGAACGTAAGTCGCTGACCCATTATACAAAAGGTACGCCGTCACCCCTTGCGAGGCTCCGACTGTTTGTATGCATGCGGTTTCAGGATCTATTTCACTCCCCTCCCGGGGTTCTTTTCGCCTTTCCCTCACGGTACTGGTTCACTATCGGTCGATCACGAGTATTTAGCCTTGGAGGATGGTCCCCCCATCTTCAGACAGGATTTCACGTGTCCCGCCCTACTTGTCGCACACCTAGTTCTTTCATACTGTTTTCGCCTACAGGGCTATCACCTGCTATGGCCGCACTTTCCAGAGCGTTCGGCTAACAATACAAATAAAGAGTGCAAGGCTCATCCCATTTCGCTCGCCACTACTTTGGGAATCTCGGTTGATTTCTTTTCCTGCGGTTACTTAGATGTTTCAGTTCACCGCGTTCGCTTCACTAGACCTATGTATTCAGTCTAGGATGACCCAAAAGGGCCGGGTTTCCCCATTCGGACATCTACGGATCAAAGCTCGTTTGCCAGCTCCCCGTAGCTTTTCGCAGGCTACCGCGTCCTTCATCGCCTGTGATCGCCAAGGCATCCACCACATGCACTTGTTCGCTTGACCCTATAACGAGTCTGTCTCATCGACAGTCGCTACAGGTTGAGTTCTCGCGTTGTGCCGTATTCCAATTTAAGTCGAACATAGAGTTCGAATCATCTTGAGATACATCGATACAATCACAACCCGGATAACTTCCACGTCCATCTCGAGACGCTTCCGCTATCCAAATTACTTACTTCTTCCAGATTGTTAAAGAACGACAGCCGATATCTGTTGATATCCTCTGACTGGCTCAATCGCCAATGCAAAATTCTCGGTTCAGTGTCTGAACCAAGCCCTTAGCGTTGGTGATTGGTGGAGGCAGACGGGATCGAACCGACGACCCCCTGCTTGCAAAGCAGGTGCTCTCCCAGCTGAGCTATGCCCCCATGTACAGAATTCCTCAGGTGTGTACCGCCACACAAGACGGTGGTGGGTCTGGTTGGATTCGAACCAACGACCCCCGCCTTATCAAGACGGTGCTCTAACCGACTGAGCTACAGACCCCTGAGTCTGTCTTTAATTTACAGCCGATAAGCGTGAGCGCTCAACTTTGCGAGAAGC
This sequence comes from Burkholderia cenocepacia, assembly GCF_014211915.1. NCBI lineage: Bacteria > Pseudomonadati > Pseudomonadota > Betaproteobacteria > Burkholderiales > Burkholderiaceae > Burkholderia > Burkholderia cenocepacia. The sequence continues at coordinate 1,031,045 of NZ_CP060039.1, read as the reverse complement.
TCTGGAAAGGAGGTGATCCAGCCGCACCTTCCGATACGGCTACCTTGTTACGACTTCACCCCAGTCATGAATCCTACCGTGGTGACCGTCCTCCTTGCGGTTAGACTAGCCACTTCTGGTAAAACCCACTCCCATGGTGTGACGGGCGGTGTGTACAAGACCCGGGAACGTATTCACCGCGGCATGCTGATCCGCGATTACTAGCGATTCCAGCTTCATGCACTCGAGTTGCAGAGTGCAATCCGGACTACGATCGGTTTTCTGGGATTAGCTCCCCCTCGCGGGTTGGCAACCCTCTGTTCCGACCATTGTATGACGTGTGAAGCCCTACCCATAAGGGCCATGAGGACTTGACGTCATCCCCACCTTCCTCCGGTTTGTCACCGGCAGTCTCCTTAGAGTGCTCTTGCGTAGCAACTAAGGACAAGGGTTGCGCTCGTTGCGGGACTTAACCCAACATCTCACGACACGAGCTGACGACAGCCATGCAGCACCTGTGCGCCGGTTCTCTTTCGAGCACTCCCACCTCTCAGCAGGATTCCGACCATGTCAAGGGTAGGTAAGGTTTTTCGCGTTGCATCGAATTAATCCACATCATCCACCGCTTGTGCGGGTCCCCGTCAATTCCTTTGAGTTTTAATCTTGCGACCGTACTCCCCAGGCGGTCAACTTCACGCGTTAGCTACGTTACTAAGGAAATGAATCCCCAACAACTAGTTGACATCGTTTAGGGCGTGGACTACCAGGGTATCTAATCCTGTTTGCTCCCCACGCTTTCGTGCATGAGCGTCAGTATTGGCCCAGGGGGCTGCCTTCGCCATCGGTATTCCTCCACATCTCTACGCATTTCACTGCTACACGTGGAATTCTACCCCCCTCTGCCATACTCTAGCCTGCCAGTCACCAATGCAGTTCCCAGGTTGAGCCCGGGGATTTCACATCGGTCTTAGCAAACCGCCTGCGCACGCTTTACGCCCAGTAATTCCGATTAACGCTCGCACCCTACGTATTACCGCGGCTGCTGGCACGTAGTTAGCCGGTGCTTATTCTTCCGGTACCGTCATCCCCCGACTGTATTAGAGCCAAGGATTTCTTTCCGGACAAAAGTGCTTTACAACCCGAAGGCCTTCTTCACACACGCGGCATTGCTGGATCAGGCTTTCGCCCATTGTCCAAAATTCCCCACTGCTGCCTCCCGTAGGAGTCTGGGCCGTGTCTCAGTCCCAGTGTGGCTGGTCGTCCTCTCAGACCAGCTACTGATCGTCGCCTTGGTAGGCCTTTACCCCACCAACTAGCTAATCAGCCATCGGCCAACCCTATAGCGCGAGGCCCGAAGGTCCCCCGCTTTCATCCGTAGATCGTATGCGGTATTAATCCGGCTTTCGCCGGGCTATCCCCCACTACAGGACATGTTCCGATGTATTACTCACCCGTTCGCCACTCGCCACCAGGTGCAAGCACCCGTGCTGCCGTTCGACTTGCATGTGTAAGGCATGCCGCCAGCGTTCAATCTGAGCCAGGATCAAACTCTTCAGTTCAAACCTGTTACTGTTTTCGGTTCAGTTAAGAACCGGTCGCTCACTCAAAGCTGACAGGAATATGAATCACTTCATAAACCTGACTTACTTTAGTGTGAGACTCTTGATACTTTCGCTATCTGATCCGAGGATCAGCTCGCTACCATCAAGCGCCCACACTTATCGGCTGTTAATTTTTAAAGAGCATTCTGCGAGGAACTTCGCGTTTCCCGGCAGCGCTGCGTTTTCAGCAGCAGAGAAGCGAGATTATGAACCGTGTTTCGCAGCTCGTCAACAACTTTCTGAACGACTTCGTTGCGACTGCGGGGCTCAACTTCTGTACCGCCGAGGCTCGCTATCGCCGAACCTCAACAGCACTGCTTCCCTTCCTTCCGCGCTGCGTTTCCGTTAGCGCGAAAGAGGCGTGATTCTAAGCACCCGCCCCCGTCCACGCAAGCCCTTTGTGAAGAAAGTTTGAAAAAGCCTCCGTGCGCTGCCGCGCACGGAGGCTTTTGATGAACGGGTCAAGGCGATTACGCCGATAACCGATGCAGGCCAGCCATCGAACCCCGGCCGACGCCAGTCGATCAGCGGTGCTTGAACACCGGCTTCCGCTTCTCGACGAATGCCGCCATCCCTTCCTTCTGGTCTTCGGTTGCGAACAGCGAATGGAACAGCCGGCGCTCGAAGTGAACGCCTTCAGCCAGCGTCGTCTCGTACGCGCGGTTCACCGACTCCTTGACCATCATGACCGCCGGCAGCGAAAACTCGGCGATCGTCGTCGCGGCGGCGATCGCCTCCTCGAGCACCTTGTCGGCCGGCAGCACGCGCGAAACGAGCCCGGCACGCTCGGCCTCGGCGGCGTCCATGAAGCGCGCGGTCAGGCACATGTCCATCGCCTTCGCCTTCGATACCGCGCGCGGCAGACGCTGCGTACCGCCCGCACCCGGCATGACGCCCAGCTTGATTTCCGGCTGACCGAACTTGGCCGTGTCCGCCGCGAAGATGATGTCGCACATCATCGCGAGTTCGCAGCCGCCGCCCAGCGCAAAGCCCGAAACCGCGGCAATGATCGGTTTGCGGATCTCGCGGACCGTCTCCCAGTTGCGCGTGATGTAGTCGCCCCGATAAACATCCATATAGGAGTAGGTCGCCATCATGCCGATGTCCGCGCCGGCCGCGAATGCCTTCTCGCTCCCGGTCACGACGATCGCACCGATATCGTCGTCCGCATCGAACGCCTTCAGTGCCGCGCCCAACTCATCCATCAGCGCATCGTTCAGCGCATTCAGCGCCTTCGGACGGTTCAGCGTCACCAGACCGACACGCCCCCGGGTCTCCACCAGGATGTTCTCGTAAGCCATCTATTTCTCCTCGATCAATGAAATGAGAAACGCCTCGCACATGCGAATAGTTTGATGCTACCATTCTCCGACCAACCGGTCGGTTAATTAATCGATCCAATCCCTCTCAACGTTCATCAGGCCGCCGCCATGACCCACGCACTGTTCACGAAGCACGAAGACACGCTGAAACACGCACTCGCCGCCATCGAGAGCCGCGGGTACTGGAGCCCGTTCGCCGAAATGCCGAGCCCCAAAGTGTACGGGGAAAGCGCCAGCGCGGACGGTGAGGCCGCGTTCAAGTCACACCTCGACAAGACCTTCGTGCTCGACCAGCCTGCGACCGGTGAAACGGTCGGCGCCGAGCGCTCGCCGTACGGCATCGCGCTGGGCGTCCGGTACCCGAAATCGACGCCCGACGCACTGATCGCTGCCGCCGCCACCGCGCAGCGCACGTGGCGCGAAGCCGGCCCGAGCGCATGGGTCGGCGTCAGCCTCGAAATCCTCGCGCGCCTGAACCGTGCAAGCTTCGAAATTGCCTACAGCGTGATGCACACCACCGGGCAAGCCTTCATGATGGCGTTTCAGGCCGGCGGCCCGCACGCGCAGGACCGCGCCCTCGAGGCGGTCGCCTATGCGTGGGACGAACTGCGCCGCATCCCGGCCGACGCGCACTGGGAAAAGCCCCAAGGCAAGAACCCGCCGCTCGCGATGCACAAGCGCTACACGATCGTGCCGCGCGGCACGGGCCTCGTGCTCGGCTGCTGCACGTTCCCGACCTGGAACGGCTACCCGGGCCTGTTCGCCGACCTGGCAACCGGTAATACCGTAATCGTCAAACCGCACCCCGGCGCGATCCTGCCGCTCGCCATCACGGTGCGGATCGCCCGCGACGTGCTGCGCGAAGCCGGGTTCGATCCGAACGTCGTCACGCTCCTCGCGACCGAACCCAACGACGGCGCCCTCGTCCAGGGCCTCGCGCTGCGCCCCGAGATCAAGCTGATCGACTTCACCGGCAGCACGCAGAACGGCACGTGGCTCGAACGCCATGCCCACCAGGCACAGGTCTACACCGAGAAAGCCGGCGTCAACCAGATCGTGATTGACTCGACAGACGACCTGAAGGCCGCCGCCAAGAACATCGCATTCTCGCTGGCGCTGTACTCCGGCCAGATGTGCACGGCACCGCAGAACATCTACGTGCCACGCGACGGCATCCGGACGACCGACGGCCATGCGAGCTTCGACGAAGTCGCGCAGGCGATCGCGGTTGCCGTGCAAAAACTCACCGGCGATCCAGCTCGCTCGGTCGAACTGATCGGTGCGATTCAGAACGAAGGCGTGACTGCGCGCATCGACGACGCGCGCAAGCTCGGCCGCGTACTCGCGGACAGCGTGACGCTCCAGCATCCAGCCTTCCCCGATGCGCGCGTGCGTACGCCGCTCGTGCTGCAACTCGACGTGGCCGACCGCGAGAAATTCACGCAGGAGTGGTTCGGCCCGATCTCGTTCGTGATCGCGACCGACTCGACCGCGCAGTCGCTCGATCTCGCCGGTGAAATCGCCGCCGAGCATGGTGCGCTGACCCTCTCCGTCTACAGCACGGACGACGCAATCGTCGACGCCGCACACGACGCGGCAGTGCGTGGCGGCGTCGCGCTGTCGATCAACCTCACGGGCGGCGTATTCGTCAACCAGTCGGCCGCGTTCTCCGACTTCCACGGCACGGGCGCGAACCCGGCAGCCAACGCAGCGCTGGCCGACCCGGCATTCGTCGCCAACCGGTTCCGCGTGGTGCAAAGCCGCGTCCATGTTGCCCCGAAGGCAGCACCCGCGGAAGCTGGCCAGACGGCATAACCCGATTGGCCGACATGCAAACGCCACTACGTTCTCTACCATGAACGAATCCGCCACCCGGCGGGTTCGTCACTCACCGATACGCTCATGACAGACGCCTACATCTGCGATGCGATTCGCACCCCCATCGGCCGCTACGGCGGCGCCCTGAAAGATGTCCGTGCCGACGACCTCGGCGCGGTGCCGCTCAAGGCGCTGATCGAGCGCAATCGCGACGTCGACTGGGCGGCGATCGACGACGTGATCTACGGCTGCGCGAATCAGGCCGGCGAGGACAACCGCAACGTCGCGCGCATGTCGGCGCTGCTGGCGGGCCTGCCTACTGCCGTGCCGGGCACGACGCTGAACCGGCTGTGCGGTTCCGGAATGGACGCGGTCGGCACGGCCGCGCGCGCGATCAAGGCAGGTGAAGCGCGCCTGATGATTGCAGGCGGCGTCGAGAGCATGACGCGCGCGCCGTTCGTGATGGGCAAGGCCGCAAGCGCGTTCGCGCGCCAGGCCGACATCTTCGACACGACGATCGGCTGGCGCTTCGTCAATCCGCTGATGAAGCAGCTGCACGGTGTCGATTCGATGCCGGAAACCGCCGAGAACGTCGCGGTCGACTACGACATCAGCCGCGCCGATCAGGACCTGTTCGCGCTGCGCAGCCAGCAGAAGGCCGCGCGGGCGCAGCAGGACGGCATGCTCGCTGAAGAAATCGTCGCGGTCACGATTCCGCAGAAGAAAGGCGATGCCATCGTCGTGTCGCGCGACGAACATCCGCGCGAAACGTCGCTCGAGGCGCTCGCGAAGCTGAAGGGCGTCGTGCGCCCGGACGGCTCGGTAACGGCCGGCAACGCGTCGGGCGTGAACGACGGCGCCTGCGCGCTGCTGCTCGCCAATGCGCAGGCGGCCGACCAGTATGGCCTGCGCCGCCGCGCGCGCGTCGTCGGCATGGCGACCGCCGGCGTCGAGCCGCGCGTGATGGGCATCGGCCCCGCGCCGGCCACGCAGAAACTGCTGCGCCAGCTCGACATGCGCATCGACCAGTTCGACGTGATCGAACTGAACGAGGCATTCGCGTCGCAAGGTCTCGCCGTGCTGCGCATGCTCGGCGTGGCCGACGACGATCCGCGCGTGAACCCGAATGGCGGTGCGATCGCGCTCGGCCACCCGCTCGGCGCATCGGGCGCGCGACTCGTCACCACGGCACTCCATCAACTCGAGCGTACCGGCGGCCGCTTCGCGCTCTGTACGATGTGCATCGGCGTCGGCCAGGGCATCGCGATCGCGATCGAACGCGTGTAACCCACGCGCCGCCCGCCTATAACGAAGTCATGAAGGAGACACTGCATGTCCTATCAGGCGATCCAGCTGGATATCGATCAGGCCGCGGGCGTGGCCACGGTCACGCTCAACCGGCCCGACAAGCTGAACAGCTTCACGCGGGCGATGCATCGCGAACTGCAGTCGGCGCTCGATGAGGTCGAGGCGGCCGGCGCGCGCGCGCTGATCCTGACGGGTGCGGGGCGCGGCTTTTGCGCGGGGCAGGATCTGGCCGACCTCGACTTCACGCCGGGCGCGTCCACCGATCTCGGCATGCTGATCGACGAGCATTTCAATCCGCTGATCCGCCGCCTGCAGCGTCTGCCGATTCCGGTGATCGCCGCCGTCAACGGCACGGCAGCCGGCGCCGGCGCGAATCTCGCACTGGCGTGCGATCTGGTGTTTGCCGCCCGCTCGAGCAGTTTCATTCAGGCCTTCGTCAAGATCGGGCTCGTGCCCGATTCGGGCGGCACGTGGTTTCTGCCGCAACGCATCGGCATGGCACGCGCGCTGGGGCTCGCGCTGACCGGCGACAAGCTCGGCGCCGAGCAGGCCGAACAGTGGGGCTTGATCTGGCGTGCGGTCGACGACGACGCGCTCGTCGCGACAACCCGCCAGCTTGCCACCCAGCTCGCACAGCAGCCGACACTCGCCATCGCATCGATCAAGCAGTCGATGCGAGACAGCGTCACCAACACGCTCGATCAGCAGCTCGACGTGGAACGCGACCTGCAGCGCAAGCTCGGCCAGTCGCACGACTATGCGGAAGGCGTGCAGGCTTTCATCGAGAAGCGCGCACCGCGCTTCGAGGGGCGTTGACATGACGAATGCCACCGCCACGCTCGACCCTGACTCGCTCGCCCGCGCCATCGCGCAGGCCATGTACGACGCCGACGCCTGCAGCCGCGCGTTCGGCATGGAAATCGCCGAAGTACGCGCCGGCTACGCCCGCCTGCAGATGCGCGTGCGGCCCGAATTCCTGAACGGGCACCAGACCTGCCACGGCGGGATCATCTTCACGCTCGCCGATTCGACGTTCGCGTTCGCGTGCAACTCGTACAACCTGAATGCGGTCGCGGCCGGCTGCTCGATCGAATTCCTCCGCCCCGTGCACGGCGGCGACCTGCTGACGGCCGAGGCGATCGAGCAGGCGCGTGCCGGCCGCCACGGCATCTACGACATCCGCGTCACGAATCAGACAGGCGAGACGGTCGCGATGTTTCGCGGCAAATCCGCCCAGATCAAGGGCACGGTCATCCCGGAAGACCACTGACGTCGGCGGCCCGTCCATAACAAACACTGGAGACATGCATGACTACCCCGCTACCGCTCGAGCCGATCGAGACCGCCTCACGCGACGAGCTGACCGCGCTGCAGCTCGAACGCCTCAAGTGGTCGCTCCGGCATGCGTATGACCACTCGCCCGTCTATCGCCGCAAGTTCGACGAAGCGGGCGTGCATCCGGATGACGTGACGACGCTCGCCGACCTGTCGCGCTTCCCGTTCACGACGAAGGGCGATCTGCGCGATAGCTATCCGTTCGGGATGTTCGCGGTACCGCAGGACCAGATCTCGCGCATCCACGCGTCGTCCGGCACGACCGGCAAGCCGACGGTCGTCGGCTATACGGCCGCCGACATCGACACGTGGGCGAATCTCGTCGCACGTTCGATCCGCGCCGCGGGTGCGCGCCGCGGCGACAAGGTGCACGTCAGCTACGGTTACGGGTTGTTCACGGGCGGGCTCGGCGCGCACTACGGCGCCGAACGCGCGGGCCTCACCGTGATCCCGTTCGGCGGCGGCCAGACCGAAAAGCAGGTGCAGCTGATCCAGGATTTCCGGCCCGACATCATCATGGTCACGCCGAGCTACATGCTGTCGATCGCCGACGAGATCGAGCGCCAGGGCCTCGATCCGGTGCAGAGTTCACTGCGCATCGGCATCTTCGGCGCGGAGCCGTGGACCAACGACATGCGCGTCGCGATCGAACAGCGGATGGGCATCGACGCGGTCGACATCTACGGGCTGTCCGAAGTGATGGGCCCGGGCGTGGCGTCCGAATGCGTCGAGACCAAGGATGGCCCGACCATCTGGGAAGACCACTTCTATCCGGAAATCATCGACCCGGAAACCGGCGAAGTACTGCCGGACGGCGAACTCGGCGAGCTCGTGTTCACGTCGTTGACGAAGGAGGCGCTGCCGATCATCCGCTACCGCACCCGTGACCTCACGCGCCTGCTGCCGGGCACCGCCCGGACGATGCGCCGGATGGAGAAGATCACCGGCCGGTCGGACGACATGATGATCGTGCGCGGCGTCAACGTGTTCCCGACGCAAATCGAGGAACAGTTGCTCAAGCAGCGCGCGCTCGCGCCGCACTATCAGATCGTGCTGACGAAGGAAGGCCCGCTGGACGTGCTGACGCTCAACGTCGAGCCCTGCCCGGAAACCGCGCCCGACACCGCGGCGATCCAGGCGGCAAAACAGGCGCTCGCGTACGACATCAAGTCGCTGATCGGCGTGACGGCCGTGATCAACGTGCTGCCGGTGAACGGCATCGAGCGATCGGTCGGCAAGGCGCGCCGCGTCATCGACAAGCGCAAGAGCTGAGGTCACCTCGCCGCGCAGCGAGCGGCGCGCACTTCGCGCACTCGCCGCACGCACGCCGCGCAGCGGCGAATCCGAGCCTGCAAATGAAACAGCCCGGTCGGCCAACGCCGATCGGGCTGTTCTACTCCAAGGCGTCGTTCGACGTGACACGCAGAGCATCACGCGAACTGAAATCAGACGGACGCACCGGCGATCAGACCGGCACGCCCCTCACACAATGAGACGCGCCATTCTGCCGCGTCTCGTCCACGAGCCACCATCCGGGCAACCCGCGCCGCCCCCAAATCACGAATTCGGGAACAGCAGCCACATCCGGCCGACCTGCTTCATCCGGCCGGCCTGGTCGCCCGCGTCGTCGCCGAGCCCCCAGAAATAGTCCGCCCGCACGCCGCCCTTGATCGCCGAGCCCGTATCCTGCGCGAACACGAGCCGGTTCATCGGCGTATTCGTCAGCGGACGCGTGGTCTGCAGGAACACCGGCGTGCCGAGCGGGATCGACGACGGATCGACCGCGATCGAGCGCTCAGGCGTCAGCGGCACGCCGAGCGCACCGATCGGACCGTCCGCGCCGCCGTGCGGCGCATCCTCCTTGGTCGGCATGTCGCGGAAGAACACGAAGCGCGGATTCGTATCGAGCAGTGCGTCGACGCGCGTCGGATTCGCCTTCGCCCAGGCCTTGATGCCCTGCATCGTCGCCTGCGCGGGCGTCAGCTCGCCGCGATCGAGCAGCCATTTGCCGATCGAACGGTACGGTTGATTGTTGGTGCCACCGAAGCCGACCCGCATCACCGAACCGTCGTCGAGCAGCACGCGCCCCGAGCCCTGCACCTGCAGGAAGAACGCCTCGATCGGATCGTCGACCCACACGAGCTCGTTGCCGTTCAGGATGCCGGCGCGCTCGAGCTGCGCGCGTGCCGGCAGCGCGGCGCCCGCGCGATAGCCGGCCGGCCAGCGATAGAGCGCGTACTGATACGGGCCGCGACGCACGCGCGAACCGTGCAGCAGCGGCTCGTAATAGCCGGTCACGAGCCCGTCGAGCGTACCGTCGGTATTCGCGAGCTGGAACGGCGTGAAATACGTTTCGAAGAAGGTGCGGGCGCTGCTGACGTCGAGTTCGTCGAGTCGGTCGGCGGCCGCGCAAGCGCGCGTCCAGGCCGGCTGACGCGCAAGCCGCGCGCAATTTTGCCGCAGCGCGGCCGTCGCGCCGATCAGCGAATCGTCCTGCCAGCCCGGCACCTGCTGCCACGCGACCGGCGTGAGCCGCTTCGCGGCGACCTGCCCCGGCACGATCGCCGCGCCGGTCGGCGGCTTCAGCGCGGAAGTTCGCGTCGGCGCGCCGCCGCACGCCGCGAGCAGCGCCGCCGCAGCAGCAGCGGCCATCCACCCGGCCAGCCGGGGCCCAAACCACATACAATGTCCGTTCTTGATGGAAACCGCCATGTCAGATTTTCTCGACCAATATCCGATGCTCATCTTCGCGCTCGAAGCCTTCGTAGCGCTTGCCCTGCTGATCTTCATCGTCGTGTGGACGTCGTCGGGCAGAAAGAAGCAGGCCCGCCACAACGACCGCCAGCCGCGCTGACGCGCGCCGCACACTGCACGCTCAATGCAGCGTGCGCGGCATGTGCAGGGCGAACTCGTCGACCGGCGCCTCGAAACGCTCGCCGTCCTCCGCCACGCAGAAGTACGCACCGCGCATCGTGCCGACCGGCGTCGCGATCACGGCCCAGCTCGTGTATTCGAAATGCTCGCCCGGCTGCAGCAGCGGCTGGTGCCCGACGACGCCGAGCCCCTTCACTTCCTGCACGTGGCTTTCGCTGTCCGTGATGATCCAGTGACGGGCGATCAGCTGCGCCGCGACCTGTCCGGTGTTGCGGATCGTCAGCGTGTACGCGAATGCGTATTGACGGTGATCGGGGTCGGATTGTTCCGGCAAGTAGCTGGTTTTCACCGAAACGGTGAACTGATACTGACTCATGGTGTGTCCGCTCTAGGTAACCGCGCGCGCCGACTCGAGCGGCCGGGCCGCGGGCGCGCCGCATTGGTTCGGCATTCTATGCGCAATCGGGCCGCAACCGCACGGCCTGCCGCCGCACAGCGGGTCGCCGGACGGTAGAATGACGGTTTTGCGCCGCAACGTCCCCGCTCCCCTGTCATGACTCAATTCCGCATCGCCCCCAGCATCCTGTCGGCCGACTTTGCACGGCTCGGCGAAGAAGTCCGCAACGTGGTCGCCGCCGGCGCCGACTGGATTCACTTCGACGTGATGGACAACCATTATGTGCCGAACCTGACGATCGGCCCGCTCGTCTGCGAGGCGATCCGCCCGCACGTGCAGGTGCCGATCGACGTGCACCTGATGGTGCGTCCGGTCGACCGGATCGTGCCCGATTTCGCGAAGGCCGGCGCGAACCTGATCAGCTTCCACCCGGAAGGCTCCGATCACATCGACCGCACGCTGTCGCTGATCCGCGACCACGGCTGCAAGGCCGGTCTGGTGTTCAATCCGGCCACGCCGCTGAACTACCTCGACCATGTGATGGATCGCCTCGACTTCGTGCTGCTGATGTCGGTGAACCCCGGCTTCGGCGGCCAGTCGTTCATTCCGGAGACGCTGAACAAGCTGCGCGAGGCGCGCGCCCGCATCGACGCGTACACCGAGCGCACCGGCCGCGAGATCCTGCTCGAAGTCGACGGCGGCGTGAAGGCCGACAACATCGCGGAAATCGCGGCGGCCGGCGCCGACACGTTCGTCGCGGGTTCGGCGATCTTCGGCAAGCCCGACTACCGCAAGGTGATCGACGAGATGCGCGCGGCGCTCGCGACCGTCGAACGGAACTGACGCCGTGGCCGACTCGTCGTTCGCCGGCCGCGCGCCGGCCGGGGCCGCCACGGACGCGGCCCCGATCCGCTTCGCCGCGCCGCGCATCGATGCGGCGCTGATCGACCTCGACGGCACGATGGTCGACACGGCCGACGATTTCACGGCCGGCCTGAACGGGATGCTCGCGCAGCTCGGCGCGCCGGCCACGTCGCGCGACGAAGTGATCGGCTATGTCGGCAAGGGCTCCGAACACCTGATCCAGAGCGTGCTGAAGCCGCGCTTCCCGGCCGACGAAGCGCACGCGCGCTTCGACGACGCACTCGCGATCTACCAGACCGAATACGCGAAGATCAACGGCCGCCATACGCGTCTCTATCCGGACGTGGCAGCCGGGCTCGACGCGCTGCGCGCGGCCGGCATCCGGCTCGCATGCGTGACGAACAAGCCGCACCGCTTCGCGGTCGAGCTGCTCGAGCAATACGGGCTGGCCGGCTGCTTCGGCATCGTGCTGGGCGGCGACAGCGTCGCGCGCAAGAAGCCCGATCCGCTGCCGATGCTGACGGCCTGCGATGCGCTGGGCGTCGCGCCGGACGCCGCGGTCGCGATCGGCGACTCGGAAAACGACGCGCTGGCCGGCCGCGCGGCCGGGATGGCGACGCTGACGGTGCCGTACGGCTACAACCACGGCAAAGCTATACAAACGATAAATTCGGATGGTATAGTCGATTCGTTGCTGGTCGCGGCTCGCGCAATTTCCGCGCACAACGCCGGCCGGCCAACCCTCTGATTATTTCTTCCATCCGCATGTTTCTGAATAAAAAACGGAGTCTGAGCAGCATCGACCGGGGAGCCTGGCCCTGGCGTCGCTGGTCGCGCTAACCTCTTCGATGAGGTACGCTGAAGCACGTCTTCAGCGCCGTTTTTTATCTCGCTGCGCATCCGCGCGCCGATCGTCGCACCACCTCGAGTTCCACCGTGTCCGAACGCTTGCGTTCAGGCTCGGCCGCAGGCTCGCGACGTTCACGCCCGGAGTGCCGGCCGGCAACAGGCACTTCTCGATCGACCGCCCTTTCGCCGACGGCCACCCGCGCAGCGTCAAGTGATCCCTGGCGCACGCGCCGCTCGTCCCGAACAGGACCGGAACATGACCGAACTCGAATTCCAATCGCTCGCGAACGAAGGCTACAACCGCATCCCGCTGATCGCGGAGGCCCTCGCCGATCTCGAAACGCCGCTGTCCCTCTACCTGAAGCTGGCCCAGCCCGAACGGGCGGGCGCCAACTCGTTCCTGCTCGAATCGGTGGTCGGCGGCGAGCGTTTCGGCCGCTACTCGTTCATCGGCCTGCCGGCCCGCACGCTCGTGCGCACCCGCAACGGCGTGTCGGAAGTCGTGCGCGACGGCCAGGTCGTCGAGACTCACGACGGCGATCCGTTCCAGTTCATCGAATCGTTCCAGGCACGCTTCAAGGTCGCGCAGCGCCCGGGCCTGCCGCGTTTCTGCGGCGGCCTCGCCGGCTACTTCGGCTACGACGCGGTGCGCTACATCGAGAAGAAGCTCGCGAACACCGCGCCGCGCGACGATCTCGGCCTGCCCGACATCCAGTTGCTGCTGACCGAGGAAGTCGCGGTGATCGACAACCTCGCCGGCAAGCTCTACCTGATCATCTACGCGGACCCGGGCCAGCCCGAAGCGTATGCGAAGGCGAAACACCGCCTGCGCGAACTGAAGCAGCGCCTGCGCACGACCGTGCAGCCGCCCGTCACGTCGGCGAGCGTGCGCACCGAGACGTTCCGCGAATTCAAGAAGGACGACTACCTGGCCGCCGTGCGCCAGGCGAAGGAATACATCGCGGCCGGCGAGCTGATGCAGATCCAGGTCGGCCAGCGGCTGACGAAGCCGTACCGCGACAATCCGCTGTCGCTGTACCGCGCGCTGCGTTCGCTGAATCCGTCGCCGTACATGTATTACTACAACTTCGGCGATTTCCACGTGGTCGGCGCGTCGCCGGAAATCCTGGTGCGCCAGGAAAAGCGCGGCGAAGACCAGATCGTCACGATCCGGCCGCTCGCCGGCACGCGCCCGCGCGGCAACACGCCCGAGCGCGACGCGGAACTCGCGACCGAGCTGCTCAACGATCCGAAGGAGATCGCCGAGCACGTGATGCTGATCGACCTCGCGCGCAACGACGTCGGCCGCATCGCGGAAATCGGCTCGGTGCAGGTGACCGACAAGATGGTCATCGAGAAGTACTCGCACGTGCAGCACATCGTCAGCTCGGTCGAAGGCAAGCTGAAGCCCGGCATGACGAACTACGACGTGCTGCGCGCGACGTTCCCGGCCGGCACGCTGTCCGGCGCGCCGAAAGTGCGCGCGATGGAACTGATCGACGAGCTCGAGCCGGTCAAGCGCGGGCTGTACGGCGGTGCGGTCGGCTACCTGTCGTTCTCGGGCGAGATGGATCTCGCGATCGCGATCCGCACGGGCCTGATCCACAACGGCAACCTGTACGTGCAAGCGGCGGCCGGCGTCGTCGCGGATTCGGTGCCCGAATCCGAATGGCAAGAAACCGAGAACAAGGCGCGCGCGGTGCTGCGTGCGGCCGAACAGGTCCAGGACGGCCTCGATAGCGACTTCTGACCGGAGACTGACCATGCTGCTCATGATCGACAACTACGACTCGTTTACCTACAACCTGGTCCAGTACTTCGGCGAACTCGGCGAGGACGTGCGTACCTACCGCAACGACGAAATCACGCTCGACGACATCGCGCGCCTGAACCCCGACACCATCTGCCTGTCGCCCGGCCCGAGCAATCCGCAACACGCGGGCATCACGCTCGACGTGCTGCGCGAATTCGCGGGCAAAAAGCCGATTCTCGGCGTCTGCCTCGGCCACCAGGCGATCGGCGAAGCGTTCGGCGGCCGCGTCGTGCGCGCGAAGACCATCATGCACGGCAAGGTGAGCCGGATCGAAACCGATTGCCGCGGCGTGTTCGCCGACCTGCCGAAGCATTTCGACGTGACGCGCTACCACTCGCTCGCGATCGAGCGCGAATCGCTGCCCGACTGCCTCGAGGTGTCCGCGTGGACCGACGACGGCGAAATCATGGGCGTGCGCCACAAGACGCTGCCGGTCGAAGGCGTGCAGTTCCACCCGGAATCGATTCTCTCGGAGCATGGCCATGCGCTGCTCGAGAATTTCCTGAAGCAGCATCGCGCAGCGGCCCATGCCGCCGCACCGGCTGCCTGACGGGAGACGCACGATGACGATTACCCCGCAGGAAGCGCTGCAGCGCACGATCGAGCACCGCGAGATCTTCCACGACGAAATGCTGCACCTGATGCGGCTGATCATGCGCGGCGACCTGTCGCCCGTGATGGCGGCCGCGATCATCACCGGGCTGCGCGTGAAGAAGGAGACGATCGGCGAGATCGCCGCCGCCGCGACCGTGATGCGCGAATTCGCGAATCACGTCGAGGTGCAGGACAACTCGAACTTCGTCGACATCGTCGGCACCGGCGGCGACGGCTCGCACACGTTCAACATCTCGACCGCATCGATGTTCGTCACGGCGGCCGCGGGCGCGAAGGTCGCGAAGCACGGCAACCGCGGCGTATCGAGCAAGTCCGGCAGCGCCGACGTGCTCGAGGCGCTCGGCGTGAACATCGACCTGCAGTCGGAGCAAGTCGCCGCGTCGATCGCCGAAACCGGCATGGGCTTCATGTTCGCGCCGAACCATCACCCGGCGATGAAGAACATCGCGGCCGTGCGCCGCGAGCTCGGCGTGCGCACGATCTTCAACATCCTCGGCCCGCTGACCAATCCGGCCGGCGCGCCGAACCAGTTGATGGGCGTGTTCCACCCCGACCTCGTCGGCATCCAGGTGCGCGTGATGCAGCGTCTCGGCGCGCAGCACGTGCTCGTCGTATACGGCAAGGACGGCATGGACGAGGTATCGCTCGGCGCCGCGACGCTCGTCGGCGAATTGCGCGACGGCAAGGTGCACGAATACGAGATCCATCCGGAGGACTTCGGCCTGCAGATGGTGTCGAACCGCACGCTGAAGGTGGAAAATGCCGACGAATCGCGCACGATGCTGCTCGGCGCGCTGGACAACCAGCCGGGCGTCGCGCGCGAGATCGTCACGCTGAACGCGGGCACCGCGCTCTACGCGGCCAATATCGCCGAATCGATCGCGGACGGCATCCAGCTCGCCCGCGAAGCGATCGCGAGCGGCAAGGCCCGCGCGAAGGTCGACGAACTCGTGCGCTTCACGCAGCAATTCAAGCGCTGACCCTCTTACGAATCCAGCAGGAACCCCTATGAGCGACATTCTCGACCGAATCATCGCCGTCAAGCGCGAAGAAATCGCGGCGGCCCTGCGCAGCACGCCGCTCGAGGCACTGAAACTGGAAGCCTCGGCGCGCGACCTGCGCGACTTCGTCGGCGCGCTGCGCGCGAAGCACGCGGCCGGCAACGCCGCCGTGATCGCCGAAATCAAGAAGGCCAGCCCGTCGAAAGGCGTGCTGCGCGAGCACTTCGTGCCGGCCGACATCGCGCGCTCGTATGCGGCGCACGGTGCCGCGTGCCTGTCGGTGCTGACCGACGAGCAGTTCTTCCAGGGCGGCGTCCGCTACCTCGAGGAAGCGCGCGCGGCCTGCACGCTGCCGGTGCTGCGCAAGGACTTCATCGTCGACGCGTACCAGATCGTCGAAGCCCGCGCGATGGGCGCCGATGCGATCCTGCTGATCGCCGCCGCGCTCGACACGCCGCTGATGCAGGATCTCGAAGCGTATGCGCACTCGCTCGGCCTCGCGGTGCTGGTCGAAGTGCACGACCGCCACGAGATGGAACAGGCGCTGACGCTGAAGACGCCGCTGCTCGGCATCAACAACCGCAACCTGCGCACGTTCGAGACGTCGATCCAGACCACGCTCGACATGCTTGACATGATTCCGGCGGATCGCATCGTCGTGACCGAATCGGGCATCCTGTCGCGTACCGACGTCGACACGATGCGCGCGGCGAACGTAAACACGTTCCTCGTCGGCGAGGCGTTCATGCGCGCCGAGCAGCCGGGCGAGGAACTCGCACGGATGTTCTTCTGATGGCGATCGAACAGGAAATCAAGCTCGCGCTACCGGCCGGCCTGGCCGACGCCGCGCGCCGCTTCTTCGAGACGCTGACCGGCGAACCCGGCCGTGCCATCGCGCTCGCGAACGTCTATTACGACACGCCCGATCTCGCGCTGGCGCGCTCGAAGAGCGCGGTGCGCGTGCGCCGCACGCCGGACGGCTGGCTGCAGACGTTCAAGACGGTCGGCAGCGCGGAAGGCGGCCTGCATAGCCGCCACGAATGGGAACTGCCGGTCGCGGGCGACGCGCTCGAAATCGACGCGCTCGTCGCGGCCTGCGACGTGCCGGAAGCCGCCGCCGCGCTCAATGACGCGGCCGGCGCGCTGCACGCGCTGTTCCGCACGGATTTTTCGCGTACGCTGTGGCGCATCGCAATCGGCGGCGCAACCGTCGAGGCCGCGGTGGACCTCGGCGAGATCGTCGTCCAGGCGGAACACGAAACGCGCCGCGAACCGATCAGCGAAATCGAACTCGAACTGATCGACGGCCCGGAAACGGCGCTCGCGACGCTCGCCGCCGAACTGCAGCAGGCGCTGCCGGGCCTCGTTCCCGAAAACATCAGCAAGGCGCAGCGCGGCTACCGGCTGCGCGCGCAATAAACTCGCATCACGCATGGCAACCCGCAAGACTTCCCGCGCGCCGCAACAGGCGTCGCTGTTCGACGATCCCGTGCCGGAAACGGCACCGGCCGATATTCCGTCCCCGGCTTCCGAGCCGCCCGCGGCCGGGCGCAAACCCGCGAAGAAAACCGCCGCACCGGCGCCCGCCGCGGCCCTGCGGCCCGTTGCCGCCGACGTGCCGCATCTGGCCGAACAATTCGACGCGCTGCCGGCCGTCTGGCGCGACGTGCTGAAACCGTTCACCGACAGCGACGCGTACGCGCCGCTGTGCCGCTTCGTCGACGAAGAGCGTGCGGCCGGTAAGACGGTCTACCCGACCGACGTGTTCCGCGCGCTGCGCCTGACGCATCCCGACGACGTGAAGGTCGTGATCCTCGGCCAGGACCCGTACCACGGCGACGACCGCGGCACGCCGCAGGCGCACGGCCTCGCGTTCTCGGTGCCGCCGGCCGTGCGCACGCCGCCGTCGCTGCGCAACATCTTCAAGGAAATCGCCGCGAACTTCGGTCACGACACGCCGCGTCACGGCTGCCTCGACACGTGGGCACGCCAGGGCGTGCTGCTGCTCAACACCGTGCTGACGGTCGAGCGCGGCGCGGCCGCGAGCCATGCGAAGCGCGGCTGGGAGCAATGCACGGACACGCTGATCCGCGAGCTCGCCGGCCGTCATCGCGGGCTCGTGTTCATGCTGTGGGGCGCGCACGCGCAGGCCAAGCGGGCGCTGTTCGACGCGAACGCGCATTGCGTGCTCGAGGCGCCGCATCCGTCGCCGCTGTCCGCGCACCGCGGCTTCCTCGGCTGCCGCCATTTCGCGCTCGCGAACGACTATCTGGCCGCCGCCGGCCGCGAACCGATCGACTGGCGCCTGCCGGACGTGGCCGAAACGCTCGCGTAACGGCCTCGGTTGCGGCGAGTTCGCCGGCCGAATGAAAAAACGCCGCGTCCCCGAAAGGACGCGGCGTTTTTTCATCGGGCGACGCAGCGGCTGCATCGCACCCGCATCGACCTACGCGTTACGCGGCGGCGATCGCTTCGCGTGCGCTGGCCAGCGCGGCGCTCTGCGCGTCCGGGCCGAGGTTCAGGCCTTCCGCGTGGATGAAATTCACGTCGGTCAGGCCGATGAAGCCGAGGAACGAACGCAGGTACGGGGTCTGGCTGTCGTTCGGCGTACCCAGGTACTTGCCGCCGCGCGCCGTCACCACGTGAACCTTCTTGCCCTTGATCAGGCCTTCCGGACCGTTCTCGGTGTAGCGGAACGTGACGCCTGCGCGGGCGATCCAGTCAAAGTACGTCTTCAGTTGCGACGAGATGCCGAAGTTGTACATCGGCGCGCCGATCACGATGATGTCGGCGGCTTGCAGCTCGGCGATCAGTGCATCGCTCTTCGCGACGATCGCATTCTGTTCCGCGGTGCGCTTGTCGGCCGGCGTGAAGAACGCGCCGAGCACCGATTCGTCGAGGTGCGGCAGCGCATCGGCCAGCAGGTCGCGGACCACGACATTCGCGCCGGGGTTCGATTGTTGCAGCTTTGCGGTCAGTTCGTTGGACAGCAGCGTGGATTGCGCACCTTGCGAACGCGCAGCGGAATTGATTTGCAGAATGGTCGTCATGTCAGGCTCCGGGTGGGGTTGCGCTTCGGTAGCGCGAGTGACGCCATTGTGCGTGGCCGCATGACCGCGAAAAAGCGGGTTCAGGGCGACGGATTGTTGCAACAACAGAACAATCGCCGATCGCGCCCCGCTACCCGCTTTCGTACGATTACCCCTGCAGCCAGGCTTCGCGGGCCTTCGTGGCCGCAGCCGGCTTGGCGGCCGCCGTCAGCCGGTAGCGGGTGACTTCCGGGCCGTCGAGCTTCAGCTTCGCGGTGCGCAGCTCGTCGCGGCGGAACGCGTGAATCTCGACCTTGTCGCCCGGCCGGTAGCGTGCGAGCAGCGCATCGAGGTTCGTGCCCGTCACACGCAGCCCGTCGACCGCGATCAGCGTGTCGCCGGCCGACAACCCCGCGCGATGCGCGGCGCCGCCTTCGTAGACCGCCGCCAACGTGCAGTCCGCGCCGCCGCGCAGGCGCGCGCCGATCGTCGGTTTCGCGGCCGCGCCGGTCGCGACGTCGGGGACCAGCGTCACGCCGAACGGCGCGAGCAGTTCGGCGAGCGGCAGGTCGCGCGTGCCCTGCACGGCGTCGGCGAACAGGCGGCCGAGCGCGACGCCCGTCGCCTCCTCGATCAGCGCCTCGACTTCGTTTTCGTCCACACCCGCCTGCTTGCCGCGATAGAAGTCGCGGCCGTAGCGTTGCCACAGCAGGCGCATCACGTCGTCGAGCGACTTCCGGTTGCGCGTCTGCGCGCGGATCGCGAGATCGAACGCCAGCGCAACGAGCGAGCCCTTCGTGTAATAGCTGACGATCGCGTTGGTCGCGTTCTCGTCCTGGCGGTAGTACTTGATCCACGCGTCGAACGAGCTTTCCGCGACGCTCTGCTTGAGCCGGCCCGTGCCGCGCAGCACGCCGCCGATCGTGCGGCCGAGCGCCGCGAAATAGTCGTCCTGCGACATCAGCCCGCTGCGCACCAGCATCAGGTCGTCGTAATACGACGTGAAGCCCTCGAACAGCCACAGCAGCGACGTGTAGTTCTCGCGCGTGAGGTCGTACGGCACGAACGCCGCCGGCTTGATGCGCTTCACGTTCCACGTGTGGAAATACTCGTGGCTGCAGAGGCCGAGATACGTGCGATAGCCTTCCGTCGTTTCCGGTCGCCCCTTCACCGGCAGGTCGGTCCGGTTGCAGATCAGCGCGGTCGATGCGCGATGCTCGAGGCCACCGTAGCCGTCGCTGACCGCGAGCGTCATGAACACGTAGCGATCCATCGGCGCCTTTTTCGACTTCGGCTCAAACAGCGCGATCTGCGCTTCGCACACACGCTTCAGATCGGTACGCAGCCGCTCCAGGTCGAGTTGCGTCACGCGCCCGGCGATCACGATGTCGTGCGGCACGCCGTGCGCGTCGAACGTCGCGAGCGCGAATTCGCCGATCGTCACCGGATGGTCGGACAGCTCGTCATAGTTCGCCGCGCGATACGCGCCGAACCCGTAACGCCGGGTGCCGCCCGCTTCGGGCAGCGCGGTGCCGACGCGCCACGTGCGGAACGCCGCGCCGGCCGGTTTCGCGATGTCGACTTCACACGGCGCGTCCTCGCGACCGGCGACGCTCAGGAACACGGCCGTCGCGTTGAAGAAGCCGCCCGATTCGTCGAGATACGCGGAGCGCACCGACAAATCCCATGCATACACGTCGTAGCGCAGCGTCAGCGCGCCGGTCACGGGCGCGGCCTGCCACGTGTGCTTGTCGGTCTTCGCGATGCGCACCTTGCGGCCCGCGTCGTTGAACGCGCGCAGCGTCACGATGTTGCGCGCGAACTCGCGCACGAGATAGCTGCCCGGAATCCATACCGGCAGCGAGAAACGCTGGCCTTCGGGATCGGGACCGGCAACCGTCACCGTCACTTCGAACAGGTGCGCGGCAAGATCTTTCGGGACAATCGAATAGCGGATCGGCTGGGTCATCGTGGCAATCGGTCGGTCGAATACGGCGGCGAAAACGAAGAGAGGCGCCGGCAGATCATGCGGGCGCCCCTCGCTGGCCGGGCGCTGCGCCCGGCGTGCAGTCGGTTACTTGCTCGAGGCGAGCGCCTGGTTGAGCTGGTCGGCCGATACCGCGCCCGGCAGGCGGCGGCCGTCCGGCAAAAAGATCGTCGGCGTGCCCGTGACGTTCATCCCGCGGCCGAGCGCGAGGTTCTTGTCGAGCGCGGTGGTGTCGCAGGTACCGGCGCCGGACGGCGCGCGATGGTCGAGCATCCAGCTTTCCCACGTCTTCGCGCGGTCGGTCGCGCACCAGATCGCCTTCGACTTCGCGGTCGAATCCGGCGACAGCACCGGGTACAGGAACGTGTAGACGGTCACGTTGTCGACCGACTGCAGCGTCGTCTCGAGCTTCTTGCAGTACGGGCAGTTCGGATCGGAGAACACCGCGATCTTGCGGGCGCCGTTGCCCTTGACGATCTTGATCGCATTCGCGAACGGCAGGCTCGCGAAGTCGATCTTGTTGATTTCGGACAGGCGGGCGTCGGTCAGGTTCTTGTGCGTCTTCGCGTCGACGAGATCGCCGAGCAGCACGTAGTCGCCCGCCGCGTCGCTATAGATGATCTGCGAGCCGAGGTTCACTTCGTAAAGGCCTGCGACCGGCGATTTCGACACGCTCTTGATCGGCGCGTCGTTGCCGAGACGGGCTTGCAGCGTGGCCTTCAGCTTGTCGGTGGTCTGGTCGGCCTGCGCGGTGCAGCCGAGCGTCGCCATCGTGACGGCCAGCGCCAGCGACGCGATGCGGATCGTTTTTTTCATTGAAATCTTCCTTCAGCTCAATCGGAGTGCACGGCACAGTGTACGCCGTAACGGAACCGTCTCCGACCGGCGCGGCGGCGGAAGGTTCGTTCAGCCGAGCGCGGCCGACACGAGCCAGCGCTTCACGAGCGGCTGCGCGCCGACGAACGCCATGCCCGCATTGCGCACCGCCTTCGCGAGCGAGCCCGGCACCGCGAACAGCCGCTGCAGGCCGTCGGTGGCGACCATCAGCGCGCGGATGTCCTCGCGGCGCGAACGTTCGTAGCGGCGCAGCAGCACCGTATCGCCGAGATTACGGAAGCTTTCCTTGCCCGCGATCGCGTCGGCGAGCGCGGCGACGTCGCGCAGCCCGAGGTTCATCCCCTGCCCCGCGAGCGGGTGGATCAGGTGCGCGGCATCGCCCACCAGCGCGACGCGCGGCGCGATCAGCTTGTCGACGGTCTGCAGCGCCAGCGGGAAGCCGGCGGCCGGCGTCACGCATTCGAGCGTGCCGACCTGGCCGTGCGACACGTGCTCGACCTCGGCCGCGAGCTGCGCCGGATCGAGGGCGAGCAGTGCGTCCGCGTGCGCGGTGTGCGCGGACCACACGAGCGACACGTGGCCGTCCGGCAGCGGCAGCAGCGCGACGATCTCGCCTTCGTGGAACCACTGGTACGCGGTCTCGCGGTGCGGCAACGATGCCTTGAAGTTCGCGACGACGCCCGTTTGCCGGTAGTCGCGTCGCTCTACCCTGGCCCCCATTTGGGAGCGCACCCACGAATGCGCGCCGTCGGCGCCGACGACGAGATCGGCTTCGAGCACCTGGCCCGACGACAGCGTCAGCACGGCCGCGTCGTCGCGCACGTCGAAGCCCTGCGCACGCGAGTCGAACCACGTGAGGTTCGGCTGGAACCGCAGCGCGGCGTCGAGCGACGCCTCGACCAGCGAGGATTCGGCGATCCAGGCGAGCTGCGGCACGGACGCCTGGTAGGCGGAGAAATGCAGTTCGGCATGCGCATCGCCATACACGCGCATGTCGTAGACCGGCGCGAGCCGGCCGTGGTCGAGCGCCTGCCAGACCCGCAGCCGCTCGAGCAACGCCTGCGAACTGGACGACAGTGCGTAGACGCGCGTGTCGAACGCGAGATCGGCGGGGCGCGGCGTGGCCGGCTGGGCGAGCAAGGCTGTCTTGTAGCCGGACTGGGTCAGCGCGAGCGCGGCCGTCTTGCCGACGAGCCCGCCGCCGACCACGGCGACGTCGAAGGAGTGGTGGGCAGTCATGGCGGGCATTATAGCCGCGGGGCCAAACCCTTACGCGGCCGGACTTTGCGGGAAATCAGCAGAATCGCGGGCCGGTGCGCCCGCGCGGCGGCCCGCCGCATCGGCCGTTCGGCGGCAAGCCCGGAATCCGGGGCGCCGGCACGGTACAATAGCGTCTTTGACCGTCGGCCCGCCGCGCTCCACGCGCCGGCCGCCCCTTTTTTCCCGCGCCGCCGTGCCCTGTCCGGCCGCGCCGCCTCACCCGTCCGAAGGATTCCATGAGTCTCAAATGCGGCATCGTCGGCTTGCCCAACGTCGGCAAGTCCACCCTGTTCAATGCGCTGACCAAGGCCGGCATCGCCGCCGAGAACTACCCGTTCTGCACGATCGAGCCGAACGTCGGCATCGTCGAAGTGCCCGATACGCGCCTGAAGGCGCTCTCCGAGATCGTCAAGCCGGAGCGTGTCGTGCCGGCCGTCGTCGAATTCGTCGACATCGCGGGCCTCGTCGCGGGCGCGAGCAAGGGTGAAGGCCTCGGCAACCAGTTCCTCGCGAACATCCGCGAAACCGATGCAATCACGCACGTCGTGCGCTGCTTCGAGGATGACAACGTCATTCACGTTGCCGGCAAGGTCAGCCCGATCGACGACATCGAAGTGATCAACACCGAACTCGCGCTCGCCGACCTCGGCACCATCGAGAAGGCGCTCACGCGCTATTCGAAGGCGGCGAAGTCGGGCAACGACAAGGAAGCGGCGAAACTCGTCGCGGTGCTCGAAAAGGTGCGCGCGCAACTCGACCAGGGCAAGGCCGTGCGCGGCCTCGCGCTGTCGGACGACGAACAGGCATTGATCAAGCCGTTCTGCCTGATCACCGCGAAGCCGGCGATGTACGTCGCCAACGTGAAGGACGACGGCTTCGAGAACAACCCGCACCTCGAGGCGGTGCGCAAGTACGCGGAAAGCGAAAACGCGCCGGTGGTCGCCGTATGCGCGGCGATCGAGGCGGAAATCGCCGATCTCGACGACGCGGACAAGGAAGCATTCCTCGCCGACATGGGCATGGAAGAGCCGGGCCTCGACCGCGTGATCCGCGCGGGCTTCAAGCTGCTCGGCCTGCAGACCTATTTCACCGCCGGCGTGAAGGAAGTGCGCGCGTGGACGATCCACATCGGCGATACCGCTCCGCAAGCGGCCGGCGTGATCCACACCGACTTCGAGCGCGGCTTCATCCGTGCGCAGACGATCGCGTTCGACGACTTCGTCACGTACAAGGGCGAGCAAGGCGCGAAGGAAGCCGGCAAGATGCGCGCGGAAGGGAAGGAATACGTCGTGCACGACGGCGACGTGATGAACTTCCTGTTCAACGTCTGAGCGCATCACCCCAGGCGTAGTACGGCAATACACGGAAAACCCCTTGCGGCCTCGGCGCCGCAAGGGGTTTTCTGTTTCATGCGCCCGGCATCGTTCCGCTCGGGTCGACCGACTGCAGCAACATGCGCTCACCCGCTCACCCGGCAACCGCTACGCAGCCACCAGCGCCGGCTCGCGACTCCGGCGCACGATCATCGCGAGCAGCGCGACGAGCATCGCCGACGCGACCGGCCAACCCGTGCCGCTGATCACCGCGACGAAGGCCTGCGCCGGCGCGAGCCAGGCCAGCACGACGATCACGATCTCGGCTCGGCGCAACGGGACGTTCCGCGCGTCCAGCAACAGGAATGCAACCGGCAACACCAGCCAGAGCAGGTCGTAGTACACATAGTAAGGCTGCACGAGCAGCGTACCGGCGGCCAGCGCGGCGGCGCGGAGCGCGAAGCGCGAGCGGCGAATCCAGACGTCGGCGACCGCCGCGACCGCCAGTACCCCGACGACCGCATGCACGGCATAGGCTGGCCCGACGGACAGCCCGGCTGCCCGGGCGAGCGAGATCGTCGACGGCATGGCCCGCCGAAGCGTGTCGCCGTACTCGACCACGTTGTGGTGGAACGCCGGCATGAACGCGAAAAACGCGGCCCACGCCCGCACGCCAAACGCCGCCAGCGACACCGCGACGATGCCGGTGCTGAACGCGCCGGCCGATATCAACGCCTTCCAGTGACGGCCACAGATGAGCGCCAACGGGAACAGCACGCCGAATTGCGGCTTCACGATCAGCACCGCAATGCATGCGCCCGCCAGAACCGGGCTCGATTCGAGCAGGAGCAGCGCCGCGGCCGCCGCCGCGACCGTCATGAAGGAATTTTGCATCGTGAGCGCCGCGCCGAGCAGCCCCGGAAATGCGGCAATCGCGACGCGCAGCTGCGTGTCGAGCGGGCGCACGACACGCGCGACGACCGCCGCATAACAGGCGATCTGCAGTGTCGCGAACACCACGAGCGCGAAGACGAACGGCACGAAGCCGAACGGGAGGATGACGAGCAGGAACGTCGGCGGATACGGCCACGGAGCGAAGTCGTCGAACGGCCGCAGGGCGGCTTCGATCGGCTGCATCCACCCGGGCGAGAAGATCGCCGCGGCGCCGTGCTCGATCGCGACACGGGCCGCCGCCCAGAAAATCGCGAAGTCCGAGCCGACCATCGGGGACGAGCGATCGTGCCAGCCGTAGTACCTCATCGCCCAGACAGCCAGCACGACGATCTGCAGCGCGAGTACCGCGGCTGCATACGTGCCGACGCGCCGCGCGTCGACCGCGCGACTGCCCGATCCGTGCACCGTCCCCATCGCCCACCCCCGCGATTTTTCTTCTCGTCGAGTATAGGCGACGATCGTTTCGGCAGACGACGTTCCCGCCGACACGCAGCAGCGCGCGTCGCCCAGGATCGATGCCGCGCGGCCGGTACTCGCAACGACATCCGTCCGTCGTCGAAAGCAAAATGGCCCGGCCGGCAAATGCCGGTCAGGCCATGTTCATGAGCGGGGCCGCCGCCCCGCCGTTACATCATTCGATCAGATCACGTCGCCGACACCCGGCGCCCCGCGTTCGCCCGCGCATCGCGGCCGCGCTTGTTCAGCCACGACGCGAGCAGCACGATCAACGCCAGCACGGCCGTCGCGCCGACTTCCATCCGGTGCTCCTCGCTGACGAACATCACGGTCAGCGTGCCGCAGATGAACAGGATCACGGCCCACGTGAGCCACGGGAACAGCCACATCCGCAGCGTCAGGTCCGCGCCGCCCGATTCGAGCGTCTTGCGCATCCGCAGTTGCGAGATCGCGATCACGAGATACACGAGCAGCGCGATCGCGCCCGACGTCGCGAGCAGGAAGCCGAACACCTGCTCCGGCATCAGGTAGTTCGCGATCACGGTCAGGAAGCCGAACGCGGTCGACGCAAGCACGGCCGCACGCGGCGTGCCGGTCGAATCGGTGCGATGCAGGAAGGCGGGCGCGTCCTTGCGCCGGGACAGCGAGAACAGCATCCGCGACGCGGTGTACAGCGCCGAATTCAGGCAGCTCGCGACCGACACGAGCACGATCACGTCGATGATCGCCTTCGCGTTCGGGACGCCGATCAGCTCCATCGCGCGCTGATACGAGCCGTGCTTCGGCAGCAGCGGGTCGTTCCACGGCACGATGGCCGCGACGACGAGGATCGAGCCGAGATAGAACAGCGTGATACGCCAGATGACCGAGTTGGTCGCGCGCACGATCTGGCGTTGCGGGTTGTCCGATTCGGCGGCCGCGATCGTCACGATCTCGGTGCCGAGGAACGAGAACATCGTCGTCAGCATCGCCGCGAGCACCGCGCTCGCGCCGTGCGGCATGAAGCCGTCGTGCACGAACAGGTTCGACACGCCCGACACGGCCGGCGCCGGAATGATGCCGACGATCGCCGCACCGCCGATGCACAGGAACACGACGATCGCGACGACCTTGATCAGCGCGAACCAGAATTCGAATTCGCCGTAGTTCTTGACGGAGAAGAGATTGGTGACGGTGAGCAGCAGCGTGATGCCGAGCGCGAAGATCCACGTCGCGATGCCCGGGAACCACGCATTGAGGATGGTCGCAGCGGCGGTCGCCTCGATCGGGATCACCAGCACCCAGAACCACCAGTACAGCCAGCCGATCGTGAAGCCGGCCCAGTGGCCGATCGCGCGATCGGCATAGGTCGAGAACGACCCGCTGTCCGGATGCGCGACGGCCATTTCGCCGAGCATGCGCATCACCAGCACGACCAGCACGCCCGCAATCGCATACGCGAGTATCGATGCCGGCCCGGCTTCCGCGATCGCGTGGCCGGAGCCGACGAACAAGCCCGCGCCGATCACGCCGGCAATCGACATCATCGTCACGTGACGCTGCTTCAGGCCAGTGCCGAGGCCTGTGTTGCTTCCACTCATCTGTCTCTCTCCAAAAAACGGTTCCGGTACGACCGGGTGTCGCGTGAAGGCGGCGCGGGGAGTTGTCGTTCTTGAATCCGGTCGCGGCCGCGCGTGCGTCGCACACGGGCATGGGCCGGATGGGGCCGTTCCGGTCGGGTCGTCCGCGCAGTCTGCGAAGCTGCGGGTGCGATGCGGCGCACCGGGCGCCGGCGCATCGCGTACGCCCGTTCCGTCGGCTGTCGTCAGCCGCCTTCGAAGCGAAGGAGTGTAAGCATCAAACGGTTCTTCACTAAGAACCAATTGAAGAATTTCGATGGAACCACTCGTTGCATCGATACGAACCGATGCAACGCTTGATCCGGTTCCGCAGCGGCCCGCGCGTCCGGCGCGCCGTTCAGTTCGCGCCGCGGGCGGCGTCGTCCCGCCACTTCTCCGGCACGATGGCGCGCCATTCTCGCAGAAGCAGGTTTTTCACGGCGTCGGGATGCGCGGCCGACAGGCGCACCAGCACGATCGGCCAGCCGACATAGTGATCGGTCACGTAATACACGTCGGGCGCCGACTCGATCAGCCATGCGCGCTCGTCGGGGCCGACGCCCTTCACGACGAGCGTGTCGCCGTCCTCGCGCAGCCGCGCGAGCAGCTTGCCCTTCACCTTGAGCGCGGGCGTGCCGTACGACGTGCCGTCCTCGACGCCGCGCCACGCCAGTGCGATCTGCCGGACTTCGTCGAATGTCACGATGCCTCCCCGACCGAGCGTCGATGGTTGACGGTCCGGCCACCCTACCGGAAATCGCGCGACACGCCCAGCCGGGTGGCGCTATCCGCCGGCCGCACGCGCGGCGGCCGGCACACGCCCGGTGGTCGCGACGATCGCGAACGCAATCGCATTCGCGGCGGCGCTCGCGAGGATCGGCACGAGGTAGCCGCCGCCCGCGTCGTAGATGAAGCCGGCGGCGGCCGGCCCGATCAGCGTGCCGAACGCGACGCTCGTGTACAGTATGCCGATGATCGCGCTCACGTTGCGCCCGCCGAAATAGTCCATCACGACCGCCGGCAGCACGGCGACCCAGCCGCCGTAGAACACGCCGAACACGAGCGCGAACCCGGCCAGCGTCGCGACGGTGCCGGCGCCCGCCCACGCGACCAGCGCGACGGCCATGCCGGCGAACATCGCGAGCAGCGACGCGCGGCGGCCGAAGCGGTCGGCCAGGCCGCCGAGGAAGAAGCGACCGGCCGTGCTGCCGACGCCGATCGCGCCGAGCAGCAGCACAGCCGTCGACGGCGCGACGCCGTGATCGAGCGCGTACGGCACGAGATGAACGAACGGGACGAACACGCCGAACGAGCAGACGAGGCAGGCCGCGTACAGGCCCACGAACGGCCGCGACGTGACGGCTTCGCGCACCGTCGCGCCGGCTGGTATGCTCGCGGCCGCGGGCGGGGAAGCGCCGGCATTCCGGCCGCCGCCGTCCCGGGCGACATCGCCGTCCGGCAACAGCCCCCGCCCGCGCGGGTCGTTCTCGATCAGCAGCGACATGCCGGCTCCCAGCACGATCACGAGCGCGGCGAGCGTGAAATACGCGCCGCGCCAGCCGACCTGCGCGATCAGCGCGGACGCGAGCGGCGGCATCACCAGCGTGCCCACGCCGATCCCCGCGACCGCGAGCCCCGACGCGAACCCGCGCCGGCGCACGAACCAGCGCTGGACCGCGCCGACGGCCGGCACGTATGCGCAGCCGACGCCGAACCCGACACCGAGCCCGTACGCGACATAGACCTGCAGCAGCGTATGCGCCGCGCCGGCCGCCGCGAGCCCCGCGCCGGTCAGCAGCATCCCGGCGACGGCGAGCCGCCGCGAGCCGAAACGATCGGCCAGCGGCCCGCTGACGATGCCGAAGCCGAAGTACAGGAAGCCAGCGAGCGAGAACACGAGCGAGATCTGGCCGCGCGACGCGGCGAAATCCCGCTGCAGCGATTCGACGAACGCACTGAACGTATAGGCGCTGCCGAACCCGACGAACGTGACGGCGAACGCGGCCACCACCACGTACCAGCCATGGAAAACGCGTGATGCGCCCGGGCGGTTCATGACGATGCTCCTTTCAGGTTCCACCGGCTGCCGGGCGGCGTCCGGATTGCCCCGTGGATATAGTTGAACTATGTTGATCACATCGGCCGCCGATCGGCACCCGACAGGCAGCCGCGAAACAGGCGATCCGATGCGTCAACGGTACGCGCGCATACACGTCGTCTCAAACGATATTTCGTCGACCTTTCGCTTTAGAAAAACTGAATGACTCGCTCCCGTCTGCCGCCGCTCAACGCGTTGCGCGCGTTCGAAGCCGCCGCCCGCCACTTGTCGGTGAAGTCCGCGGCCGAGGAGCTGTCGGTCACGCCCGGCGCGGTGAGCCAGATGATCCGCACCCTCGAGACGCATCTCGGCGTGCAACTGTTCGAGCGCGTGAACCGCGGCATCCTGCTGACGGCCGCCGGTCGCGACTACCTGCCGCCCGTGCGCAACGCGTTCCGGCAGATCGCCGATGCGTCGCAGCGCGTGTCGGGCGCCGCCGACAGCGGCGTGCTGACGGTGAGCGTCACGCCGTTCTTCGCGTCCGCGTGGCTGGTCCCGCGCCTCGCGCAGTTCCGGCAGGCGTGCCCGGACGTCGACCTGCAGGTTCTCACGAGCCACGCGCTCGCGGATTTCGCGCGCGACGGCGTCGACGTCGCGATCCGCCACGGCCTCGGGCGCTACATCGGGCTGTGCAGCGAACGCCTGTTGACGGTGGAAATCGTCGCGCTCGCGTCGCCCGACCTCGTCGCGCGGCTCGGCATGCCGGCGACGCCGGCCGAGCTCGTCGGCTGGCCGCAGTTGCACGACGCCGAACGCAAGGGCTGGCACATCTGGTTCGGCGCGCAGCGGATCGACGATTTCGGCCCGCCGCGCGGCCCCGCGTTCGACGATTCGGGCCTGCTGCTGCAGGCGATCGTCGCCGGCCAGGGCGCCGGGCTGCTGCCGGCCGCGATGGTGCGCGGCGAGCTGGCGAGCGGCCGGCTCGTGCAGCTTGCCGACGTCGCGTGGCTCGACGATTTCGCGTACTACCTCGTCTATCCGCCGCATCACGCGGAACGGCCGAAGGTTGCCGCGTTCCGCCGCTGGATTCTCGATGCCGCGCAGGCCGACGGCGCGGCGTCGATGACCGGCGCGGCCTAGCGTCGCGCGGCGGCGCCGCGTCGATCCGCTAACATGCGGCGCGGGCCATCGGCTCGACATTGCCCGACCTCGATAACAACGAACCGAACGAGAGAGACCATGCGTGCCCTGCTCCGCCGTGCGACCCATATCGCGACCCTGTCCGCCGCGCTGTTCGTCGCGGGCGCCGCGTTGCCCCTGCCGCGCACGCCTATCGCGCATCACCCGGCTACGGCAACGAAGCCGATCTCGACCGTCACGACACGTATCGCAACCGCGACGGCGAAACCGTGCACGCGCCCGCCCATTCGAAATCAGGGCGCGTGCCGGAGGGTGCGAGCGCGCGCTGCCGCGACGGCACGTACAGCTTCAGCCGTCACCGGCGCGGCACGTGCTCGGGGCACGGCGGCGTCGCCGCGTGGCTGTAAGCGAAGGTCGGCCGAATGGCCTGCACCGCGCCAGCGGCAACCGGCGGCGAAGTACAATACGCGCTCGCACCGCCGCGCCCCGCGCGGCACGCTCCGTACCGAATCACCCGACGCCGCCACGCCCGCGCGCTGCGCGGCCGTCCCAACCACTTCTGACTTTCACACCGAAATGGCCCAATACGTTTTCACGATGAACCGGGTCGGCAAGATCGTGCCGCCCAAGCGCCAGATCCTGAAGGACATCTCGCTGTCGTTCTTTCCCGGCGCGAAGATCGGCGTGCTCGGCCTGAACGGCTCGGGCAAGTCGACGCTGATCCGCATCATGGCGGGCGTCGACAAGGACATCGAAGGCGAAGCCACGCCGATGCCGAACCTGAACATCGGCTACCTGCCGCAGGAACCGCAGCTCGACCCGACGAAGACCGTGCGCGAAGCCGTCGAGGAAGGCCTCGGCGACCTGTTCCAGGCGAACAAGAAGCTGGAAGAAATCTACGCGGCGTACGCCGAGCCGGACGCCGACTTCGACGCGCTCGCGGCCGAGCAGGCGAAGTACGAGGCGATTCTCGCGTCGAGCGACGGCGGCAGCCCCGAGCAGCAGCTCGAAGTGGCCGCCGACGCGCTGCGCCTGCCGCCGTGGGACGCGAAGATCGAGCACCTGTCGGGCGGTGAAAAGCGCCGCGTCGCCCTGTGCAAGCTGCTGCTCGAAAAGCCCGACATGCTGCTGCTCGACGAACCGACCAACCACCTCGACGCCGAATCGGTCGACTGGCTCGAGCAGTTCCTGGTGCGCTTCCCGGGCACCGTGGTCGCGGTCACCCATGATCGCTATTTCCTCGACAACGCGGCCGAGTGGATTCTCGAACTCGACCGCGGCCACGGCATTCCGTGGAAGGGCAACTACAGCAGCTGGCTCGACCAGAAGGAAGAGCGCCTGAAGCAGGAAGAAGCGTCGGAATCGGCACGCCAGAAGGCGATCAAGAAGGAACTGGAGTGGGTGCGCCAGAACCCGAAGGGCCGCCAGGCGAAGTCGAAGGCGCGTATCGCCCGCTTCGAGGAACTGAGCAGCCAGGAATACCAGAAGCGCAACGAAACGCAGGAAATCTTCATTCCGGCCGGCGAACGCCTCGGCAACGAAGTGATCGAGTTCAAGAACGTCAGCAAGTCGTTCGGCGACCGCCTGCTGATCGACAACCTGAGCTTCAAGATCCCGGCCGGCGCGATCGTCGGCATCATCGGTCCGAACGGCGCCGGCAAGTCGACGCTGTTCAAGATGCTGACCGGCAAGGAACAGCCGGATTCGGGCGAAGTCGTGATGGGCCCGACGGTGAAGCTCGCGTACGTCGACCAGAGCCGCGACGCGCTCGACGGTTCGAAGACGGTGTTCGAGGAAATCTCGGGCGGCGCCGACGTGCTGACGGTCGGCAAGTACGAAACGCCGTCGCGCGCGTACATCGGCCGCTTCAACTTCAAGGGCGGCGACCAGCAGAAGATCGTCGGCAACCTGTCCGGCGGCGAACGCGGCCGCCTACATCTCGCGAAGACGCTGATCTCCGGCGGCAACGTGCTGCTGCT
The DNA here is from genome assembly GCF_014211915.1 of Burkholderia cenocepacia. Taxonomy (NCBI): domain Bacteria; kingdom Pseudomonadati; phylum Pseudomonadota; class Betaproteobacteria; order Burkholderiales; family Burkholderiaceae; genus Burkholderia; species Burkholderia cenocepacia. The sequence continues at coordinate 998,678 of NZ_CP060039.1, read as the reverse complement.
GGACGAACCGTCGAACGACCTCGACGTCGAAACGCTGCGCGCGCTGGAAGACGCGCTGCTCGAATTCGCGGGCTCGGTGATGGTGATCTCGCACGATCGCTGGTTCCTCGACCGGATCGCAACGCACATCCTCGCGTTCGAAGGCGATTCGCAGGTCACGTTCTTCGACGGCAACTACCAGGAGTACGAAGCCGACAAGCGTGCGCGCCTCGGCGAGGAAGCCGCGAAGCCGAAGCGTCTGCGCTACAAGCCGATCAGCCGCTGACCGGTGCGGCCCGGGCGCCCGGCCTCGCGCTCACGCGGGGCTGGACACCAAAGGTGATCGAAGGGGGCCGCATCCGGAACGGCACAACGAAAAAGCGGGCCCATGGCCCGCTTTTTTTTCGCCTGGCGCTCGCCCCGCCGCTTACACCAGCGCGCCCAGTTCGCGCAGCCGCGCTTCGGTCGCCGCCGCGCTCGTATGATGAATGCCGTGCCAGCCGAGCGCCGTCGCGGCCGCCGCGTTGTGCACGTTGTCGTCGATGAACACGAGCTCGTGCGGCGCGATGCCGGGCAGGTGCGGCTCGATCCGCGCATGCATCTCGCGGTAGATCGCCGGATCGGGTTTCACGAGCTTCACACGGCCCGACACGACGATGTCCTTGAACCGGCGCAGCACCGGGAAGTTGTCCCAGGCATATGGAAACGTCTGCGCGGACCAGTTCGTCAGCCCGAACAGCGGCATCCCCTGCGCTTCCAGCCGGTCGACGAGCGCCGCGCCCTCGTCGAGCACGCCGCCGATCATCTCGTGCCAGCGCGCATAGAACGCGCGGATCAGCGCTTCGTGCTCCGGAAACTTCGCGACGAGTTCGGCCGTGCCTTCCTCGATCGTCTGCCCGCCGTCCTGGCGGACGACCCAGTCCATCGCGCACACGTGCGTGAGGAACCAGCGACGCTCGGCGGCGTCGGGAATCAGTTCGCGGTAAAGGTACTCGGGGCTCCAGTCGATCAGCACCCCGCCGAAATCGAACACCACTGCCTTGATCGTCATGCGAACTCCGTAGCGAGCACGTCCGCGAGCGAACGCGGCGTCACCGCGTTGCCCGACAGCGAATTGTTGTTCCAGATGAAGTGATGGTGCGCGACGATCTGCGCCGCCGACAGGTGGGCGCGCTCGTTCGTCGTGTGCAGGTCGGACACGACGGTCGTCCGGTAGCCGAGCAGCGCGGCACGGCGCGCGGCCGAATCGACGCAAAACTCGGTCGCATAGCCGCAGATCAGCACCGAGCGGATACCGTGGCGATCGAGCTGCGCCGCGAGCGGCGTGTCGTGAAACGAATCGCTCGCCTGCTTGCGCACGCGCCAGTCGTCTCGACCGACGACCAGCCCCGCATGCAGTTCCCAGCCCGGCGTGCCGGGCACGACGTCGTCGTCCGCGTCGCCGTCGTGCTGCACGAAGCACACCGGCGCGTTCGCCGCACGCGCCGCCGCCGTCAACCGGTTGATGCCCGACACCACGTCGTCGAGCCGGTACGCGGGCTGCGCCCGCTCCACCAGCCCGCGCTGCATGTCGACCACGATCACCGCGGTGTCTGCCATTGCTTGCCCTCGCTGTTATCGGCCGGCCGTCGTTCGATCGTTACCGGATCGCTATCCGGCCGTTACCATGCGTTGCGTCAGACCGGCTGCGTGCGCGCGTCGAGCCACGCCTTCGCGTCGCCGCTCACATGCCGGCCGACGCGCTCGCGCACCGTCGCGTGATACGTGTTCAGCCACGCGCGCTCTTCGTCGTGCAGCATCTCGATCAGCACGCAGCGCGTGTCGATCGGGCACAGCGTCAGCGTCTCGAACGCGAGGAAGTCGCCGAATTCCGTCTTCCCGGCCGCACGGTTCACGACCAGGTTCTCGATCCGGATGCCCCACTGGCCCGGGCGGTACACGCCCGGCTCGATCGACGTGATCATCCCCTCTTCCATCGCCGTGTACGGCTCGGCCGGCGCGTAGTGCGAAATGACCTGCGGGCCCTCATGCACGTTCAGGAAGTAACCGACGCCATGCCCGGTGCCGTGGCCGTAGTCGAGCCCGGCCGCCCACATCGGCGCACGCGCGATCGCGTCGAGCATCGGCGAGCGGATGCCGCGCGGGAAACGAGCGCGCGACAGCGCCATCATCGACTTCAGCACGATCGTGAAATCGCGCCGCTGCAGGTCGCTCACGGTGCCGACCGGCACGACGCGCGTGATGTCGGTCGTGCCCGTCATGTACTGGCCGCCCGAGTCGATCAACAGCAGGCCGTCGCCGGCGATCGTCGCGTGCGACTCCCGCGTCGCGTGGTAGTGAGGCATCGCGCCGTTCGCGTTGAAGCCGGCGATCGTCGCGAAGCTCGCCGACACATAGCCGGGGCGTCGGGCGCGCGCGGCCGTGAGCTTTTCCTCGATCGTCAGTTCGGTGATCGTCTCGCGGTTCACCGCCTGTTCGAACCACGCGAAGAATTCCGCGAGCGCGGCGCCGTCGTGCTCCATCGTCACGCGCACGTGCTCGATCTCGGCGGACGTCTTGCGCGACTTCGCGAACGTCGACGGATTCACGGCCTCGACGAGCTTCACGCCGGCCGGCACGGCCTCGAGCGTGCCGAACGTCACGCGGCGCGGGTCGATCAGCAGCGTCGCGCCGTCGGGCAGCGCCGCGAGCGACGCGCGCGCGGCGTCGTAGGCGCGGACGTCGACGCCATCCTGTGCGAGCGACGCGGCCAGCGCAGGCGGCACCTTGCCGTCGGCGACGAACAGCGTCGCGCGCTCGGCGCCGATCATTGCGTGCGCAACGAACACTGGATTGAAGTTGACGTCGGCGCCACGCAGGTTGAACAGCCATGCGAGATCGTCGAGCGTCGACACGAAATGCCACTGCGCGCCGTGCGCGTGCATCGCGCGGCGCACCTCGGCCAGCTTGCTCGCGCGCGTCGTGTCGGCCTGCGGCGCCACGTGCTCGAACACCGCGTCGCCGGGCAGCCCCGGCCGCTCGGGCCAGATCGCGTCGAGCAGGTCGACGTCGGTACGCAGCGCGATGCCGCGCGCGCTCAGCGCGGCCGTCAGCCCGCGCGCGGCCGCGACGCCGAGCACCGCGCCGTCGACCCCGACCGTCGCGCCGGCCGCCACGTTCTGTGCGAGCCAGTCGACGTGCGGTGCGCTTTGCTGCCCGCCCGTCATCTTCATCAGCTGCACGCCCGTGCCCGCCAGCTCGGCGTCGGCCTGCACCCAGTAGCGGCTGTCGACCCACAACCCCGCGAAATCCGCGGTCACGACCAGCGTGCCGACCGAGCCCGTGAAGCCGGACAGCCAGCGGCGCGCCTGCCAGCGTTCGGGAAGGTATTCGGACAGATGGGGATCGGCGGACGGCACGAGATAAGCGGCCAGGTTCTCGCGGACCATGGCGTCGCGCAACAGCGCGAGACGGGCCGGCACCGGCGAGACTTCGGGGAGACGGGCATTCATGATTTCACCTGAGAGCATTCAGCGACGGGCCGACAGCGCGACCGTCACGGCTACGGCGAGGAACGCGACGCCGGTGCAGACCGGCCATTCGAGCGTCTCGCCATCGTAAAACAGTCCCGAGAGATTGCCGACCATGCGGGCGGCGGCCGCGCCCACGATGCCGACGAGCACCGCGATCCACCACGCGGGCCGGCCCGTGCGCCGCATCGGATGCAGCCAGCGGCCGAACAGCCCGACGGCTGCTCCCAGGACAAGGATTCCAAACCAGTTCATTCGACGCCTTCTATAAATTCAGATTCGTCCCATAGGCGTGAACGTTACCAGCGGCTAGCATCGATTCATCCATCGAACCCGAGACCAGCCGGGCGCCGCGAACATTCGAGTGTAGGGGCCGACTCGACGTTATGGCAAGCGCACACCGGCTGCCATATTGAAGAAATTCTCATGCGAATCGCTCTGATCGATCCGGAGTCGCGTCATACCGCACTCCTGAACCGCCTGCTCTTCGCGGGCGGTCACGTGTGCCACGCATTTCCGTCCGGCGCCGCATTCTTCGAGTGGCTCGCCGCCGACAACACCTGCGACATGCTGGTCACCGGCCACTGGGCCGGCGACCAGCCGGCGCAGGAAGTCATTCCGCGCGCGCAGGCGGTCCTGCCCGGGTTGCCCGCCATCGTCGTGATGCAGTCGGCGCGCGAAAGCGAAATCGTCTCGTGCCTGCACGCGGGCGCCGACGATTGTCTCGTACGGCCCGTGAGCGGGCCCGAGCTGCTCGCGCGCGTCAATGCGCTGAGCCGGCGCGCCGGCGTCCGGCGGCCGCCCACCCGCTCGCGCGAAATGTATGGCGAATACACGTTCGACGCCACGCATTGCCTCGTCCGTTTCGGCGACGCAATCGTTTCACTCACGCCGAAGGAGTTCCGTTTCGCACAGTTGCTGTTCACGAACCTGTCGCGGCCCGTGTCGCGGGCCCACATCCTCGAAACGGTATGGGCGCGCCGCCGCGACATGAAGTCGCGCACGCTCGACACGCACGCGTCCCGGCTGCGCAGCAAATTGCAGTTGCTTCCGGAGCGCGGCTACCGGCTGTTGCCGCTCTACGGCTTCGGCTACCAGCTCGACCGCGTACCGATCGAGCCCCCAAATTCGCGGCCCCGCCATGCCGATGCGCGGTATGCCGCGAGTGAGGAAATCGCTGAAACGCTATAATATGGGGCTAAACGATAGCCCTCGATATGCAACTCCTCACGATCGGAATCAACCACCACACTGCGCCTGTCGCCCTGCGCGAACGCGTGGCGTTTCCGCTCGAGCAAATCAAGCCGGCTCTCGTCACGTTCAAGAACGTGTTCCTCGGCCCGCAGGCGCCCAATACGCCCGAGGCGGCGATCCTCTCCACCTGCAACCGCACCGAGCTGTATTGCGCGACCGACGATCGTGCTGCTCGTGAAGGCGCGGTCCGCTGGCTGTCGGAATATCACCGGATTCCGGTCGACGAACTCGCGCCGCACGTCTATGCGCTGCCGCAGTCGGAAGCGGTCCGGCACGCGTTTCGCGTCGCGTCCGGCCTCGATTCGATGGTGCTCGGCGAGACCCAGATTCTGGGCCAGATGAAGGATGCCGTTCGCACCGCGACCGAAGCGGGCGCGCTCGGCACTTATCTGAACCAGCTGTTCCAGCGCACGTTCGCGGTGGCGAAGGAAGTGCGCGGCACGACCGAAATCGGCACGCAGTCGGTGTCGATGGCCGCCGCCGCGGTGCGCCTCGCGCAGCGGATCTTCGAAAAGGTGTCGGATCAGCGTGTGCTGTTCATCGGCGCGGGCGAAATGATCGAGCTGTGCGCGACGCACTTCGCCGCGCAAGGCCCGCGTGAGCTCGTCGTCGCGAACCGCACGGCCGAACGCGGCCAGCGGCTCGCCGAACGCTTCAACGGCCGCGCGATGCCGCTGGCCGACCTGCCCACCCGCATGCACGAATTCGACATCATCGTGTCGTGCACCGCGTCGACGCTGCCGATCATCGGTCTCGGTGCGGTCGAGCGCGCGGTTAAGGCGCGCCGCCACCGGCCGATCTTCATGGTCGACCTCGCGGTGCCGCGCGACATCGAGCCCGAAGTCGGCAAGCTGAAGGACGTGTTCCTGTACACCGTCGACGATCTCGGCGCGATCGTGCGCGAAGGCAACGCATCGCGCCAGGCCGCGGTTGCCCAGGCCGAGGCGATCATCGAAACCCGCGTGCAGAATTTCATGCAATGGCTCGACACGCGCAGCGTCGTGCCGGTGATCCGTCACATGCATACGCAGGCCGACGCATTGCGCCGGGCCGAAGTCGAAAAGGCGCAGAAGCTGCTCGCGCGCGGTGACGATCCGGCCGCCGTGCTCGAAGCCCTGTCGCAGGCGCTGACCAACAAGCTGATCCACGGCCCGACGAGCGCGCTCAACCGCGTCAACGGCGCCGATCGCGATTCGCTGATCGACCTGATGCGCGGCTTCTACCAGCACGCGCCGCGCTCGAACGACCAGTCCGGCCACTAGCGCCGCCCGGTCGCCCTGCCGCCGCCGCGCATTGTCCTGCCGCCGGCCTATCCTTTCCGAATACCCCTTGCCCGGGAGCGCCGCTCCACACCATGAAGACGAGCATGCAACGCAAGCTCGACCAGCTATCCACACGGCTGGCCGAACTGAACGACCTGCTGAGCCGCGAAAACGTCACGGCCGACCTCGACCAGTACCGCAAGCTGACGCGCGAACATGCGGAACTCGGCCCGGTCGTCGAGCAATACGCGTTATGGCGCCAGTCGCGCAGCGACGAAACGGCCGCGCAGGAGTTGCTGGCCGATCCGTCGATGCGCGATTTCGCGGAAGACGAAATCCGCAGCGCGCGCGAGGGCATGGCGCGCCTCGAGACCGAGCTGCAGAAGATGCTGCTGCCGAAGGACCCGAACGACGACCGCAACATCTTCCTCGAAATCCGCGCGGGCACGGGCGGCGACGAATCGGCGCTGTTCGCGGGCGACCTGCTGCGCATGTACCTGCGCTTCGCGGAACGCCAGCGCTGGCAGGTCGAAATGATGTCGGAGAGCGCGTCGGATCTCGGCGGCTACAAGGAAGTGATCGTGCGGATCGCGGGCCAGGGCGCGTATTCGCGCCTGAAGTTCGAATCGGGCGGCCATCGCGTGCAGCGCGTGCCGGCCACCGAGACGCAGGGGCGCATCCATACGTCCGCGTGCACGGTCGCCGTGATGCCGGAAGCCGACGAGATCGGCGAGGTCGAGATCAATCCGGCCGACCTGCGGATCGACACGTTCCGCGCGTCCGGCGCGGGCGGTCAGCACATCAACAAGACCGATTCGGCGGTGCGCGTCACGCACATCCCGACCGGGATCGTCGTCGAATGCCAGGACGACCGCTCGCAGCACAAGAACAAGGATCGCGCGCTGAAGGTGCTCGCCGCGCGCATCAAGGACAAGCAGTATCACGAGCAACATGCGAAGGAAGCCGCGACGCGCAAGAGCCTGATCGGCTCCGGCGACCGCTCGGAGCGCATCCGCACGTACAACTTCCCGCAGGGCCGGATGACCGACCACCGGATCAACCTGACGCTGTACCGGCTCGAGGCGATCATGGACGGCGATCTCGACGAACTGATCGGCGCGCTCGTCACCGAGCACCAGGCTGAGCTGCTCGCGTCGCTCGGCGAAGCCGACTGAGGCCACGATGTCCGACACCACCGCCGACGCCCTGTTGCGCGCCTCGCCGCTCGACCCGGTCGATGCACGCGTGCTGCTCGCGCACGCGCTCGGCTGGACCCGCACGCAACTGATCACGCGCGGCGACGCGCCGCTCGACGCCGCCGCGGTCGAACGCTACCGCGCGCTCGAAGCGCGCCGCGTCGCCGGCGAGCCCGTCGCGCAGCTGGTGGGGATGCGCGAGTTCTTCGGCCGCCCGTTCGACGTGACGCCCGACGTGCTGATCCCGCGCCCCGAAACCGAGCTGCTCGTCGAAGCCGCGCTCGATGCGATCGACGGGCTACCGCACGCAGCCGTGCTCGATCTCGGCACCGGCAGCGGCGCGATCGCCGTGTCGATCGCGGCCGAGCGGCCCGATGCGCGCGTCTGGGCGCTCGACCGTTCGCCGGCCGCGCTCGCGGTCGCGCAACGCAACGCCGACAAGCTGCTCGACGCGCGGCGCCCCGGCGGCCCGCCGCATTGGCTGCAGAGCGACTGGTACGCGGCGCTCGATCCCGCGCTCGGGTTCGACGCGATCGTCAGCAACCCGCCGTACATCGCGCAGCACGATCCGCACCTCGCGCAAGGCGACCTGCGTTTCGAGCCGCGCGGCGCGCTCACCGACGGTGCCGACGGCCTCAGCGCGATCCGAACGATCGTCGCGGGCGCCGGTGCCTATCTGAAACCGGGCGGCACGCTGTGGATCGAGCACGGCTACGACCAGGCCGAAGCCGTCCGCGCGATACTGGCGTCGCACGGCTTCGTCGCGGTCGAATCGCTCGCCGATCTCGCCGCCATCGAACGCACGACCGGCGGCCGCCTGCCGGGCTGACGCCCGGCCCGCCCGGTTGAAATCCGCTATCATTTCGATCTAACGCCCCGCAAACGCAAGGTCAGTCATGGACACCCAACAACGTATCAAGCAAATCGTCGACGAAAACCAGGTCGTGCTCTTCATGAAGGGCAACGCGCAATTCCCGATGTGCGGCTTCTCGGGCCGCGCCGTGCAGGTGCTGAAGGCCTGCGGCGTCGACCAGTTCAAGACGGTCAACGTGCTCGAGGACGACGAAATCCGTCAGGGCATCAAGGCATTCTCGAACTGGCCGACCATCCCGCAGCTGTACGTGAAGGGCGAATTCATCGGCGGCTCGGACATCATGATGGAGATGTACCAGTCGGGCGAACTGCAGCAACTGTTCGCCGCCGCGTAACACGCGGCACCCGCCCCCTTTCGATGGCATCTCCCAGCGCGCCGCCGCGCCGGCTGATCGTCGCGATCACCGGCGCCACCGGCGTGATCTACGGTGTGCGGCTGCTCGATCTGCTGCGCGCCGCCGGCGGCGTCGAAACGCATCTGCTGATTTCGAACGCCGGCTGGCTCAACATCCAGCATGAACTGAAGCTGCCGAAGGCCGATGTCGAAAGCCGTGCGGACGTCGTGCATTCGGTGCGCGACGTCGGCGCGACGATCGCGTCGGGCTCGTTCGCGACCGACGGCATGGTGATCGCGCCCTGCTCGATGAAGACGCTCGCGAGCGTCGCGCACGGGCTGTCCGACAACCTGATCACCCGCGCGGCCGACGTCACGCTGAAGGAACGCCGCCGTCTCGTGCTGATGGTGCGCGAAACGCCGTTCAATCTCGCGCATCTGCGCAACATGACCGCCGTCACCGAAATGGGCGGCATCGTCTTTCCGCCGCTGCCCGCGTTCTACGCGATGCCGAAGACGATCGAGGAACTCGTCGACCAGACCGTCACGCGCGTCCTCGACCTGTTCGCGCTCAGCGCGCCCTTCACGACGCCGTGGCCCGGCATCCGCCACGCACAGTAAGTCACACTTCTTCTGCGCGGATCTCCACCGATTCGCGCAGCAACTCCCTCCATTTCACGCCTTCTGATGCGACTCGGCATCCGAAAGCCTGCCTTCGCCACGATTATCAACAAACAAGCGTCAATCAAATTCCGTAGCGCCGATTTATCAATGCACGGTACACGCCTATAGTCACAGGCAAACCCTTTTTGCAGGTCACCACCATGAACCGCTTGCCTTCGCTGTACCTGTCCCACGGCGCCCCGACGCTGCCGATCGACCCGGCGCTGCCGTCCGGCGCGTTCACGCACCTCGGCGCCGAGTTGCCGCGCCCGCGCGCGGTGCTGATGCTGTCTGCGCACTGGGGCACGCAACGACCGGTCGCGAGCGTCGCCGCGCATCCGGACACGATTCACGACTTCTACGGTTTCCCGCAGGCGCTGTACGACATCCGCTATCCGGCGCCGGGCGCACCCGACGTCGCCGAGCGCGCGGCCGCGCTGCTGAATGCGGCGGGCATCGCGACCGCGACGACCGAACACGGCCTCGATCATGGCGCGTGGGTGCCGATGCTGCTGATGTTTCCGGAAGCCGACGTGCCGGTCGCGCAACTGTCGATCCAGCCGCGCGCGGACGCCGCGCATCACTTCGCGCTCGGCCGCGCGCTGCGGCCGCTGCGCGACGAAGGCGTGATGGTGATCGGCTCGGGCCAGATCACGCACAACCTGCGCGCCGCCGATTTCGGCGCGGCGCCCGAGGATGCGGACCCGCGCGTCGCGGAATTCACCGACTGGTTCGAGGCGAAACTGGCCGCCCGCGACGTCGACGCGCTGCTCGACTACCGCCGGCAGGCGCCGCACGCGGCGCTGATGCATCCGACCGACGAACATCTGCTGCCGGTCTTCACGGCGCTCGGCGCGGCGGACGACGACTACCAACTCGGCATCCAGTCGCTCGGCACCTATCAGCGCGTGCTCGCGATGACGAACTACGTGTTCGCGAGCGCCGGCGCCTGAGCCTGGACGGCGCCGCCGCCGCCGGGCCAACAAAAAGCCCGCCCGAGCCATGCCCGGGCGGGCTTTTTTCACTGCATCCTGCCGCCGCCGAATCCGGCGGCAGGTCAGGCGTCAGGCACCGACCCCTTCGAGGATCTCGTCGTGCGACTCACGCTCGTCGAGATACTGGGTCCGGTAACCGGTATTCACGCCCCAGAAGTAGAACACCAGCGAGATCGCCGCGACGATCAGCATGTCCCAGCCGTACGGCAGGTAGCCATGACCGCCGAACTCCTTGCTGCCGATCAGCGACAGCACCGCCATCGTCGGCAGGTACGCGACCAGCCACCATGCGGCCTTCAGGTCGGCGCCCCAGCCGGTCCAGCCCGACTTCGCCTGGAAGTAGAAATACACCGGCAGCGCGACGATCATCAGCAGGATGATTTCGCCCGTCAGCGGCCACTTCGCCCAGTACAGGATCAGCGAGGCGCACACGAACGCGAACGGCGCGATCAGCTTCATCAGCGGAATCGACAGCGGGCGCTCGATGTCGGTCGCCGAGCGGCGCAGCGCCATCAGGCTGATCGGGCCGGTCAGGTACGAGATCACCGTCGCGACCGAGATCACCGCCGCGAGCGAGCTCCAGCCGCGGAAGAAGAACAGGAAGACGAACGACACGAGCAGGTTGAACCACATCGCCTGGCGCGGCACGCCGTAGATCGGGTGCACGTTGCCGAACATCTTCGGCATCGTGTTGTTGCGCTCCATCGCGTAGATCATGCGGGTGGTCGTCGCCATGTAGGTCGTACCGGTGCCGCTCGGGCTGATGAACGCGTCGACGTACAGCAGGATCGCGAGCCAGTTCAGGTTCAGCGCGATCGCGAGTTCCGCGAACGGCGACGAGAAGTTGAAGTGCGCCCAGCCCTGCGCGACGTCGGCCGGATTCACCGAACCGATATAGGCCATTTGCAGCAGCACGTAGATCACGAGTGCCAGCAGGATCGACGTGATCACCGCGAACGGCACGCTGCGCGACGGATTGCGCGCTTCACCGGCCAGGTTCACCGGGCTCTGGAAGCCGTTGAACGCGAACACGATGCCGCTCGTCGCGACCGCGGTCAGCACGGCCGACCAGCCGTACGGCGCGAAGCTCGCATTCGATGCGACGCCGAGGTTCTCCGAGTGGAAGCTCGTCAGCATCAGGCCGAGGATCGTGAGGCCGGGGATCAGGAACTTGAAGATCGTGATCGCGGTGTTCGCCCGCGCGAAGGCCTTCACACCCCAGTAGTTCAGCATGAAGTAGACGACGACCAGCACGGCCGACAGCAGCAGGCCGAGGGTCTGCAATTCGCCGTTCACGAACAACGCGTGCGCCCACGAATACGGCCACGTGCTCATGTACTGGATCGACGCTTCGGCCTCGATCGGAATCACTGATACGATCGCGATCCAGTTGGCCCATGCGCTGATGAATCCCACCAGCGAACCGTGCGAGTAGCGCGCGTAACGCACCATGCCGCCCGACTCGGGGAACATCGCGCCCAGTTCCGCATACGTCAGCGCAATCGCCAGAATCACGACGGCGCCGATGATCCAGGCGCAGATCGCCGCCGGACCGGCGATCTTCGCGGCTTTCCAGGCACCGAACAGCCAGCCCGAGCCGATAATCGAACCCAGCCCCGTCAGCATCAATGCAAACGGGCCGATGTTCCGTTGAATAGAACTCTTCACATCCTCTCCTGTGTCTCAAAAAGCATGGTCGGCCTGCGGTCCGGGATCGGCTCGGACAGCACCGCGCACGCATTCTTGGGGGAGGGTCGCCCGATCGGGGCAACCCGTCCACGCGGCGCGTAGTTTAACGGTTGCACCTCGAACGTGGCGCCAAAATCGATCGCCCCCTACAAAAAATTCGCATCGCTTGCAAGCTTTGTAAACCGGATATCCGCAATAACCCTGAGAGCATGGGAATACGGTTGACCGTCAGACGGATTAGCCGTATAAAGGACTTCGCAGGATTTCAAGTGGCGAGTGAATTGGTTCTTTCGTAGTTCGCCCATCAACGGTACTCCGGTTGGTCCTATTACCCCTTCCTTGATTTTCCGCACCCCATGGGCTTCGGCCCCGTTTTATCTTTTTAGGAACAAGTAACATGGCAACCGGTACCGTCAAGTGGTTCAATGACGCAAAGGGCTTCGGCTTCATCACCCCGGAAGGCGGCGGCGACGATCTGTTCGCGCACTTCTCGGAAATCCGCGTCGAAGGCTTCAAGACGCTGCAAGAAAACCAGAAGGTTGAATTCGAAGTGAAGACGGGCCCGAAGGGTCTGCAAGCTGCGAACATCCGTCCGGTCTAAGCTGGCGCGATCATTCGTGTAAAAAAGCCCCGCTTCGGCGGGGCTTTTTGTTTTTTGGGCGCGGGTCGTCCGCCCGACATGGCGGCCTTTCAGCCGCCCGCCATTCAGCCGAACAATCGCTGCGCGTGAATGCCGAGACCCGTCGCGACACTCGCGAGGCGATCGCCGAACACCGGCTGCGCATCCGGGAACGCGCCGGCGAGCGCGCCCGACAGGAACGCGAGCCCCGTCGAACCGCCGGTGAAATACAGCGCCCCGACATCGCGCGGCGCCACGCCCGCGAGCCGCACCGTTTCGCGCGCGGCATCGACGATGCGTGCGGTATCGTCCCGACTCGCGTCGACGAGACGATCGGCGTCGAACGCGATCAGCAGATCCTCTTCCACGTCGTTCAGGTCGATCATCGTCTCCCCGCCCGCCGCGACGCCGATCTTCGCTTCCTCCGCGCGCGCCATCAGCGCGTGTCCGAGCCGCTGCTCGACCACGCTCGTGAGCCGGTCGTACTGCCGCACGTCCTGGTACAGGTGCTTCATCAGCTTGAGCTCGCCGACGCGCTTCGGCGTGTAGACGGTGTTGATCAGGTGCCAGGTCGCGAGATCGAAATAGATCTTGTTCGGCAGCTCGCGCCCTTCCGGGTCGAGCGAACGGTAGCCGAATGCGGGCAGGATCGCCGCCAGCTCGACCCGCCGGTCGTAGTCGGTGCCCGCGACGTGCACGCCGTGGTGCGCCAGCACGTCGTCCTTGCGCTCGAGCCGCGCCATCCGTTCCGGCCCGACGCGCACCAGCGAGAAGTCGGACGTGCCGCCGCCGATGTCGGCGACGAGTACCAGACGCTCGGCCGGCTGGCGCGACTCGTAGTCGAACGCGGCGGCGATCGGTTCGTACTGGAAGTGAACGTCCGCGAAGCCGACCGATCGCGCGGCCGCCTCGAGCTGATCCTGCGCGAGACGGTCGGCGCGCGGATCGTCGTCGACGAAGAACACCGGCCGGCCGAGCACCGCGCGGCCGATCGGCGCGCCTGCGCGCGCTTCGGCCTTGCGTTTCAGGTGCGTCAGGAAGCGCGCGATGATTTCGGTGTACGCGATCGCACTGCCGTCGCCGAGATCGGTGGTCGTTTCCGCGAGCGGCGAGCCGAGGATGCTCTTCATCGAGCGCATCAGCCGGCCGTCGAAACCGTCGATATAGGAAGCCAGCGCCGCCCGGCCGTATTCGACCGTCTCTTCGTCGTTGTTGAAGAAGATCGCGGTGGGCAGCGTCAGGTGGTCGCCCTCGACGGGCGCGAGGCGCATGCCATCGCCGTCGGGCAGCGCCACGGCGGAATTGGACGTGCCGAAATCGATCGCGCAGTAAGTCATGGGAAATTGCCGCAGCAGGGCCGGCGCGAAAACGGAAAGGACGGGCTTTTTAACATGAAGCCCGCGCGATCACAACCGGGGCCGGCCACCGATGCCGCGCAACGGGCGCCGGTGGCGACGGCGCGCGGCATGGCGCACCGGAAACATGCGCGGACAGGATGCGCGATGCAGCCTGCCCGCCTGCGGAGTCAGGCCGCCGCGTCGAAGCTCTTTTTCCACGCACCCGCGTAGACGACTTCGCCGATCGCATGGCGCGTGCGCGGTGCCTTCTCGCGATCGCGCAGCACGGGATCGAGCTTGTCGACGTTGCCGTAGTGGCCGAGCGAGATGATCGACGCGATCGCGACGTCCGCCGGAATCGCGAACGCGTCGCGGAACGCCTTCGCGTCGAACCCGCTCATCTGGTGCGCGGCGAGGCCGAGCGCGTGCGCCTGCAGCACCAGCGACATCGCGGCGGCGCCGGCGTCGTACAGCGCGGTCGGCGCCGGCTCGCCCTTCGGGGTGAGCGTGTGCGCGGTGACCGCGATCAGCACAGGCGCCGGTGCGTTCCAGCCCTGGTTGAACGGCACCAGCGTCGCGAACGCGCGTTTGAACGCGTCTTCGTCCTGGGTGCGATCGAATACGATGAAACGCCACGGTTGCGCGTTATACGCGGACGGGGCCCAGCGTGCCGCTTCGAGCACCGCGTGAAGATCGCCGGCGCTGACGGCTTCATCCGAATACGCGCGCGGGCTCCAGCGGCCCGCGATCAGATCGTGAATCGAAACAGTGGTGGGAGCAGGTTTGACAGACATGCGGTTCCTCGCTGACATCGATGAAGGGGCGCGAACGCCCGGCAAACCGCAAGCATACCCGCTTGAGCGACGGCGCGCCCGATCCTGCCGCGCTATGCAAATCTCCGTGCGTGCAATGGCCGGCCGCAGCGCGTGCGGCCGGCCGAATCCGCCCCGATCAGGCTGCCTGCGCCGCTGCGCGCGACGGGCCGCGGTTGATCCGCAGCACGATCAGCGCCCCGATGATGCACAGCCCGCCCGAGATCATCGACGCGATCGTATAGGTGCCGAGACTCGCGCGCAGCAGCCCCGCGCCGAGTGCCGCGAATGCCGCGCCGAGCTGGTGGCCGGCCACGATCCAGCCGAACACGACCGGCGCCGCGGCCTTGCCGAACACGTCGGTCGCGAGCCGCACGGTGGGCGGCACGGTCGCGATCCAGTCGAGCCCGTAGAACATCGCGAACAGCGGGAGCCCGAAGAAATCGATCCCGAACGCATGCGGCAGATAGATCAGCGACAGCCCACGCAGCCCGTAATACCAGAACAGCAGCACGCGGTTGTCGTAACGGTCGGACAACCATCCCGACAGCGTCGTGCCGAACAGGTCGAAGATGCCCATCGCCGCAAGTAGCGACGCGCCCTGCACTTCGGTCATCCCGTAGTCGCTGCACATCGCGATCAGGTGCGTGCCGACATAGCCGTTGGTGCTCGCGCCGCAGATGAAGAAGCTGAAGAACAGCAGCCAGAAGTCGCGCGAGCGGCTCGCCATCAGCAGCGTGCGGAACGCGACCGCGAGCGGGTTCTCCTTGGTCGCGTCGGGCGCGGGCGGCGCATCGGCCGGCTCGCCGTACGGGCGCAACCGCACGTCGGCCGGCCGCTCGGGCAGCAGGAACGCGACGAGCGGAATCACGATCGCGGCCGCCACCGCGACGACCAGCACGACCGGCCGCCAGCCGTGGCGCTGCGCGATCGCCGCGAGCATCGGCAGGAACACGAGCTGGCCGGTGGCCGTGCTCGCGGTCAGGATGCCCATCACGAGGCCGCGCCGCGCATGGAACCAGCGCGTGACGAAGGTCGCGGACAGCGTCAGCGCGACGACGCCCGTCGAGCAGCCGACCATCAGCCCCCAGATCACGACCATCTGCCAGCTCTGCGTCATCATCGACGACAGCGCGACGCCCGCGCTCATCGTCACCAGCGCGGTGAGGATCGTCGGACGCAGCCCGAAGCGCTGCATCGCGGCGGCCGCGAACGGGCCCGTCAGACCATACAGCGCGATGTTCACCGAAATCGCCAGCGAAATCGCCGCCCGGCTCCAGCCGAGCTCGCGTTCGAGCGGCACCATCAGCACGCTCGGCGTCGCGCGCGTGCCGGCTGCCGCCAGCAGGATCAGGAATACCACCGCTGCCGCGAGCCATCCGTAATGGAAGCGTCCTCTGATTCGTGCCACTGCCCAGTTCATCTTCGCGTTCTCCAGTTGGCGGTTGCGGTGCCATTGCACCTGCCCCGCCCCGACCAGGCCACCTCCGCCGCGCATTTCAACATCGGCTGACCCGGGCCGACGCTTGGCATTCGTCTGTTGATCCGGCCGCGATTGTTACCGACCAGTCACAAGTGTGTTGCGATCGTAGTTACCAGTCGGTAACATGTCAAGCAATCCATTACGTAGTCGAGGGTCATCATGTCGGGCATCGAGGCCGCCAAACCGCCGGCGCGGCGCACGCGCCGGCCGATCGACGGCGCCACCGCGCAGGAGCACCTGCTGCGTGCCGCCGAGGAGCTGTTTTACAAGGAAGGCGTGCGCACGGTCGGCGTCGAGGCGGTAGTGGAACGCGCGGGCGTGAACAAGATGAGCCTGTACCGGCAGTTCTCGTCGAAGGACGAGCTGATCCTCGCGTATCTGGAACGCATGGACGCGTGCTTCTTCGAGCGGCTCGACACGAGCGCCGCGAAGCATCCGGGGCAGCCGAAGGCGCAGTTGATCCAGTACTTCGTCGATCTCGCCGAGCGCGCGACGCAAAAGGACTATCGCGGCTGCCCGTTCGTCAACGTCGCCGCCGAATTCCCGGATGCGTCGCACCCGGCGCGCGAACGCGTCGCGCAGAACAAGGAGCAGTTGATGAAGCGCCTCGTCGCGCTGTGCGAAGGCGCCGGCGCACGGCAGCCGAAGGCGCTCGCCGATGCGCTCGCGCTGGTGGTCGAAGGCATCTACGCGGCGAGCCAGACCTACCGGCACGGCGAAACGCCGATCGGCAGCGCGCCCGCGCTCGTCACGCAGTTGATCGAAGCCGCCTGCGCGTGACGGGCCGCGCGGGTTCGTCCGCGGCGCGCCCGCTACAATGCGGCCCTCATAGCCCTTCCGCCCGACTGGTATCACGATGACCGACACCCGCCCCGACTCGCACGACGACATCCTCGCCGCCACGCGGCACTGGCTCGCGCGCGCGGTGATCGGGCTCAATCTGTGCCCGTTCGCGAAAAGCGTCTACGTGAAGGAACAGGTGCGCTACGCGATCAGCGAAGCGACGACCCTGGAGGACGCGCTCGCCGAACTCGAAACCGAGCTGCGCTTGCTCGACGCGGCTGACCCGCAGCAGATCGATACGACGCTCGTGATCTACCCGCATGCGTTCGCCGATTTCGTCGACTACAACGATGCGCTGTTCTTCGCCGAGCGGCTCGTTCAGCAATTGCGGCTCGACGGCGTGCTGCAGATCGCGAGCTTCCATCCGCAATACCAGTTCGACGGCACCGAACCCGACGACATCGAGAACTACACGAACCGCGCGCCGTATCCGATCCTGCACCTGCTTCGCGAGGACAGCATCGCGCGCGCGGTCGACGCGTTTCCGGACGCGTCCGCGATCTACGAAAAGAATCAGGAAACGCTGCGCCGCCTCGGCCACGAAGGCTGGCGCGAATGGATGCGCCGGCCGGGCGACGACGTGTGACGTGTGCCGCGCGGGCGCCATGCCTGCGCCGCCGCGCCGTCAGCCTTCGGCCGGCTCGACGGCGGCGTCGCCCGCCGCAGCGGCTTGCGCGACGAAGAAGCGCTCGTTCAGCTCGGCGAGCCCGAACATCCCGAGGATCTCGTTCAGCCGCTCGCCGGGCTTGCGGCGCGGCAGGTTCTTGTACTGCGCGATGATCAGCTCGTTCTTCATCGAATGCTCCCAGCCGACCAGCTCGGTCACGCTGACCTGGTAGCCGTGCGCCTCGAGCTGCAGGCAGCGCAGCACGTTGGTGATCTGGCTGCCGAATTCGCGCGTATGCAGCGGGTGCCGCCACACCTCGGTCAGCGCATTCGCGAGCGACTTGCCCTTGTTCTTGCGCAGCACGCCCGCGACCTCCGCCTGGCAGCACGGCACCAGCACGATGTGCTGCGCGCGCTTCGCGAGCGCGAAGCGGATCGCGTCGTCGGTCGCCGTGTCGCACGCGTGCAGCGCGGTGACGACGTCGACCGTGTCGGGCAGTTGCGGCGACGTGATCGAATCGGCGACCGACAGGTTCAGGAACGACATGCCGCCGAACCCGAGCCGCGCGGCGAGCTCGGTCGAGCGCATGACGAGTTCCTCGCGCGTCTCGATGCCGTACACGTGCGACGCGAACGCCGGCGTGCCGTGCCCCGGCTGCTGCTTGAAGAACAGGTCGTACAGGATGAAGCCGAGATACGACTTGCCGGCGCCGTGATCGACGAGCGTCACGTGGCCTTTGTCGGCCTGCACGCCGGCGAGCAGCGGCTCGATGAACTGGAACAGGTGATAGACCTGCTTCAGCTTGCGGCGGCTGTCCTGGTTCAGCTTGCCGTCGCGGGTGAGGATGTGCAGTTCCTTCAGCAGCTCGACGGACTGCTCCGGGCGGATTTCGTGGGTCTTGTTCGACATCGTGAAGCGCCGCCGGGCCACGGTCGGTCGACCACGGCCCGGCGGCGGAAATTCGTGAGGAATGGCGACAGTTTACCGAAAATACGCGGTCAGGCCCGGGCGCCGAGCCGCCACAGCGACGTGACCTCGGCGCGACGCGCCGCATGCAGCGGATCGTCGGCGTCCGTCGACTTCGGGTGCGCCGGTCGGATGTCGTCGCGGCCGAGCACGACGAGGCCGGCTTCGTCGATCCATTGCAGCAGGGTTTCGCGCGACCGCAGGCCGAGATGCTCGGCGAAATCGGACAGGATCAGCCAGCCTTCACCGCCCGGCTCCAGGTGCGCGACCAGCCCGGCGAGGAAACCGCGCAGCATGCGGCTGTCGGGATCGTAGACCGCGTATTCGATCGGCGCGCTCGGCCGGGCCGGCACCCACGGCGGATTGCAGACCACGAGCGGCGCCCGGCCGGCCGGAAACAGATCGGCCTCGACGATCTCGACCTGGCCGGCATGACCGAGCCGCGCGACGTTCTCGCGCGCACAGGCGAGCGCACGCGGGTCCTGGTCGGTCGCGACGATGCGCTCGACGCCGCGCGACGCGAGCACCGCCGCGAGCACGCCGGTGCCCGTGCCGATATCGAACGCGAGCGACGTCGCCGGCAGCGGCGCACGCGCGACGAGCTCCACGTATTCGCCGCGCACCGGCGAGAACACGCCGTAGTGCGGATGGATCGGCGCGCCGCCGAGCGCAGGGATCGGCACGCCCTTCTTGCGCCACTCATGCGCGCCGACGAGACCGAGCAGTTCGCGCAGCGACACGACCGACGGCGCGCCGCCGGGGCCGTACGCCTCCTCGCAGGCCGCACGCACATCAGGCGCGCGGCGCAGCGGGATCGTGTAATCGGCGTCGAGCGGGATCAGCAGCATGCCGAGCGTGCGGGCGCGCTGCGATTGCGCGAGACGATGCAGGTTGAATGCTTCGACGCCGGCCGCGGCTTTCGCCTTCTTCGGCTTGCGTTCGACACGGCGCGCCATCGCCTGCACGAGCTGGCGCGCATTCTGGAAGTCGCCCTGCCAGACGAGCGCGGTGCCCTCGCACGCGAGGCGGTAGGCCGCGTCGGCGGTGAGGCGGTCGTCGGCGGGCACCGCGCGCTTCGGCGGTTGCACGCCGGCTTCGGAGCGCCAGCGCACGGCATGATCGACGCCGTCGGCGTCGGTCCAGTGGAAAACGGGGGAATCGGTCACGCGAACTCGGTTACGGTTGACTTCAGCGGCGGCGAGAATTCGCCGCGCGGACCACACCATACCGCGCTTTGCCCGACCCGGCAAAACGGGCGCCGCGACGGCCGCCCGAGAGCGTTCGCCGCGGCGCAATCGTCGATCAGCCGAGATCGACGGTTTCCGCGATGGGCGCATCGCGCTTGACGGCCGCGATGCCGTTCTCGCGGCCTTGCACGGTTTTGTACGTCTCGCTCGTGCCGATGATCTGGTGGTTGGCTGCCTTCAGATTGAACATCGGTTCACCGTTGTGCGCGAGCTTGCGCTCGTAGCGCTCGTCCAGCGGCGCGTTTTCCCGCACGGACGCGATCCCGTTCCTCGCGCCGCTTTTCTCCTCGTACCGCTCGCTCGCGAGAATGATCTCGCCGTTCGCCGACTTCAGGTGGAAGTAGTACTGGCCGTTCACGGCCTTCTTGAGCTCGAATTTTGCCGCCATGGATTTCCCCTAAAAGAACGTCCCACCCTCGGACATCGACAAGTGTATAAGGGCGCGCGCGGACCAAAATCGAGATTCCACAGAGATAAGCATTAAAGACTGTCAAATAGTGAATTTTCAGACACATTTGACCGACGTTGAATTCAGACCGAACGACCTACCCGCCCCACCCCGGCATGGTCGGCAGGCGCAGTGTGCCCGCATCGTTGAAGTGCACGGTGCCCAGCACGCTGCCGGCGAGCCGGCCGCGCAGCGCGTACGGCAGTTCGCCGTTCGCGGCCGCGCCGGGCAGGTTCCACGCCTGCCGCGCGGCCGCGAAGGCCGACACCGAAACCGGCACGTCGAGCACGGCTTCGCCAAACCGCGGCACGGTGCCCGCCCGATCGCTGACGCCGCTCGCGAACGGCGTGCCGTTCAGGTCGAGCGCGACCGAGATGCCGTCGTAGTCGATCGGCGCATCGTTCGGATTCTGCACGCGCAACTTCAGGCTGAAGCGCATCTCGAGGCCCTGCCCGACGAGCGGGTCGAGCCCGGCGACCGACACGCGCACCGGCTCGCGCGTGAACCCTGCACAACCGCCGAGCAGGAACACGGCCGCGAACAGCAGCAACACGGCGCGCAGCGGCGCGATATGGAACAGGGCTCGTGGCATGGGACAGTCTCCTCGCGGCAATCGGTGAACGGGTCGTCGATGCATTGTACCGACCATGCCAACCGCCACCGGGTTTCGTAGTTTTTGCAGCACCGCAAGATCGTTAATAGATTAAAACTACGAAATTACCGGCCAAACGGAAAGCGCATTAATGACTTTCAGCATTCAATGAAGCGCCCGGAATTCAATAGATGCTCTTTCTAAATTTTTCGTTTCCTTTACCCAAAACCATCAAGTATATTTACGCATCCTTGGAGCAAGCCGACAAACCTTGAAGCCGCATGACGGCGAATTTACGGGACGGCGACACGCTGTCCTTCCGTCCTGCGGACTGGCCCGGCCAGCCCCGTAGGTCGTCGGTTCAAAGGGATTGCGCGCCCGCGTCGGGCGTGCGGCCCCGTGTCGTGCGCGCGAAATCAATTCAGTACAACACGCGCCCGGCCATTTTGAACCGGCCAGTTAACCGACATCCGGAAATTCAGAGGGGGCAGTAAACCATGATTACCTTTACGTAGTCGGCCGCCGTCTTTTCGAATAATCCGTCATTGGCATTTTTTCGCTGTTGATTAAACGGCGAGGGGATTGCTTTTGCCGGCGCTTTCGCAGCACTGAACGATTCTTTCAACAATCGAGGTTTCAGTCATGTCGATTCATATTCGCAAGATGCGTTATCTGCCGCTCGTCGCCGCACTCGCGCTCGCCGGGTGCGGCGGCGACGACGGCGGTGCGGGCTCCGCTTCCGCGCTCAGCTCCGCCGGCGCGCCGCATACCAGCTCGTCGCCCGCCGTCACCGCGCCGCCGAGCGCATCGAACGTCGACAAGAGCGTCTCGCCTGTCGAATTGCCGGACACCGTGGTGCCCGTGAACTACCGGCTGTGGTTCCGCCCGAACGACGCGCTGAACGCGTTCGACGGCCGCGCCGACGTCGAAATCAAGGTGCTGAAGCCGGTCAACAACATCGTGATCGCCGGCCACCGGATCAAGTTCACCAACGGCCGCATCACGCTGCAGCCGGGCAACATCCAGCTGATCGCGACGCCGCAGGACAAGGGCGACTTCTATCAGCTGCGCCCCGTCGCCGGCACGATCGCGCCGGGCAACTATTCGCTGCACATGGAGTGGTCGGGCATCATCAACTTCAAGTCGTACGACGATCCGGCCACGCAGACGGGCGGCAGCTGCGGCGACGATCCGTATCCGGGCTGCTCGGCCGCGGAAGGCGTGTTCCGCGTCGACCTGAAGGGCACCGACGGCAAGACGAGCGGCGCGATCCTGACGCAGGGCGAAACCAACCTGTCGCGCCAGTGGTTCCCCGGCTGGGACGAGCCGGCGTTCCGCCCGACCTATGAAGTGACGGCCGAAGTGCCGCAAAGCTGGCGCGTCGTGTCGAACGCGGCCGAGAAGCCGTCGACCAACGTCGGCGGCGGCTACAAGCTCGTGCAGTTCGAGAAGACCCCGCCGATGCCGTCGTACCTGCTGTTCTTCGGCGGCGGCCTGTTCGACACCTACGAGGACGACTTCACGAGCCCGCTGCCGGGCGGCAAGGGCGGCCTGCACCTGCGCGTGTTCACGCCGCCGGGCATGAGCGAGTGGGCGAAGCCGGCGATGGACCGCACCAAGCAGGCGCTCGACTACTATTACCGCTACACGGGCATCCCGCTGCCGCTCACGAAGTTCGACACGGTGGCCGCGAACGATGCGTTCAAGGAGCAGAAGGACCTGAACTTCGGCGGGATGGAGAACTGGGGCTCGATCCTCGAGTTCGCCGACGACATCCTGCCGCAGCCGGGCCAGCCGATGTCGCACTACGGCAACGAAGTGCTGACGCACGAAGTGGCGCACCAGTGGTTCGGCGATCTCGTGACGACCGACTGGTGGGACAACGTGTGGCTCAACGAATCGTTCGCGACGTTCTTCGAGACGAAGACGACGATCCAGTTCTTCCCCAACGAGTTCAGCTGGCTCGACCAGGTGAAGAACAAGTATCGCGTGATCAATCGCGACATCGGCCCGAACGCGTTCCCGGTCGCGCCGAACTTCAACGACTGGGCGTCGAACGACTTCGTGCTGAGCGCCAGCGCGTTCACGTACGACAAGGGCGGCCACGTGCTGAAGACGCTCGAGAACTATCTCGGCGAGCAGACGCTGCGTAAGGGCCTGCAGCAGTACCTGGTCGACTACTCGTTCGGCAACGGGACGCCGAAGCGTCTGTGGGATGCGCTGTCGAAGGAAAGCGGCCAGGCGGTCGGCCCGATCGGCGACAGCTACGTGCGTCAGACCGGCGTGCCGCTGATCTCGCTCGACACGCAGTGCGACCTGACGAAGAACCAGACGGTCGTCACGCTGAAACAGCAGCCGTTCCCGAACAAGAACGCGTATCCGGGCCTGCAGTGGACGGTGCCGATCACGCTCGCGTACGGTCAGGGTCTCGCGAAACGCACGACGCTCGCGCTGAAGGATACGCAGGCGCAGACGCGGATCGAAGGCTGCACGGGCGTGGTCGCCGATCCGAGTGGTCTCGACTACTACGTCGTGAACTACAGCGACACGGCCTGGAGCGGGCTGCTCACGCAGGTGAACAACTCGACCGATCCGGTGCTGCTGGCGAACCTGAAGAGCGAAGCGGCGCTGCTCGTCGCGAACAACCTCGCGCCGGCCTCGCGCTCGACGTCGATCGGTTCGGTCGCTTCGCCGGCCGCGATGAAGCTGCGCCAGACGCCGACCTTCGGCGGCATCGAAGCGGTGACGAAGGAACGTCCGGCACGGCAATACCAGGGCCTCTTCAAGCCGCGCAAGGTAGTGACGCAGTAACGGTGCGCGTCCGGCCGGTACCGCGCGCCCCGCGGCGCCGGCCGGCGTACCGGTTTCTCCGACCTGTTGACGGGCCTCGCATGCGAGGCCCTTTTTTCATGGGGCGCGGCGTTCGTTCGCCGTCACGCCCACGCGGCGTCCCACGCCGGCTGCGCGAACCACGTGGCGAGGAACGCGACGAGCCGCGACGTGCGCGCACTGCCGCGCGCCTGCTGGCGCAGCACGTGAATCGTCGCCTGCTCGGGCGCCGCCGCGTACTGCGGCAGCAGCGCGCGCAACCGTCCGTCGCGCAGCGCGTCCGCCGCGAGCCAGGTCGGCAGGTGCGCGAGACCGAGCCCGTCGATGGCCGCCTCGAGCAACGCTTCCGAATGATTGCTGCGAAACCGCGGTTGCGCCGGCACGTGACGGCGCTCGCCGAAGCGCCACGCGCCGGGCGGCGGCGCGCCATGCCACGCGAGACAGTCGTGGCTGGCGAGCGCGTCGGGCGATGCGGGTTCGCCGCACCGTGTGAGATAGGCCGCGCTCGCACACAGCACGCGCCGCTGCGGCGCCAGCACCGTCGCGACGAAACGCGTGTCCTCGAGTGGGCCGATGCGCACCGCGAGATCGACGTCGGAGCCGAGCCGCGCGCCCTGCAGGTCGACCATGCTGTCGGTCAGCACGAGGTCGACCTGCAGCGCCGGATAGCGCTGCATGAACGCGGCCAGCGCGGCCATCAGGTGCCGCCTGCCGAAGGGCGCCGGACAGTCGACGCGCAGCAGCCCGCCCGGTTCGTCGTGCTGGCTGTGCAGGTCTTCCTGCAATCCGCGCAGCTCGGCCAGCATCCGGGTCGCGCGCCCGTACAGCAGTTGCCCGGCCTCGGTCGGCCGCAGCGCGTGCGTGGTGCGATGCAGGAGACGGATGCCGAGCTGCGTCTCGAGCCGGTCGATGCGCCGCGTGACCGACGACGCGGCGACGCCGAGCCGGCGCGCGGCCGCCGAGAAGCTCTGCTGGTCGACCACGTCGACGAACAGCGCGAGGTGCGGGGAAAGGAAGTCGTCCATTCGTGAGCCTGCGAATTTGGCTATGCGGAAAACGCAAAGCAATCATCCGCCTTTGCACGTTTCCGCGTCAAACCGGGCCCACTAGACTGCATTCACCGGTTTCATCCGCCGCACGCGCCGTGCCCGCCGGGCCGGGCGGCCGGCATCGTTCATGGAGATCATCATGCGCAGCATCCGCTTCGACACCCCCGCCGCCGACATCGAGTCGCTCGACGCGCGCGTCCGGGACATCGCCCCACCCGTACCGGCCGACGGCCAGATGCTGATCGAGGTGCGCGCGGCCGGCGTGAACCCGAGCGACGTGAAGGCCGCGCTCGGCCGCATGCCGCATGCGGTATGGCCGCGCACGCCGGGGCGCGACTGGGCCGGCATCGTGCGCAGCGGCCCCGACAACTGGATCGGCGCGCCGGTGTGGGGCTCGGGCGGCGATCTCGGCGTCGGGCGCGACGGTTCGCATGCGGAATGGCTCGTGCTGGACGCCGCGCACGTGCGCCGCAAGCCGGGCGTGCTGACGCTCGAGGAGGCGGCCGGCGTGGGCGTGCCGTTCGTCACCGCATACGAGGGCCTGCGCCGGGCCGGCATGCCGACGGCCGACGACGTCGTGCTCGTGTTCGGCGCGAACGGCAAGGTCGGCCAGGCCGCGATCCAGCTCGCCACCGCGCGCGGCGCGACCGTGATCGGCGTCGAGCGCGGGCCCGGCGACTATCGCGGCCATGCGTCGGGCGACGTCCCCATGATCGACGCACCGAGCCGGACGGTGGCCGACGCGGTACGCGAATTGACCGGCGGCCACGGCGCGGACATCGTCTACAACACGGTCGGCAGCCCGTATTTCGAAGCGGCGAACGCGTCGATGGCGATCGGCGCGCGGCAGATTTTCATCTCGACGATCGAGCGCAGCGCGCCATTCGACATCTTCGCGTTCTATCGCGGCCAGCACACGTTCGTGGGCATCGATTCGCTGCAGCTCGGCCCGGCCGCGGTCGCGCAGATCCTCGACACGCTCGCGCCCGGCTTCGGCAACGGGACGCTGCGCCCGTTCCCGATCGGCGACGACTACGTGTACCCGCTCGAGCGTGCGCACGACGCGTATCGCGCGGTGCTGGCCGGTGCGCGCGAGCGCGTCATCCTCAAGCCCTGACACCGAACCCCACGGGAGACCGCCATGATGGATTACGTGACCTCGCTCGCGGTGGGCGTCGGCGTCGGTGTGTTGTACGCGCTGCTGCACGTGCGCTCGCCGGCCCCGCCGCTCGTTGCGCTCGTCGGCCTGCTCGGGATGGTGATCGG
This sequence comes from Burkholderia cenocepacia, assembly GCF_014211915.1. Taxonomy (NCBI): domain Bacteria; kingdom Pseudomonadati; phylum Pseudomonadota; class Betaproteobacteria; order Burkholderiales; family Burkholderiaceae; genus Burkholderia; species Burkholderia cenocepacia. The sequence continues at coordinate 972,826 of NZ_CP060039.1, read as the reverse complement.
GGAACGCGCGATCGCGCTGCTGCGTTGATGCGTTGATGCGTCGCCCGATGGCGCGCTAGCGATCGTCGCGGCGCCGGAACGCCCACCACGCGGCCAGCGCGGTGAAGCCGGCAACCAGCAGCACCATCAGCCAGAAGCCGTGCTTGTTCTCCGAGAACGGCACGCCGCCGACGTTCATCCCGAAGAAGCCGGCGACGATGTTGATCGGCAGCGCGATCACGGTGACGAGCGTCAGCGTGAACAGCGTCCGGTTGTTCTGCTCGTCGAGGCGCGAACCGATCTCTTCCTGCAGCAGCTTGATGCGCTCGTTGAGCCCCGCCAGATCGGCGAGCACCAGCGAGAACTCTTCGGTCGACTCGCGCAGCTCCTGCACGTCTTCCGTATGCAGCCACGCGGGCGGCTTCGCGAGCAGGCGGAAGATCGAACCGGGTTCGGGCGCGAGCATGCGCTGCAGGCGCGTCAGCGTGCGGCGCATCGCGCCGAGCTCGATGCGGCTCGACGTGAGCCGCTGCGACAGGAAGCGATCCTCGATGCGGTCGACGTCGACGCTCGTGCGCCGCATGATCTGGATCAGCAGGTCGGCCTGGTCGCGCAGCAGGTGCACGAGCAGCTCCGCGGGCGAGCGGAACTGCTCGCCGTCGCGCACGCACGCGCGCAGCGTGTCGACCGAGCGCAGCGGCTTGAGCCGCGCGGTCACCATGATGCGCCGCTCGACGTGGACGAACAGCGTCGCGATCTCCGACGGCGTGAGCTCGAGGTTGAACATCACGTCGTTGACGATCGCGCGCAACGCGCCGTCTTCCTGCTCGATGCGCGTCGAGCGCGAGCCTTCGTGCAGGAATTCGAAGAAGCTGTCGGGCAACCCGAGATGCGTGCGCATCCAGCGCTCGCTCGCGCCGTGCGCCAGATTGAAATGCAGCCAGACGAAATCGCCCGATGCGGCCGCGCCGTGCTCGCGGCAGGTGCGCAGCCATGCGGCGGCCGCGTCGGCATCGAGCATCGCGCCGGCGCTGCCCGGATCGAAGCGGAATCCGCACACCATGCCGGACGTGTCGGCGCCGTAAGTCTGTACGATCAGGTCCATCGTGTCGAAGGTGGTGCGGCGCGCGGCGCGCCGCACATCGCGGGTCGCGGGCCCGCGCCGGGAAAAGAAAGGAGACGTATGCCCGACGGGCGTGACGCGCTCGTGACAGTGTCACACGGCATCATACCGGCAGCTTCTCCTGCCCCAAAAACAACGCGCCGCCCACTGGGCGGCGCTGACCGGAAAGACCTCGTGACGCGCGCGGCATGCGTTACTGCCGCGTCTCCGACTGCGCGGCGCTCGGGCACGCAGGGTCCTTGCCCCAGTGACCGTCGCACACGCGCCAGCGGCACAGCTGATCCTCGAAGAAACCGCGCTCCGAACACGCCTTCACGCGCGACGCCAGCGAGCCGCCGGTCGTTGCCGACGCCTTGGTCGGCACGGCCTGCGCCTTCTCGGCGGCGAGTTTCTTGTCGGCCGGCTTCGTGCGCGCGACGAGCGCGGCAAGCAGATCGGCATCCGGATCGTCCTTCCCGGCCGCCTTCGCGGTTCGGGTCGGCGTCGCTTCGCGGCGCTTCTTCGCCTGCGCGAGCTCGGCCTGCTGTTCCTTGCGATGCTTGCGGGCTTCGGCCTTCGTATCGGCCTTCGCCTCGGTTTTCGTGTCGGTCTTGCCGTGAGCGGCGACCTTCGTGCTCTTCGACGCGTCGGCCTTCGCCGTCTTGGTCGTCGCCGCTGCGGCCGCCGCGGTTGCGGCGACGCCAGCCGCCGCCGCCGTGCCCGAGCCATCGTCGGCGCCGTTGGCGAGCGCGCGCGACAGCCGGCTGTTGTCCGCCGCGGAGGCGGCGGAAGCCGATGCGGATGCAACGGTCTGGGACGCCGAGTCGTCGTTGACGATCGTGGCCGGTTGCGCGGCCGATGCGGCGGACGCGCCGTTCTGCGCGACCTGCACGGCGGCGCCGCTGGCCGGCGCGGCCTTGTCCGGCGCAGCCGCCGCGGGTGCCGTCGCGGCCGCCACCGCGACGTGCGGTTCGCCCGACGACTGCTGCATGCGCCATGCGCCCCAGCCGCCGACGGCCACGACCAACGCCACCACGGCGGCGATCGGCGCCTTCAGCGAACGGCGCGGCGGCTCGGCGGGCGGCGTGACACGCCCTTCCAGATCCGCGAGAATGCGCGACTGCCGAGGTCCTCCCTCGCCTGCCGGTTTAGTATCGGACAGCAGGCTGGGCGGAGTTTTCGAATTTGAATTTTCCGGCGCACTCATTCAGCGTCTCATTGAATCCTGGTTTAATTCACCGCGATAATATAGCCCGGCCTCTCGAAGCAGCCTGATTCTAAGAGCAAGCATTGCAAAACACAATCAATTCCAATTTCCGGGGATTTCTTTGATTGCCGTCGCACTCGTCGCCTATTTCACCCTCGCCGTCGCCGTTGCGGCACTGTTGCTTTTACCGGGTATCCGCGCGACCGTTTTCGAATCCGTGGCCCAGTTTCACGGCCGTCTGACGCGCCGTGCGAACGAGCGCGCCGCACGCACGCGCAGTCAAATTGTTAAATCGGCAACCGTGACGCGCGGCGCATTAAGCGACGTGCAAAATTTACTGGTTCGGCGGCGCTTGATGATTATGGTGTCGGCAGGTATTCTTGCGACGCCGCCATTGGTGGCCATTGCGTTACGCGGTCGGCAATTATTTCAGTACGACGACACGGCGCGCGTGCCCGACGAGAAGATCGCCGCGCTGTTGCAGGGCGAACAACTCGTGCCGCCGCCGCCGTTGCCGCCGGAAGTCTTTGCCACGAAGGAAGTCGAACAGATCCGCCCGGCGCTCAAGGATGCAAGCCGCGACTGGAACCTGCTGGACCCGGATTTCCGTACGCGTTTGCTGCTGGTCTACAAGATCATGCACGAACAACATGGCTATGAAATGGCGCTGCTGGAAGGCTACCGGAGCCCGGAACGACAGAACCGGCTCGCGCAGATGGGCACGAACGTGACCAATGCGGCGGCCTTCCAGAGTTATCACCAGTTCGGGTTGGCGGCCGACAACGCATTCCTGCGCGACGGCAAACTGGTCATTTCCGAGAAAGATCCGTGGGCGATGCGCGGCTACCAGTTGTACGGCCAGGTCGCCGAGCAAGTCGGCCTGACCTGGGGCGGCCGATGGAAAATGATGGATCTCGGGCACGTGGAATACCATAAACCCGGTTTTAAACTGGGACGCGGCAGCTAGTCAGGGCTGCCGGACAAGAAATAATGAGGGCGGCATGGGGCTTTTTAATCACCCGGCAGGAAACGATTTGGGCGGCGCAAACAATCGGGCATTCCGGTGCGCGATTTTTTCCGGCCGCCGCTTCCGTTTTAAATCTCACAGCGTCCTTTCGTTAATGCGCGCGCCTTCTCCGATGCCGCGAGCGCATTGATGCCAGCCTCCTTCACCCCGTTTGACAGCATGGCGACACATCGCGGCGCCACCCTTGCCGCTCGACGCGCCTGCGTCGCCTCACCGAATCGCACCGGAACCCTGAACGTCCTATGCAACGCATCCTCAACGTGCTGACTCATCCGCGTACGCTCTCGATCGTCGGGATCGTCGCGCTAGCGGCCATTCTGTTCATCGTCGCCGACATGCTGCAACTGCCGCTCCTGTGGGCGGCGCTCGCGTTCGCGGCGGTCCTCGCGCTGTGGCTCGTGGTCGCGCTGTGGCGCCGCTGGCGCGTGAAGCGCGCGAACCAGCAGCTCGGCCAGGTGCTGGAAGAACAGGCGGAAACCGGCAAGATCGCCGCACCGGCCGCCGCCGCGCTCGCGCCGGACGCGAAGACGGCCGACCTCGACGTGCTGCGCACGCGCCTGTCGGATGCGGTGAAGACGATCAAGACGTCGAAGATCGGCCAGGTGTCGGGCGGCTCCGCGCTGTACGAACTGCCGTGGTACATCGTGATCGGCAACCCGGCAGCGGGCAAGAGCAGCGCCGTGCTCAATTCCGGCCTGCAGTTCCCGTTCGCGGACAAGAACAGCGCCGTGATCCACGGCATCGGCGGCACGCGTAACTGCGACTGGTTCTTCACGACCGAAGGGATCCTGCTCGACACGGCCGGCCGCTATTCGGTGCACGAGGAAGACCGCAGCGAGTGGCTCGGCTTCCTCGGGCTGCTCAAGCGCTACCGTCCGAAGGCGCCAATCAACGGCATCATCGTCACGGCCAGCATCGCCGAACTCACCGGCAATCGCCCCGAATTCGCGATCAACCTCGCGAAGAACCTCCGTCAGCGCGTTCAGGAGCTGACCGAAAAGCTGGAAGTGTTCGCGCCGGTCTACGTGATGTTCACGAAGGCCGACCTGATCACCGGCTTCACCGAATTCTTCAGCAGCAGCGACAAGCACGAGTACGACCGCGTGTGGGGCGCCACCCTGCCCTACGAGCCCGACGACAAGCGCGACGTCGTCGCGCAGTTCGACACGCACTTCGAGGAACTCTACGAAGGGCTGAAGGAAATCAGCGTCGCGCAGCTGTCGCTGTCGCGCGGCAACCAGCTGTCGCCGGGCCAGTTGAGCTTTCCGCTCGAATTCTCGACGATCAAGCCGTCGCTGCGCGCGTTCCTCGCGACGCTGTTCGAGAACAACCCGTTCCAGTACAAGCCGATCTTCCGCGGCTTCTACTTCACGAGCGCACTGCAGGAAGGCGAAACCAACAGCGCGGCCGCGCAGCGCATCGCGCACCGCTTCGGCCTCGACGGCAGCGCGCTGCCGAAACCGCACAGCGCGTTCTCGAAAAACGGCTTCTTCCTGCGCGACCTGTTCTCGAAGGTGATCTTCGCGGACCGCCAGACGGTGCGCCAGTTCGCGAGCCCGACCAAGACGCGGCTGCGCTACGCGACCTTCTTCGGCTTCGTCGCGGCGCTCGCGCTCGCGCTGGGCGGCTGGACCTGGTCGACCATCGGCAACCAGCAGCTCGTAGCGAACGTGCAGGCCGACCTCGACAACGTCACGCGCCTGCAGCAGGGCCGCAACGACCTGCAGTCGCGCCTGCAGGCGATGGACATCATCGAGGACCGGATCGAGCAGCTCGAACAGTTCCGCCGCGACAAGCCGCTGTCGGTGTCGCTCGGCCTGTACCAGGGCGACCGTCTCGAGCAGCACCTGCTGACCGAGTACTACAACGGCGTGCGCCAGATCCTGCTGGCCCCGGTGTCGCAGAACCTCGCGTCGTTCATGAAGGACGTGAACGCGCACCCCGAGCAGCTCGTGCCGATGACGCGCCCGCCCGAATCGGGCGCCGTGCAGGGCGGCACGCTGCCGGTCTCGACGAACGCGGCAGGCGCCGCGCCGCAAGCCGGCGCCGTGCTGGCCGCATCCGGCACCGCGCCGGCCGCCGCCCCGCAACAGGCGGCCGCGCCGCAGGGCGGCCTCTACAGCGACGCGTCGCCGACCAACGTGCAGGACGCATACAACGCGCTGAAGACCTACCTGATGCTGTCCGACAAGCGTCACGTCGAACAGGCGCACCTGACCGACCAGCTCGCCCGCTTCTGGCGCGGCTGGCTCGAGACGAATCGCGGCAACATGCCGCGCGACGAGATGATCCGGAGCGCCGAGCGCATGATCTCGTTCTACCTGTCGCGCGTGAACGACGACGACTGGCCGATGATCGACGCGAACCTCGCGCTCGTCGACCAGACCCGAGAGAACCTGCGCCGCGTCGTGCGCGGCATGCCGGCCCGCCAGCGCGTCTACGAGGAAATCAAGGCCCGCGCGTCGACCCGCTTCGCGCCGATGACCATCGCGCGCATCGTCGGCGACGGCAACCAGGGGCTCGTGGCAGGCAGCTACGCGATTCCGGGCACGTTCACGCGCGAAGCGTGGTTCGACTACGTGCAGCCGGCGATCCGCGATGCGGCGACCAAGGAGCTGCAGGCGAAGGACTGGGTGCTCAACACGTCGACGCAGGATGACCTGACGCTCGAGGGCAGCCCCGAGCAGATCCAGAAGACGCTCGTCGGCATGTACAAGACCGAGTACGCGCAGCACTGGCAGAAGTTCATGCAGGGCATCGCGGTACAGGGCTTCACCAGCTTCGGCCAGGCCGTCGACGGGATGAACCGTTTGGGCGACCCGCAGGATTCGCCGATCCGCAAGATCCTCGAGACCGCGTACGACCAGACGTCGTGGGACAACCCGTCGCTCGCGAACGTGACGATCAAGAAGGCGCAGACGGGCGTCGTGAACTGGGTCAAGCAACTGTTCACGCGCTCGCAGGCCGGCCAGATGGCGGCAGCCAACATCGACATCAACGGCAATCCGGCCGAGGTGCCGATGGGCCCGATCGGCCAGGAATTCGTCGGGCTCGCGCGGATCGTCGCGACGCATGACGGCACGTCGATGCTGAAGGGCTACATGGAGTCGCTGTCGAAGGTCCGCACCCGCTTCAACGTGATCAAGAACCAGGGCGACCCGGGGCCGGGCGCGCGCCAGCTGATGCAGCAGACGCTCGACGGCAACGGTTCGGAACTCGCCGATTCGCTCAAGCTCGTCGACGAGCAGATGCTGACGGGCCTGACCGATTCGCAACGCAAGTCGCTGCGCCCGCTGCTGGTGCGGCCGCTGATGCAGGCGTTCGCGGTCGTGATCCAGCCGGCCAGCGCCGAAGTCAACAAGGTGTGGAACGCGCAGGTCTACCAGCCGTTCCAGAGCTCGCTCGCGACCAAGTACCCGTTCGCGGCGAACGCGAAGGTCGAGGCCGGCGCCGGCGAGATCGCGCAGGTGTTCGGCCCGGACGGCTCGATCGCGAAGTTCGTCGGCACGACGCTCGGGCCGCTCGCGGTGCGCCGCGGCGACACGCTCGCCGCCCGCACGTGGGGCGACATGGGCATCGGGCTCACGCCGGACTTCACGAACGGCTTCGCACGCTGGGTCGCGCCGCTCGCGGGCGGCGCCGCCGGCAGCGCGGCCGCGTCGGCCGAACCGCAGACCGTGTTCCAGATCCTGCCGCAACCGAGCACGGGCACGACGGAATACACGATCGCGATCGACGGCCAGCAGTTGCGCTACCGCAACACGCCGCCGCAGTGGACCAACTTCGTGTGGCCGAACCCGCAGGGCGCGCCGGGCGCGACGCTGTCCGCGACGACCTTCGACGGCCGCACGGTGCAGCTCGTCAACGAGCCGGGCCGCTACGGTCTCGAGAAGCTGATCAACTCGGCGCAGCGCAAGCGCCGTCCGGACGGCACCTTCGACCTGACGTGGGCACAGGGCAGCGTGAACGTGTCGGTGACGATGCGCATCATCAGCACGTCGCAGCCGTCGGCCGGTGGCGGCGACCAGCCGCAGCAGCAGAGCCTGCGCGGCCTGCAGCTGCCGTCGTCGGTCGCCGACGCGAGCGCGGGCGCCGCGCAGAATGCGACGCAAGCCGGCGCCGGCACGCCGGGCGCCGCGCCGGCCGTCGCGGCCGCCAACGCAACGAATGCACAGAGGGCGCAATGACGCAAACCGTACAGGCGCAAATCGCCTACTTCGGCAAGATTCCGTCGCGCGGCGACTTCGTGAAGAGCGCGCACAATCCGCAACTGCTGCAGACGCTCGATCGCTGGATCGCGCAGGCGCTCGAGCTGCTCGCGGAAGATCCGCGCTGGAAGATCGTCTACGAGGATGCGAAGCCGATGCATTTCGCGTTCCTCGGCTCGCGCAGCAAGCTCGCGATTGCGGGCCACATGGTCGCGAGCCACGACGTGTCGATGCGCCGCTTCCCGTTCCTCGGCGCGACCGCGCTCGAGGTCGACCGGCCGCTCGCGTTCCTCGCGCGCAGCCCGCTCGCGTTCGCGCGGCTGTGGTCGCGCGTCGCCGCGCAGATCCCGCCGCTGCTCGGCAAGGACGAGCCGCCCGGCGCGCTGCAGGCGCTCGGCGACACGCAGGTGCCGATCGACATCGGCGGCCCCGGCACGTCGCATGACGGCACCTTCAACGATTTCGTCGAACACCAGACGCTGTACGGCCTGCAGGAGATGCTGCTCGAAAGCGGTCATCCGGTGCGGCTGCGCGGCGCGATGCTCGCGCTCGGCTCGCTGCTGCGCCCGGTGATGCAGAGCGGCTCGTCGCACATCGAACGCGGCCTCACGCTGCCGCTGCCGGTCGACCCGTTCTACCGCAGCCTCGTCGCCGCGTTCTGGCTCGAACTGATCGCGCCGTTCGTCGCGCAGGCCGACTTCGAGCTTGCGATCTTCATCGGCACGATCGCCGAACGCGAACGGCTCGTCATCGGCTTCAACGGCGCGTCGGCGAAGACGCTGCTGAGCGTCGTCGACCCGCAGACCTACGCCGCCCACAACATCGACATCGACGATCCCGAGTGGATCGACGCCCATGCGCAAAACGATCACCAGATCAGCAAGCTCGTCAGCTACCTCGAACAACCGCAACTCTCGCTGCGCGTCGCCATCGACGCGTTCCGCGAAGCGTTCATCGGAGGCTGACGGCATGCATCGCACGATTCAGGTCCGGCGCGCGCGCCTGTCGGCCGCCGTCTCGCCCGCCCTCGCCGCGCTGTTCGCGGCCGGCCTCGTCGCGAGCGGCGCGGCCTTCGCGCAGAACACGGGCGCGACCGTCACGCCGGTCGGCAACGGCACGGTCGCGACGACCGCGCTGCAGCAGGCGAACCCGAACGCCGGCGGCGCGTCCGGCACGGTGGTGCACGGCACCGCCGGCACGATCGCGCCGCCGCCCGCGAACGCGACGCCCGGCCAGGTGGTGGTCGGCGGCAAGGTGCCCGACGAGGCGACCAAGGCCGCCGTGCTGCAGAAGCTGCGCGACACCTACGGCGCGACGAACGTCGTCGACCAGGTCGAGGTGGGCGACGTCGCGACGCCGCCGAACTGGAGCGCGAACGTGCAGAAGCTGCTCGGCGCGCAGCTCAAGCAGATCAGCAAGGGGCAGTTGAAGATCAACGGCACGCAGATCGAGATGAAGGGCGAGGTGCACAACGAGGCGCAGCGCCAGCAGCTCGCGAGCGACATGGCGAACACGCTGAACCCGACGTACACGATCAAGAACGGGCTGCGCGTGTCGGCGTCCGAACAGGGCGTGCTCGACCAGACGCTCGCGAACCGGACGATCGAGTTCGAGACCGGCAGCGCGACGCTGACGCCGCAGGGCAAGCTGATCCTCGACCAGATGGCGGCCGCGCTGGCGAAGATGCAGAACCGCACGGTCGACATCATCGGCCACACCGACAACTCGGGGAACCGGACGTCGAACATCGCGCTGAGCCAGGCGCGCGCGGATGCGGTGAAGGGGTATCTGATCACGAAGAGCATTCCGCCGCAGCAGATGACGACGACGGGGGTGGGCCCGGATCAGCCTATTGCGCCGAATGATACGGCGGATGGGCGGGCCAGGAATCGGCGGATCGAGTTCCGGGTGGGGCAGTGACCGGGGCGACGGCCCTCTTACACGGGCCGTGCGCCGATTCCAGCGCGCCCGAGACGCGATCGATCCGATTCTCTGGCGAGAGGGCGGACACTTTGTGGCCAACCTCGCTCGTCGGAGACGATACGTTCGACGTCACGCGACATTCGTCCGCAAGAAAATGCGGCCTATCCGGTCACCAATACACGTTTGCCACGCTCCTTCTCGATCCGCGTGGGCAAAGCGACCATCAATACGTAGTTGCGCACGAGCAAGCTGACAACAACAACGCCAGCGGCATGCTCATTACGGCCAAAAACAGTAGCACGCCGTTTGCCCCGAAACTCGATGAAAGCAGGCGACTCAGTATCAGGTAAAGCGGCGCCAGTCCGAACACGATATGTCGGCCAAATTTCGGGATGGCGGAAGGCTCCTTGTGGTGCCGCTCGAACTCCGTTACTCCGCGCTGAACGTCATAAATGACGACCTCCCCGCGATCGTCTAATACGTTGCCGACAAAGGGCGTTGCCTCGATCGTATGACGCACGCTCCGGTACGCTATTGCCGCCCAGAAAATGTTAAGTACGATGCCGCCGATCAATCCCGGCCACCGCGCCAGGTCGGGTATAGGCGCAAAGATGAAGAAGCAGAAATATCCGAATATGCCGAAAAAGTAGTACGTCGCGAACGTGCCCAGCGACATGACGAGTCCGTAAGCGAACAACTCGTTCGTACCGCGATATCTCACATAGACGAGCAGGAGTCCCGTGCAGCAACCTAATGCAACCAGAACGCCGATCCTCCAGGGCCAGGTCGACATTGACAATTCGTCCGTATAGGCGGCATACGATATCCCTGCGCCCAGCAACGGTAACACCAAGCACAGCGGGACGGCTTTCCTCACCATCTCGAACACGTGATCAGGCCGGAGTCGATCAACACTCTTCATACATACGCCGCGACGTCACTGACCGCCCCGCGCTTTCGTATCACCTGGTTTGATTGCCGTTGCGGCGCTCACCCGCGCTAGAACGATGCGTCACGCGCCATCAGCACAGGCTTTCGGTATTTTCGCTCCATCGCGTGCGGCAACTGGATCATCGTCACCCCGACCCGGATCATGACGCCGATTAACCAGAGCGACGCGGGGAAAGTGATTGCTGCAACAAAGAACAGTACGCCGCCTGTCCCAAAGTACATCGACAGCAACCGACTGAGCACCAAAAAGAATGGCGCAAGCGCCATGACAATCCATGAGTGCCATTTGACGAACGGGCTACGCTCTGCATATGCGGCGTCGAGAGTCTCGAAGAAGTCCTTCCGGCAGACGATCGCTCCGTCATCGATGTCAAACGCCCTGCCCTCGAAATCTGAATGTGCGATATGACGCGTCAGTGCGAGGTAGGAATACACGGTCCAGTAGACGCTCAGCCCGCCTCCGATCGCCAATCCGGCAACCCGTGCAAAAACTGGCATCGGCGCGAAAATGAAGTAGTAGAAGTAAAAGGCGATCCCGATCAACGCATAGGCCGACAGCAAACTGACCAACCTGAGCCACCCATAGACGATGAATTTGTTTGTGCGTCGGCACACGAGCCAGCAAATCACCGGCGTCGCCACGCACGCCACGGCAATTGCTACGCTGATTTGGCCGGGAAGACTAGAAACGCCGTAATCGAATTTGTAAGCGGTAAACGCGAGCGCAATCGCTAACGCGTTCAGCAGAATCCCGGCCCATACGGTCTGCGCAATGACCGGTGACAGCGACTTCCCCGCGCCGCGGGCGACAGCCTCGTTCGTCATGGCACGGCTCCAAACATCGGCGAGTACGGGTTGTAGTCCTTGGGCATGTATTTTTCGTAGCCGACCATGACACTCACGAACTAATAACAACCTTCCTTCCCGTCTTTTTTTCGAGCTTCAATGGCAAGTACACCCGAAAAAAAATCGACCGCACACAGGCATTCCCCAAAATCCAGATAGACATCGGAAAGCCAATAATCGACAAAATTACGCACAATACATGAGGACCAACGCTTTCACCAAAAATATGATTTGCACTCAACCCAAATGCCGCAGCAAAGGGTGAGGCATAACCGATCATTGCAAGCAACGAGCCTTTAAGAGGATTTCTTGAAGTTAATTTGTCAATATACCCCCCAAGGAATTCCTAAATACAAAGCCCTCACTACTTTCGTAATAAATCGTGCCGACAATCGATTCACTCTTCACAGCCCGACTAAAATCCAACCAGACTTTGAGCGAGTGCCAACCAATAATTAAAAAACAAGCCACAATTACCAGAGACCTCAACATCACCGGCATCACATATGATACATAGAACAACCACACCAATGAGATCATCAACCACGGAACCATAGCAAATAGAGAAACAACACCCTCGACCCAAAGCCTACGAGATCGTCGATTTGCGATGTAATGGATGAACAAAACAGCCGACACACACAGCTGGACAATCACAACTGACTTCCATAACGACCCCGACATCACGCCCATTTGAGAAAACACATAATAGATTCCAGCCACAAGCAAACCAATAGCCAACTCTATTACGGCTAACTTCCCATGAAAATCTATCGGAGAACCGTCATCGACGGCCCCCTCATCAACATTTGACTCGATCATTGCCAGACCAAAACTCGCAAAAAATTCAATTAACGATTAGGGAAGCAACAGCCATTGCGACCCGGAATAATAATTGCCGTAGTCCTTTGGAAGCTTTTCCTCGAGCACTCTGCCCGCCCTGCGTACCATACCATCGATTTCGTCCACGATAGACTTCGGATTATGAAATAGCAGTTTTACGAATTTCTTCCCACTGGCATCGAACAAGTAATCGACAAGCAAGCCTACGCCCAAAATTAGAACAAAACCCCCGATTGCCAAAGCACCAACAGTGACGCCTGTTGCAGCGGCCATAGCGACTATACCGGCATTGATCAGGCTTATCGCAGCACCAACCAATGCTGACTTGAAAGCATCCACCAACAATATTGCCATTAAGTCTCGAAAGTCCTGATTCGAGTCCGAAAACCATACAAACGCATCGATTCCCGCCCCAATAAAGAATGCGATCAGTGCATTGCCGGAAAACGATTCCTTGGCCGCATTCCACGCCGCAGCCCCTACTGAGGACAACGATCCGGCCCCGCCGGCAATCATTGCCAACTTCGTGCCGGGCCGCACTTCCCGTGCATAGCCAACCAGAAGAAACCCCAGAGTCTTCCAATCTTCGGGAACGGTAGAGAACGCGAGCACCGTCTCACCGCCCCGCTTGATTAAAAAGAAGGATCTCTTGAAAAAATCTCTTGCCCATGGCTCGTTTCCGTACCATGCATCCCTCACATAGGCTCCAATACTCCCAGCCTGTGCCAGAATCCAATTCCTCGATATAACATCGTGAGGATTGCCCTTGAATTCGTAAGGTTTATCGCCTTCCTTGAAGAATTTGGTGGCCCAACCTGGCTCATCCACCCCAGCATTCCGCTTTATCGAGAATAGATGAACTGAATATTTTATTTCTCGCCCATCTGCGGAAACATTTAATGCCTCGCCTCGGACAACATTGCCAGCACCCGAGATCGTCGTTTTCGACCGGAACGGACTATCACTCAGCAGACTGGATACATCATCTTTGGGTTGCGCCCGGCGGGCCCGTTCGAGAGCGGACATCAGGGATGGCGCCGCGACCGCATTGCCGAGGACTCCGGCGTCCGAAATCCGAATCAAGTCCTTAGCCCACTCCTTGTCGTTGTGGAGCATGATCAGGACCGGCGCCGGCTTATCCTTTGGGTCATCGGTGCAGCCTTTTGTGCAGTCCATTTTGGCAATCGGATAGTGCCCAAGCACCTTATCGCCCTGCTTCAAAATTAGGCTCCCCTCGAACGTACGTCCGAGCCAGATGTGGCATAGCTGCCCATCGTTGAACGTGGTCTTGCCGACATTCGCCTTCTGCCTGGTGTCATAAAAGCGCCCAGTGGGTCGATCAGGATGCGTCGTCGTGACGGTGTACGTCGCACCCGACTGAAGCTTGACGTCGAACACCACGTCCCGGTGTTTGCGCAACAACACAGTCAACTCCGTCTCGGCCGCGCACTTGACCGGCTCCCCCGGCAGATCGATACAAACTTGATGTTGAACAAGCGCCTTGCCACCCATGTTCACTCTCCCATCCGCTTGACCTGACTGGCCACGAACTCGTCAAAATCGATGTTCTTCAATTCCGCCTTGCCTTCCGCGTCTAGCGCGACGCTATGCTCGGTCCCGTCCTCGGTCGTGAACTTGATCGGCTCCCCATGCGGCACGTTGCCATCGGCATCCACGTAGCGAATCCGCATATCCGCCTTCTTGCCTTCCGCCTTGAACGTCTTGTGCATGCTCGTCGGCCCGCTGAACGCGTGCTGCCCGCCCTTCACGTCGATCTTGCCCGGCGCATGAATCTCGATGTTGCCACCCTTGATTCGGACATACGCACCGCCCGACGTCAGCAGAATCTCCTCCTTCGCGACGCCTTCGATCGTTGCCGTCGCAGACAGGAGTTTCACCGTCTTCTGCGCGATCATTTCGACATTGTCGTTCTGCGCCTGGATCTCCACCGCCCCTTTACCGGCGAACAACTTCATCCCGGCGTTCTGCGCGAACAGGCTGATGCGATCCCGGATGCCGGCGATCAGCGATTTCCCACTGGTCACGAACGTGCTTTGCCCGCTGACGATATTGGTCTGCTGCTCGCTCGCCAGATGCACCGACTGCTGCGAAGCCATCCCGATCCCCGCCGGGCTCGCGAACAGCATCACGGGTTCCTTGAACGCATTGGCATTCCCCGTTCCGCCGCCGGCCGTCCTGCCGCCCCCCGAGGCCGCCCCTGCCACGCTGTTCTGCGTCGCATCGGCGAACTGCTTCAGCGCATCGCGACCGGTACCGAGGCTCTCCGCCTGATGCATCTCGCCGACCTGCGACATCGACTCGATCAACCCGCCCGCACTGCCAAGCTGCTGCTTTGCCTCGCTCGCGTCGAGCGGCTGGCTGTTCGCCTGCTGCGGATGCGTCGTCACGTACAAGCCCTGGCCCGCACGCAGCGCGCCGTACGCATCCGTGCGCAGATCGAAACCCGAGCCGAGATACGCACCGCGCGTGTTGCCGTTCTGCTCGATCAGATAGCCGAGATGAAGCAGCGAATTCGCGCTGCTGCTGAACAGGCGCGCGCGGTTCTGCCCAGTCGCGTCGTCGAGCACCATCTCGTTGTGCCCCGACCCCGCATACTCCTTCGACCGGAAGCCCGACAGGAGCCCGTCGCTATGCCATTGCGGCTTGGCCGCCCCGTTGTAGACACGATGCATGACGATCGGCCGATCGCAGTCGCCGCCGATGTAGCCGATCAGCACTTCCTCGCCGACGCGCGGAATATGCACCGCGCCGTAACCGCCGCCGGTATCCGACTGCACGACGCGCATCCAGCACGATGCCGTCTCGCGGCCTTCGCTCTGCCGGTCCCACACGAACATGACCTTGATCCGGTTCAGCGCGTCGGTATAGACCTCCTCCCCCTTCGGACCGACCACGACGGCCGTCTCGAGCGGCATCGCGGGCTTCCGGTGCTCGAACGGGCTGCGATACGGCACGCTCGCGCGCTGCGCCTCGACCTCGACGAGATAGAAGCCGGCGGAGCCGTCGTCATGCCCGACCTCGAACGCAACCCCTTTCCCGTGCCCGGCCTTCACCTGCGCCAGCGGGTCCTGCAGGCTATGCGGGAAACTTGCTTCGTGGTCGGAGGCCGGCAGATTGTTCTCGATGTAACGCGTGACGCCGATGGCCGCGAACTCGCGGTCGTTCGCCGCATCGCGATCGTGCTCCGGATGGTCGACGAGAGTGAAACGCCGGCCGGCGTCGATCGAACGCACGCCGCCCACGCCGAAGAAACGCTTCGCACGCGACTCCCATTCCTCGAGGCGAATCTTCGACAGGTGTTCGCCGCGGTCCTGCGCCGGATACGTGTAAGCGCCGGTGTATTCGTAAATTTCCGCCTGATCGGGCAGCTCGCCCTGCCCGCTTTTCGTCGGCAGCGACGTGCCGTTCGGATTGCCCGCCGACGACGGCGACTTGTAGTCGAAGGTGCGCGTCGTATGCAGCGTGCTTTGCAAGGTCCGCGACGCGGTCCATTGCGTGAAACCGGCGGTTTCGGTGCCGCTGCCCGAGCGATCGAATCTGACGGTATTCGGCGACAGCGCGTCGACGGTATGCAGGTCGTCGGTGATGACGAACGTGTGCGCCTTCCCGTCTTCACTGTGCCGCCAGAAACCGAACAGCCCTTCGTCCTCCATCAGCCGATGCACGAAGTTCCAGTCGGTTTCGCTCTGGCGGCAGTACGAACGGGACGGCAGCGGCTTCGACAGCGCGAACCGGTATTGGCCCCGGGCCTGCGGATGCCTGTCGAACACGTCGGCGAGGATCGCGTCGACCGGCTGGTCCTGCCAGTACCGCATGTCGCTACGGAACTTGAGGAAGTGCATCCACGACGCGAAGCGCAGCTGGTAACTCGACAGGCCGCCGTCGGCACCGAGCCGCCGCGCCGTGTGGATATAGCCGTTGATCGGCTGATACGACCTGTCCGCCTGCTGAATCCACAGCGTGATCGGCTGCGCGATCAGCGTCTTGAGCTCGACGTCGCTCGCGGTGGACACCAGATCGAGCGTTACGCTGAAATCACGGCCGAGCTCCGAGCGGGTTACGGCGCGACGCGGCACGAGCGCATTGTTCGGCAGCGACGGGATGTCCGT